>NZ_JBIQDE010000005.1:0-396583 GCF_045371305.1 Sphingomonas sp. 179-A 2A2 NHS | reverse complement strand
GCCGTGGAACTGGGTGCCCCAGACAGATCAGCCAACAGCCCAAGCCGCATAAACTGCGGTCCTCACGCCACGCTTACGCACAAGCTGCGCGGAGAGGTCGAACGGCGACTGCGCGCTTGGTGCGAGACGGACTACGGCAAGTTCTGGCTTAGCAGCGCACGGGAGCCAGGTGGCGTAATCCGGATCAACGCGGGCGACGCCATCCCGGATTTCCACATGGTCGCGATGCGCAACGGCTTAAAGTTCGTCGCGCCGCAGACGCGCATGCTCGAGGGGCACCGGAACGTCTCGATCGGTACGGACGAATATAGGTCCCGTAAGCCTCAACAAGCCGGCGAGCTCATACTAGCGCCCGTGATCCGTCTCGACCTCGTGACCGACCCGGCGCTGATGGCCGCGGCGCGCAGGTTCGACATCAACATGTCGTCGCAGCACGTGACCGAACCGAGCATCCTATTCTCGGCACCTGCGCACATCCTCATCGCGCCGAATGGCTGGCCGAAGAAGTCGTTCGTCCTCTACCAGCATATCTTCGGCGAGGGCGGCTCCTACCCGGTTGATGGCTACTTCTACGTTGGCATCACGACGCGGAGCTGGAAGACCCGTTGGGCCGAGCATCGGCGCGCGATGCGCAAGGGCAGCAACCTGCTGTTCCACCGCAAGCTGCGGGAGGAACTGGAAGCCAAGCGGGTGACCTACATCCACCACAAGGTAATGGCCGTCACGACCGACGTCGAGGCGCTTTACGAAGCGGAGGAAGCGCTGGTGCGCGGCCATTGGGAGGACACTAGGCGGCTCAACATGATCCCGGGCGGTCGGGCCGGCTACCGCTACCTGCGGTGCGCTGGCATGGTCGACCCTGGGTCGAAAGATATGCCCGACGATCGCGACGGGGCGGTGTCCAATTGGCTTGGCAGAAATCCTGACCGTCCTCTCCCACCAACTTGACCTGGGTGCGGCTTTAGCGGGCTCTTCTGACAGAGCCCGTTCGTTATTCCACCCAGGCCACAGCCCGATATTTCGTCGGTCGATCACTCTCTCCTGAAGCCCTTGTCCAAAAGCCAATCTCGGCGCAACGCATCGGCCTAGGCTCTAGTTTGCTCGGAGACAGGCGCCCGTCTTATGTCCAGGGCTCTTGCTGCTTACCCACCGGGCTAGCCGTCAGCGAACGATGGCAGCCTCGTCGAACGAACGGCAACTTCTGGGGCCATTCCGACTTTATCGGTATGTCCGCTATTAGGGCGCGATATTGCCGCCCGACAGCATCCGCCTTATGCGACCGCGCTCCGTTTGAGTGCACCGAGATGCTCGTCACAAATCACCTGAACGGCGCGACCTAGCTCTTCGACCCGTTCGCCAAGCCAATCCAGCTCCTCGGAGCTGATCCGATAGTGTTTCGAGTACCGGGCTTTGACGTAAGCCTCCTTCAGCTTCTCGAACCGAGCCCGATCGGCGCGAGTAGCTCTTGGCCAAGCTTCGATCAGGCGCGGATCAATCCGTTCCGCTTGGGTGCGAAGGAAGCCCAGATTGTGGACGTGCGGTGTGTAGAAGGTGCAGACGAGCAACACGCAATGGTAGAGACGCTCCGTGGCTTGGTGCGTCAGGAACGCTGCATCCTTCAGCCTTCCGTGAGCTTTGCTGAACCGGGCTGTCTCCAACATTCCCGCGGCCGCAGGAAACCACTCGCCAAAATATTCCTGCGCCATCGCCAGCGCCTGTTGTGGTGTCTTCGGCTTCGGCTCGTGCAGCTCGGTGCTGTCGCTCTCGTAGAGCGCGATACCATCCCGCGCGACATCCATGAAGAAGTAGCGCCCATGGGCGAGCCCGTCGTTCACCTCGCGCAGCGTGTGCACGATGAAGTTTACGGGCGTACGCAGCGTCTTCGTCACCGCCAGCTCGCGGTTGAGCCGCTCCTCCGCCGTCGTCCAGAACTGCGCGCGGTCGGTCAGCTTCTCGTTGTTGACAATGATCAGCAGGTCGAAGTCCGATTGGTAGCCCTTGGCGGTGTGGGGTTCGTCAACCCAGCCGCCGCGCGCATAACTGCCATAGAGGATGACCTTGAGGATACGCGCCTGGCGCTTCCACTCCGACGTGGCAAGCGCCGTCGCATCGCGGAATTCCTCGAAGAGGATCTGCACCACGCGTTCGAGCTCGCGCTGCTTGGCGGCTGGCAGATTATCGAGATCGGTGCGCATCGAGAAGAATCCTAGACTTCGTTGGCGGCGATGCAACAGGGGGGGGGCCATAATCAGGCGCCATCACCCGGCAGTCCGGAATCAGCCCCTCTGACGGAGAGGTGACGGTCGAGCAGGACCAGAGCCGCGGCGAGCAGGCGTTCGACCTCGTACACGGTGATCGAGAGCCGCCGGGCGATCGCGGGATAGTCCATGCTCTCGGCGGCATGGAGCAGGAACACGCGCCGTTCGGCAGTCGGTAAGGCAGCGAGCGCCTTGCGCAGGCACGCAGCTTCGGTTTCGGGGACGTCGGACATGGTCGCTCCTTCCTGCCGGCCAGGAGGGACCGGCAGCGGCGCAGGCACGGGCGCGCCTCAGGCGGTGGCACGCACCGCAGGGCGAAGCGCCAGCGGAGCACCCGGGGCGCAGCCACGGGTTGCGAGCCATCGCGGCGCGTCCGACAAGCGTCGCCCGGTCCCGGGCCGGCCGGAGCGATCCGCCGGGGTCCAGCCAGATGTTGCAAGCCGTGCCCAAGTGACGCAGACTCTCTCGTGCAGCGGGGCAATGCCGGCAGCCCGCTGCGGAGTTGACCGCCAGGCATCAAGCACGCCCGCCCAATCCGGCCGGGCGCCATTCCCGAGGCATTGCCCGGCACGAGACTGGCTCTCGTGCGATCGCCTTCCCTTGCCCGCGTCATGCGCGGCTGCAGTTCCCCGGGGTAGCGCCAGTGCGGCGGCCCGACGACGAAATTGGTCAGCCCTCGGGAGGGGGCGACAACGGGCAGCTGCGCTTCGACGACCTGTACCGGGAGCAGGCGCCGCGGCTGCGTCGCTGGCTCGATGGGCGGCTGCGCTCGAGCGAGGATGCCAATGATCTGGTGCAGGATGCGTTCGCGCGCTTTCTCGGGTCGGGAAGTCGCAATGACCTGCGCCGGCCCGAGGCATTCCTCAACCGGATCGTGCGCAACCTGCTGATCGACCGCTCGCGCCGCCTGTCCAATCGCACGCCGCATGTGCCGATCGACGAAGCCAATGCACCGGTCGCGCGGGCGACGCAGGAGGACGAACTCGAACTCGAGCAGTTGCGCAGGCGTTACCGCGCGGCTGTGGAGGCGCTGCCGCCGAGGATGCGCGAGGTCTTCGTGCTGCACCGCGTGGAGGGTCTGGGGTACAAGGAGATTGCGACGCGACTCGGCATCAGCATCCGCACCGTCGAATGGCATGTCGGGGAAGCGCTGCTGCGGATCGGCAGGGACCTGGAGCAATGAGCATCACCGATCAGCAATCCGATCGGGAGGACCGCGCACTCGACAGCCAGGCTGCGCACTGGTTCGCGCGCATGCGGGGACCCGACGCGGAAGCCAGTCGCGATGCGTTTGACACATGGCTGGCGCAGGGTCCCGAACATCGCGCTGCCTATAACCGTGCCGCCGAAATCTTCGCGATGGGCAAGCTGCTCGCCGAACCCGACGCACAGGCGCCGGCAGCACCGCGCCGCCGAATCGCCGCAGCGGCGCTGACGATGGTCGCCGCCGCCGCTCTGGCCGTAGGGGGATGGGCGCTCTGGCATCCCGCGGAAATGTCGCAGGACCTGCAGAAGACCGTGGCTGCCTCGCTGGTGAATGCACGCTCGATCGCGACCGTCGCGGGCGAGACGCGCGTGGTGCGTCTCGCCGACGGTTCGACGGTGCGCCTCGGTAGCGACACGATGCTGGCCGTCGATTTCGGCAGCGCGCGCAGGGACCTGAAGCTGCTGCGCGGCGCCGCGCGGTTCGAGGTCGCCCACGAGCAGCGTCCATTTGTCGTGATGGCCGGTGGCGGCAGTGTCACGGCGCGCGGCACAATCTTCGAGGTCGCGCTGATGCGTTCGGGCAAGGTCGATGTGCGGCTGGTGCAGGGGGCGATCGACGTGGCGCTGCCGCGCCGGACGCCTTCCTCGCAGCCTGCAGTCCGGAAGCTGATTGCCGGCGAGAGCCTTTCCTTCGACAGCGCCGGCAATCCGGAACCGCTCCCCGCTGCCGCTCCCGGTGCCGCTGCACCACAATCAACGACGACAGCGCGTGATTTCGAAGCGACGCCGGTGGCCGAATTGATCGCGCTCGCCAACCGCGACGCGGTGCGTCGGATCGTGCTGGCTGATCCTGCGCTGGGCGCGCAGCGGGTCTCGGGCCGGTTTCGAATCGACGATACCGGCTTGCTCGCGCGCCGGCTTGCCGCCCTGTTCGGATGGAGTGTCGACATGGACGGGCAGCAGACAATCATCCTGAGCGCCGGTATGGCGGATGCCGCGCCCTCCGCGGCTCATCCGGGATCGCACTCGCGCAAGGACGGCGACTGACAGGCCTGGCCAAGAGGGCGAGACACAGATGCGCCAGTTCTCCGCAGTCGCGGCGATGGTCCTGTCGAACAGCCGGTGACGGAGCCGGGCGGGAAAAAGCACGCCTTGGAGCGTGTGCCACCACTTTTAGCCAAAGGCCTGGACATAGTGGCGGCCACCCGGCCGTCCGCACTGTTGAACAACTATGTTGCCCGAGCATGTTTTGGCAGACCCGCTCCCAAACAATCGAATTATAACTGGATTATAATGTTCTCATAACTGAGCAGGCGGCTAGATTCACGCTGGTCATGGCCATGACGTTTCTCAGACAAGGAGGAAAGCCATGAACCGCGAACTGGAAGACACCATCGAACTCGGCAGCGTCAGCACGGACACGAAGGGCGTGCTCGCCGGAACCTTCGACGAGGAAGGCGGCCTGCAGATCAAGATGGGCCTCAGCGACGACTGACGGCAACTGGCGCGTGCCCGCCGGGCACGCGTCCTTCCGTCGCCTGCGAGACCGACAATGGAACTGCACCTCCGTCCGGGGCTTAGCTGGTGCCTGTGCAACCGGCGGGCAGTCTTCCTCGATCTTCCGCATGATCGCTATTTCTGCCTGCCCGAAGAGCGGGACACGCTGTTCCAGGAGTGGGCGCGGGGCGACAGGCACGGGTCACCCGAGCTGGCAGCGCAGCTTGCCGACATCATTCAACCCGGATCGGGCCTGCGAGCACAGACAATCCTGCAGCCCGCGACACGCGATCTCACCGAGAGCGAGATCCGCGCGCAATTTCGCGACACCTGTGGTGCCGCGCTTGCACAGCTGAGGGCGCGCCGTGCACTCAAGCGAAAGCCGATCGCCGCGCTGCTCACCAGGCTTGCACCGCAACCATGCATTACTGAAACGCCACCCGGCCGGGCGGGGCTCGAACGCATTGCCGCTGCCTTCCGTGCGACCTCGGGCTGGATCGAGGCTGCCGACCAGTGCCTGCCCCGGGCACTCGCCGCGCGCCGGATGTGCAACCGCCGTGGCCTTGGTGCGGCGCTCGTCCTTGGCGTGCGGGTCGCGCCCTTTGCCGCGCACGCCTGGGTTCAGGCCGGCGGTGCCGTGGTGGTCGGCGACCTCGAGCAGGTCCGGCTCTACACGCCGATTCTGGTCGTCCCGTGACGCCGAGCTACCTGATCATGGTCGCGCGCAGCGGCACAGCGCGGCAGGAGGCCGAGGCGCTTGCACAGACCGGCGATCTTCGCCTCGCGTGGTCGACGCCGCGCGCTGCGCTGCTGGTCAATGATCACTGCCCCTTCATCGAGATCGACGGGAGCGGCGTGCTGATCGGAACGGTCTTCCCGCACCACGGCCCGGCCAGGGCGCTCGACCGCCTCACCGACAGCGAAGCGGTCGCAGTCGAGCGCGAGGGCGCCAGTGCGTTGCTCCACTCGCTGTGGGGCGGCTATGTGGCGCTGCTCGAGCGAGAGGGTGCGCTCGAAGTGATGCGTGACCCCTCGGGTGCGCTCGCCTGCTACAGGGGGGAGACGCGGGCGGGTACGGTGGTGCTAGCCTCCGACGTCGATCTGCTCCTCGCCGCCGGCGCGCAGATCGGCGGGATCGACTGGAGCGCCCTCGGGCGGATCCTCTATTCGAGCGGCCTTCCGACCCGTGAGACCGCTGTCGACGGCGTGACCGCGCTGCTTCCCGGTATGGCATGGGTGCTCACCCCGGAGGGCGAGCGCCATCTCGTGCGCTGGTCTCCGTGGGAGTTCGTCGAACGGCCCGTGGGCCGCGAGTTCGGCGCGGCCGCCGAGACGTTGCGCCGGGTGGTCGGCCATTCCGTCGCCAGTTGGGCGTCGCGGACGCGCCGGCCGCTGGTCAGCCTGTCCGGTGGGCTCGACTCGTCGATCGTCGCCGCCTGTCTAGCCCGCTCCGCGGCCACGCCCAGTGCGATCACCATGTTCACCGACGACCCCGCTGGCGATGAGCGCGACTTTGCGCAGCAACTCGCCGGGGCACTTCGCATACCCCTCACCGAGAGCCGCTACCGACTGGACATGATCGACATCGAACGGGCACTCGGCGCGCACCTGCCGCGCCCGTTCGGGCGCGTCCAGGCTCAGGCCTATGAAGCGGCGCATCGCGCAGCGGCCGCAGCACAAGGCGCCGACGCCTTCTTCACCGGCAATGGCGGCGACAATGTCTTCGGCTATTCGCAGTCGGCCGCGGCGCTGGCGGACCGGGCGCTCGCCGAGGGCCCGGGAGCCGGTGCCTTCGCGACGCTGCGCGACGTCGGGCGCCAGACCGGCGCCGGCCCGCTTCGCATCACGCGCGCAGCGCTGAGACTCATGCGGCAGCCGCCCGGCTATCGCTGGAAGCCGGATCCGCTGTTCCTGCACCCGGACCTGGTCGCATCGCTCGAAGGCCTGGCAATGGCACATCCTTGGCTCGATGCACCCGAGGGCGCGTTGCCCGGCAAGGCGGCACATATTGCGGGACTGGTCCGCGTCCAGCTGAATCTCGAGCCGGACCGCAGCCGCATGCTGCCGGTGATCAATCCGCTGCTCTCGCAGCCCATCGTCGAGCTCTCTCTGTCGATCCCCAGCTGGCAATGGCGCGAGGGCGGGCGCGATCGCGCGGTTGCACGCGCCGCCTTTGCGGCCGACCTGCCGCCGGCGATCGTCGCGCGGCGTGCGAAGGGGACACCCGATCCGTTCGGCGCTCAGATTGTGGAGCATCTGCGCGCCCCGATTCTCGCTCGACTGCGCGACGGTCAACTTGCGGGCCACGGCCTGCTCGATGTCCCCGCGATCGAGCCCGCTCTCTTGCCCGGGCGGCAGACCACCGGTCTCGAGAATGTGCGCCTGCTCGAGCTGATCAATGTCGAGGCGTGGCTGGAAAGCTGGACGGCGCGCTTGAATGAGGCTCCAGTGCGGTGCGCCTGACAAACACCTCCCCGCCGGTTCTACTGCGGCGGCGAACTCGCGTCCCGGGCAAGCGCCGCACGCAGTGCCTGCCAATGCGCCAGCTCGGCCGGACGTCCGCGAGGCGAGGCGCCGTTCAGCCAGAAGTCGAACCAGTCGATCGCACGGGTATAGACGGCGAGGCGATGCGCCGGCTGCCATTTGACGTGGTGCTCGCCCGGGAAGACGAAGAGGTCGATTGGCCGGTCGAGTTCGCGCAGCACGGTGTAGCTTTGCAACGCGTTGAGATATTCGTCGTCGGGCAGCTGCGCGAGGATGGGCGCGCGGATTCGCGCCGCGTTGGGCGAATAGGCAATCTCACGCCAGAAGGCTCGCGCAGCGGCGCTGTCGTCGCTGAGCCTCGGGTAGCCGACCTGATAGAATGCGGGCGCGGAGCCCGGTCCGACCCGCATCGGAAGCGTTGTGTCGGTGCAGCAGCTGCTCAGCGCAAAGGCCGAGAACAGGTCACTGTGTAGCAGCGCGAAACCGGCGGTCGATGCCCCGTCGCTCAGTCCGGTAATGCCGACCCGGGCGGGGTCTGCGATGCCGCGAGCGATCGCAGTCCGCACCGCGATCTCCACCGAGTCGAGGATACTGCGCCGCTCGGCGAAGTCCTTGAGGTTGATCCGATCGATCTCGGTATAGTCGTTCGAGTACCGCAACCCGATTGCGCTCGGCTTGTCGATGCTCAGCACGGCGAAGCCGCGGTTCGCGAAGCCCTGGATCGGATAGTCGTCGCCGGTACCCCCACGCAGGAAGCCGCGTGACGAATATTGCACCACGACCAGAGGGTAACGCTGGCCCGGACGATAGCCGACCGGCAGCACGATGTCGGCAAAGGATTCGAGTCCGAACCGGTTGCGGGTCAGCAGTCGCTCCACGCGGCCAAGGGTGAGCCGCGCAAATTCCGGATTGGGATCGAACAGGATGTCGCGCCGCCCGCTCGCCGGGTCGAGGCGCTCGAGCCGGCGCGGCTGGAGCGAGCTCTCACGCAGACAGACAAGTGACCCGCCATCAGGAACGCAGCCGAGCAGCAGATCCTCGGTGCGATAGAGTCTCCGGACCCGCGCGGTTCCCGGATTCCACTCGTAGATGGCGGTTTCGCTGTTGGCCCAGCCCTCGCGCCGCAGGAAACGCACCTTGCCCGCCACCCACCACGGGTAGCTCGCATCCGCGCATTCCGCCGCAGGGCAGACCCGGGCGCGACCGTCGGACGTAGCGCTGAGCTGGCCGCGGCCGGCGTAGATCGAGTCCGGCGGTACCGCGATCGTAGCGCGCCGCCCGCCGGCGTCGACCGCCTCGATCCAGCTCCCTTCCCGCATCGCACTCCCGTCGAGCAGCGCCGCCTCCGACTTGCTGGCCGCCCGGGTTGTGCCGCTGGCAAAGTCGAACACGGTGAAGCTTCTTGCGATCGGTGCAGGCGGGAACGGCCGATCGCTCGCAGCCGGAGCGAAGCGATCATCATAGTGAAAACCCGACAGGCCTTCGCGTTCTATTTCAGCGCGCGCTTTTCGGAGTCCCGGACGCGTCGCATAGATGACGCTTCGCCCATCGGCAGTGATGCGGAAATCCTCGATGTCGTCGGCGCTGGCCGTGATCGCCCGGCTGCCGCTGCCGTCTGTCTCGGCCCTCCAGAGCTGCACGCCGCCTCGGTCGCGACGGCGAAAGACGATGAATTTGCCATCGGGCGACCAGCGGGGGGTAATCGGATCGGCAAGGCCCGTTGGAAATCCGGCCTTGCCGCGAAAATCGTAGCGGGCACGGATAAAGTCGCCGCCGCGGTCGACGACGATCGCACGGCCCGGCCTGGCCAGATCGACGACCAGCATCGCGAGGCAATAGCCGTTCGCCTGCGGATCGGCTTGCCGCAGCTGAAAGGCTGCGTGCGTTCCGTCCGGCGAAACGGCGAACAAGCCTGCATATTGCTGCGTCGGGTCCGCCGGGCCGATATCGCGCAGGCGAACGAGGTCCTCCGGAGTCAGCGGGCGAATGGGAGCGCTTGCCGTCGCTTCGGGCATCAGCTGAGCACAGTCAGGCTCGGCGCGCGCAGTGCCCGCGCTCGCCACACAGCCCCAGACTCCGATGACGACAAGCAGTGTGCGGATCGCGCTTACCATTGCCTGGTCACCGAGAAGCTGAGGAAGCGGCCGATCGGCGACTGATTGGTCGAATCGAACGGGATCGCTGCGGGATCGGAAGTGCGGATCGGGTCCGGCGCTTCGTCGAGCAGGTTCTGAACCGTCAGTCGCAATTCGAGGCCGCGAAGCGGGCGAAACGCGCCGCTCAGGTCGATCGTTGTAAAGGACCCGATCCTGTCCAGGGTAGGGAAGCGCTTGTCGAGCGTGCCGCCGGCATAGCTGAGCGACGCCGACAGCTGCACTTCCGGCGTGCTCCAGCTCGCCGAGCCGTGCGCGCGGAAATGCGGAGGCGTGAAGATGAGCCCCGCCCGCTCCTCCGCCGGCTGGGTCGCAACGATCTTGCGGTCGGCGTCCAGATAACTGGCCGAGGCGGCGAGCTGGAGCGTGCTGCCATCCCCCAGCGCAGCGAGATAATCGAGTGCAATATCGACCCCTCGGGCGTGTTCGCGTGCGGTGTTGCGCAGGCTTGAGTCCACGATCGCAGCGACCTGCGACGGATCGTACGTCTGCCCGCTCTGGTTGGAGAGGCCGAGCGGCAGGCCGGCGACGAGTGCCTCAACCTGCGTCGATGTCGGCGCGCGCAGCACGAAGTCGGCAACGAGTGGATTGGCCAGCGCCGAGAGCACACTCGAGACCGGCGACGCGATGCGGTCGCGATAATCGATGTCGAACCAGCTTGCCTCTACGCGAAGGCCGTCGAGGAAGCGCGGCTTGAACTCGACGGTGAAAGTCGAGGCGGTTGCCCGCTCCGCACCAAGATCGGGATTGCCGCCCGCGAGCAGGAGCACTGTCGCGCCAGCTGGCAGGGGCGGCGTTGGCTGCGGCGAGAAGAGGCTGGCGCTGAACAGCACGCCTTCGCGGACCTGGTTGACCTGGTTCAGCGTCGGAATCTTGAACGAGCGGCCCCAGCTGTATTTGAACGTGATGTCCCGAGCGGGCGAATAGACGAGCCCGAGCTTCGGCGTCGCCACCTCGTCGATGCCCTCATAGCGCTCGTAGCGAACGGCTGCGCTGAGTCGCAGCGCATCGATCAACGGCATCCGGTTTGCCGCCCCGACGAGCGGCAGCGACAGCTCGCCATAGCCGAACACGCTTTCGCGATTTTCGGTCGCGTCGCGCGTCACCCGGGTCACACCTGCGACCGTGGTGGAGGTATCGATGTCGAGCGAGAAGCGCCGGTAGCCGCCGCCGATCGCCAGCCGCGCGTCGCCGCCGGGAAGCCGCGCCAGCGGTCCCTCTGCAGACCCTTCGAAGTTGGTCAGCCGGTTGTCGTAGATCAGCCGTCCGGGCGTAACGACGCTGTTGAGGATGCGCCGCGAGCGGATCTCGGTGCGGCTCTCGCCGTCAGTCGCCTCGAGCGTCGCCTCCCACGCACTGCCCAAAGAGAAATGAAGCGACGGAGTGACGGCGTAGGAGCGCACTACCGGGCTGTTGATCATGCCGTTCGCATCGACGCTCGAGGTCACGAAGAAGGCGTTGGCCTTGCGCGACCGACGATCGGCCAACTGGGCATCGAGTTCGAACGTGATGCCGGGCAGGAGCGCCTGGTGGCCGGCGAGCACACCGCTCACCTGCCGGCTCCACGTTGAGAGCATCTGCGAACGATCGAGCGTACGCGTATAGGACCGGTCGCCAGCGTAGATCGGCGTCGCCTTGCTGTAATCGAGCGCGGCCATGAAGCCACCACCGGACCAGCGCGCGCCGCCTGTTGCGTCGATTTGCTGCTGGGCGTTGCCGCCCTCGGTCGATCCGCCGATACGCGCACTGGTCTGCAGGCCGTCGAAGTCGCGCCGCAGCAGGATGTTCGCGACTCCGCCGACCGCATCCGACCCGTAGAGGGCGGATGCGCCATCGGCGATGATCTCGATCCGATCGAGCGCCGCAAGCGGAAGGGTCGAGATGTCGACTCCCTGGTTGAGCGCGTCATAAGGAAGGCGGTGACCATTGATGAGCGTCAGTGTCGCGTCCGGTCCCAACCCCCTGAGGTTGAGCGTCGTCGAGTTGTTGATGTTGTTCTGACCGCCCTGGTCACCGCCCCCCACCACCCCGGGATTCTGCCCGCCGGTGAAATTCTGAGGGATGATCCGCGAAAGAGAAACGAGGTCGGGTACGCCCTGCTCCTCCAGACTCCGACGGGTTATCACCGTGACCGGCGAGGGCCCCGTCGTTCCGCGGATGCGGGTGCCGGTTACCGTGATCTCCGTCTGCGCCAGCTCGCCCTGTTCCTGTTGAGGCCGCACCCGTACAACCAGCGCTCCGGCTTCCTCTGCGACCAACAGCCTGTCGCCGATGGCGAGCCGCACCGCCTGCTCGACCGTATAGTTGCCTCGGATCGCCGCGGACTGCCTGCCGCGGACGTCTGCGTCCGCGAACAGGATCTCCCTGCCTGCCTGTCGCGCAATCGCGCGCAGCGTCGTCGCGAGATCCTGTGCAGGCAGGTCAAAATTGTTCGATGCTGCCTGAGCATAGGCCGGCACGGCAGACAGGCCGGCATAGGATGTCGTTGCCGCGAGCAACGCAGCGCACAATGCTCTTTTCGAGATCATCATTCTTTTCCCTCCCACCGCCGGTGGCCCCGGCGTTGGGTGGATTGACGCGGCGGGCGCCGAACTACGGGGCAGGGCTGCAAAAAAATTTCGGTGGCGCTGCCTCGGCGCCTGTCAGTGTCGCGCGCGCCCCACGGAGGACTGATCGCGCGGCCCGCCCGGACCTCTAACGCCCTCGCCCCTCACGCTTGAGCAAGCGGGCAAGCGCCGCATCGATCTCCTCGCGGCTCCACGATTGCCGGCCTCCCAGCACAACGGGGTCGGGCAGCGTTCCGCGATAGACTTCGCGGATGAATGCCGACTCCGACAGGTCGAGGTAGGCCGCGGCAGTCCGTTGCCGCATCATCTCCGGCCAGTCCGGGAAACGCAGCGCAATTTCCCGGTCCGGAGGCGCTTCTCCGTCCGTGACTGCCAGTCCCACGACACCAGCCACCTTCGCGGCAGCTTCCGCGCCCTTTTCGTTCGGCACCAGGGGCGGAAGCTTCTTCTGTTCAACGCGCCGCGCGGGGGGCGGAGGGGGCGTCCATGGCTCGACATCCGGCGCAGCGCCAATCTGAGCGTCGATCCATGCCTGGATCTCGCTATTCAACCATCCCCGGCATCTCGGGCCCAGGCGGTGTCCCGGCGGGAAAGTCCCTTCTCCGATCTTTCTGTAAAGCGAAGACCTTGAGAGGCCGCTGCGCTGCTGCGCTTCCTTGATCCGGATGAAGTGATCTTGCGGGTTCGACATGGCTGGCTGCTCCGGGCTCGATCATCGGCAAAGCGGTATCGCTTGCCATCCGGAGCCAATGACGCGGGGCAGCGGCCGACTACGGGCAGATTTACGATCGCGGGAACATCGATGCCGCCTGGGACACGCCGTCCATGAGCGGAGACAAGGGGCATCCCAGGCACCATGCTGGCCCAGATCCCGGATGCCGGCTGCGACCCGGCGTGGCAGATCGGGGCAGTTTGAGGTTATACCTCGCTATCTTCTTAATGGATTCTGTTCCGTACAAGTAAATTCCCGTGGACACCGCCATGCCGTGCCAGTATATATAACCTGTCGGAGATGATATCGTTCGAAAAGATGCTGAGGTACTCGAACCGGATTTACCTAGAGATCGACGTGGGCATTTTGCTGGCTCAATATCACGTCGATCTGGATTTGAGAAAATGATCTCAAATCGATAGAGTTATTTATCGGGTTCTCTTCTGGGCACCACCTTCCCCGCAAGGGGTTGAAAATGCGCAAAACCTTCAGAATTCCGTAACTTGCAGCGAGCGAGACGGTACAAATGAAGGTACAAAACGCCGACATGGCCGCGCACCTCCCGCACATCGAGGTCGACAAGAAAACTGGCAGGCTACGCTACAGGCGGGTCTATCGCGAGGCTCTTCGACCCTACATCCAAGGCAAGCCTGTCCAGCTGAAGCGAGCGCTCGGCGCGACGCTCCCTGTGAAAGACCGGGCCGTGATCCAGCGGTACTGGCAGTTCAACGAGGAATGGGAACGCAACGTCCGTCGAGCCCGCAACATCCTGTCGGGTACTGGCGATGCTCTTGGCGAGGACGTCGTCTCATTTCTTGCGGAGAAGTTCGCCCGGGATTGGCACCAGGGCGACGAACGTGCCTTGGTCGAGAAGGGAGGCGCGTGGGTCGAAGGAGCTCCCGACGCGTGGGACACGCATTTGTCCGATTTCATGGAGTGGCGGCTCGACCAGGATGAGCAGGCCATGGTCGAGTTCTGGGGTAGCTCGGCGAAGCGGCTGCTTGCTGATGCCGGTATCGATCATGACCCGAGTGAGTCTCTCGGGTTCGATCGGCTCTGCCGAGCGCTCAACGATAAGGCGATTGAGATCAGCGAGGCCCTCCAGGCCCGTCTACGCGGGAAGATTTTGCCGATCCCGGCGGAGCCGATCCCGCCGACTCGCGTGGAGCCTCAACCCGCGGCAGCGGGGCAATCCTTCGCCTCGATCGTGCGAGAGATGCTCGACAACCCGCGATATGGTGTGGGTGCAAGCACGAAGCAGGCTTGTGGAACAGCCCTCCGGCTATGGACCGAGGTGCACGGCGACGCGACAC
This sequence comes from Sphingomonas sp. 179-A 2A2 NHS, assembly GCF_045371305.1. NCBI lineage: Bacteria > Pseudomonadati > Pseudomonadota > Alphaproteobacteria > Sphingomonadales > Sphingomonadaceae > Sphingomonas > Sphingomonas sp. 179-A 2A2 NHS. The sequence goes on along the minus strand of NZ_JBIQDE010000005.1, from coordinate 382,393 downwards.
CTGAGACTATCACCAAGCGCATGGTCACAGATTGGCTGGATATGCTCGCCAAGCGTCCGACCGGTCTCACGCCAACCGAGCAGCGTCTGCCGCTTCCCAAGCTCGTTGAGCGATTTGAGGGACGCGACGTCCCACACATGGCCCTTAAGACCCAGAAGCAGCACCTGAGAATGCTCGCGGCCCGCTGGGTCAAAGGCCAGCAGGAGGGCTATATCTCCGATGACCTCCACAATCCGTTCAAGCCGCCGATGCCGGCTGCGGCTCGGAAGGATGACCCGCCAGAGTTTAGCGTCGCCGAACTGTCGGCGATCTTCCGCCTTCCGGTGTTCACGCTCGGTGAGCGCCCCACGCGCGGCAAGGGAGAGGCCAGCTTCTGGATGCCGCTGATCCTCCTGTGGACCGGTGCTCGACCAGAAGAGGCGGCGCAGCTTACAGTCGCGGACTTCGCCGACGATCCCGAGATCGGTCGCTGGATGATGACGATCACTGATCAGGGCGAGCATCCGATCAAGGGGGATCAGAACCTGAGGACCTCGAAGCGTGGCACCGGGCGTCGTACATTTCCGGTTCCACAGGCGCTCATCGACCTCAACCTCCGCGACGAGGCGGCCGCCGAATGCCCCGTCTGCAAGGCCCGCGCGAACAAGGACCCGCGGCAGGCCGAGGCGACGAAAGAGATGAGCGAGAAGGACAAGGAGGAACTCCTCGTCCACCTCATGCGCACCTATGAGATGAAGGTCGCCGCGGAACGCTGCGCCCGGCTCGACGGAGACATCGTCGCGGCGGACCTCTACATCCGCCAGCTCACCTTCTTCGAGCTGATCCTTGAAGGCTGCGGCAAGGGGATGGACGTCATCGATCTCCACACCCGCCGCCCCCAAACGCCGGGCGAGGGCGACCGGGACGTCAACTGCGGCCCGCTCACCGACATCCTCGACAAGCTCCGCCGCGACGCGTGGAAGGAAGCCGGCGAGCCCGCCGGCCCGTCGATCGACCTGCGCGAATTCCAGCCCGATGGCGCCATGAGTACGTACGGCGACATGAGGCCGGAACGTGAATACGCCCGTAATCAGGCGCAGGCGCGGATCGCAGAGGCGCAGGCCGTGTGGGAAGCCGCGGCGCGGGAGGATACCTGGGCGGCGTTCAAGGAACAGGCGGGCGCGGCGTCGTGGATCGGGCGGTATGATTGAGGCCGCTTCAAGGCGCTAGGCGGAGCCTGGCGACTGGCGCGGAAGCGGCGCCGGGCGTGTCGATCGATGACGCGGCTTTGCCGCGGGAGGTTGAGTGGTCAAATCTCCGTTTTCCGCCCCCTGCTTTTGGTAAGGAGTCAATAAGTTGGCGGGAGTCATCCGCAAACGTCAGCAAGGCGAAACCGATATGTCTTTTGTTGCAGTTCCGAAGGGTTAGCGTCTAGCAATGGTGCTGGGGGGGCAGCACATGAGCGACGACGTTCTGTTTGGCGAAAAGTTTTTGACCCGATATGCGGGTCAGATAATAGCTGACCCGGCAACCGCGATAGTTGAACTCGTGGCAAATGCTTGGGACGCTCATGCGACCCGCGTTGACATTACCTGGCCCGATGGAAAACGGGCGTTTACGATACGTGACAATGCAACGAGGTGGGCCGAGTGTGGATCAATCCTCCCCGCCGCGGCAAAGCCGCGTCGTCGATCGACACGCCCGGTGGACCCGGGCGGCCGTCGGCCGCGCTTGCGCTGATCTTCGCCTAACCCGCCGATCGCTGCGCGATCGACGTGTTAGCCTCGGGCGCTACGCGTCGTCGCCCATCCTCAGCGCCGCGATGAACGCCTCCTGCGGGATGCTCACCGAGCCGTATTCCCGCATGCGCTTCTTGCCTTCCTTCTGCTTCTCCAACAGCTTGCGCTTGCGCGTCGCGTCGCCGCCATAGCATTTCGCGGTCACGTCCTTGCGCAGCGCCGCGATCGTCTCGCGCGCGATCACCTTGCCGCCGATCGCCGCCTGGATCGGGATCTTGAACATGTGGCGCGGGATCAGGTCCTTCAGCCGCTCGCACATGCCGCGCCCGCGCGTCTCCGCGGTGCCGCGGTGGACGATCATGCTCAGCGCATCGACCGGCTCGTTGTTGACGAGGATGCTCATCTTGACGAGGTCGCCCTCGCGATAGCCGATCTGGTGATAGTCGAAGCTCGCATAGCCGCGGCTGATGCTCTTCAGCCGGTCATAAAAATCGAACACCACTTCGTTGAGCGGCAGTTCGTACGTCACCTGCGCGCGCCCGCCGACATACGTCAGGTTCTTCTGGATGCCGCGGCGGTCCTGGCACAGCTTCAGGATGCTGCCGAGATATTCGTCGGGGACGTAGATGGTCGCCTCGATCCACGGCTCGCTGATCATCGCGATCTTGTTGGGATCGGGCATGTCGGCCGGGTTGTGCAGCTCGATCATGCCGCCGTCATGCGTCAGCTCGATCTCGTACACCACGCTCGGCGCGGTGGTGATCAGGTCCAGATCGTATTCGCGCGTCAGCCGCTCCTGGATGATCTCCAGGTGGAGCAGCCCCAGGAAGCCGCAGCGGAAGCCAAAGCCCAGCGCCGCGCTCGTCTCCATCTCGAAACTGAACGATGCGTCGTTCAGCCGCAGCTTGCTGATCGATTCGCGCAATTTCTCGAAATCGTTGGCGTCCACCGGGAACAGCCCGCAGAACACCACCGGCTGCACTTCCTTGAACCCGGGCAGCGGCGCGGCCGCGGGCTTCTTCGCATCGGTCAGCGTGTCGCCGACGCGCGCCTGCGCCACGTCCTTGATCTGCGCGGTGATGAAGCCGATCTCGCCCGGCCCCAGGTCCGCCAATTGCTCGATCTTGGGGCGGAAACATCCGACGCGGTCCACCAGATGCTGCGTGCCCGCCTGCATGAAGGTGACCTGCTGGCCCTTCTTCAGCGTGCCGTCGATCACGCGCACCAGGATGACGACGCCCAGATACGGGTCGTACCAGCTGTCGACCAGCATCGCCTTCAGCGGCGCGTTGGGATCGCCCTTGGGCGCCGGGATCCGCTCGACGATCGCGTCCAGGATCTCCTCGATGCCGATGCCCGACTTGGCGCTGGCGAGGATCGCGTTCGACGCGTCCAGGCCGATGACATCCTCGATCTCCTTGCGCACCTTTTCCGGCTCGGCCGCGGGCAGGTCGATCTTGTTGATGACGGGCACGATCTCATGGTCATGCTCGATCGACTGGTACACGTTGGCCAGCGTCTGCGCCTCGACCCCCTGCGCCGCGTCCACCACCAGCAACGCACCCTCGCACGCGGCCAGGCTGCGCGACACTTCGTAGGCGAAATCGACGTGCCCCGGCGTGTCCATGAGGTTGAGGACATGGCCCTTCCACTCCAGGCGCACCGTCTGCGCCTTGATGGTGATCCCGCGCTCCTTTTCAATCTCCATGTTATCAAGCACTTGCGCCGACATCTCCCGCTCGGAGAGGCCCCCCGTGCGTTGGATCAGCCGGTCGGCCAGCGTCGATTTGCCATGGTCGATATGGGCAATGATCGAGAAGTTACGGATCTTGGAAAGCTCGGTCGCCACGAAATTCTGCCAGCTTGAGTGAGTGCCGCGGCCGTTAGCACCTCCGAAGACAATCCCAAAGCGGCGCTCTGGTCGCATCTTCGTCCCCCCGGTCGCGGGGCGAATGCGCGGTTGCACGAAGGCGCGCAGAAACGACGCATCGGATCAGGAGCCACGTCATCATGAAACGTCACTTCCTCTCGCTCGTCGCAGCCTTCGTCGCCAGCGCCCTCTGCCTCGCGCCCGCCATCGCTGCGGACTTGACGCAGATCAGCACTCACGCAATCGCGTAACCGTCCGCCGGCAAGGCGCGAGGCTAGATGCCAGTCTCGTGCTGCCGGGGTCGCACAATGAAATATCGCCTGCACACCAAGGTGGTGCTGGCGACTTAAGGGGGAATCTCATGCGCATTCCGTTTGTCGCCGCCGCCACCGCCATGCTCATCGCGGCCACACCCACGCTGGCGCAGAACAAGGGCTCTTCCGCCCATCAGGCGCAGCAGAAGGGCGAGGCGCAGATCCCGGTCTGCACCAAGCGCCTCGGCTCGCTCGCGATCGTCGAGCCTGACAACCAGTGGTGGCGCGAGTTCAATCTCGGCAGCCCGGAAGCGATCATCAAGATCTTCGTCCAGAAATCGGGTTGCTTCACCATGGTCAACCGCGGCCGCGCGATGGTGAGCCGCAACATGGAACGCGCCATGGCGGACTCAGGCGAGCTGCAGGCGGGGTCCAACCTCGGCAAGGGCCAGGTGCGCGCGGCGGATTACTTCCTCCAGCCCGATATCGTAACGGCGAACCGCAACTCTGGCGGCGGCGGCCTCGGCGGCGCGATTGGTGGCATCGGCGGGCTGTTCGGCGGCGCTGGCCGGACGATCGGCGCGATCGCCGGCGGCATCAACGTGAAGAAAGGCGAAGCGAAGACGACGCTCAGCCTCGTCAACGCGCGCACCACCGAGGAAGAAGCGATGACCGAGGGCTATGCCCGCAAGTCGGACGTGAGCTTCGGCGCAGGCGGCGGGCTCTTCTCCGGCGGTACCTTCGGCGGCGCGGCCGGCGGCGGCTATCAGGATACCGCGATCGGTCAGATCATCGTGCTGAGCTACCTCGACGCCTACACCAAGCTCGTGAGCCAGCTCGGCGGACTGCCCGACAACGCCGCCGCTGCTGCGCCGCGCGCGCGGTAAGGATGGCGAGGGCGGTGCCGCTCAGTACTGGCGCCGCCCCTAGGCCATGTGACGGCGGATCGCGTCCAGTGCGGTGCGCGTCCGCTGCTCGCCATGGCCGCTGACCAGCGCCCAAGGGACGGCACGGCGATCAAGCTCGCGGCGCGACAGGTCGAAGAACTTCCGCCGCAAATCGGGCGTGCCGAACAGGCGGGTGCCATCCTCCTCCCACGGCAGATCGATGTCGAAGAGGAGATACAGATCCGCGGTGTTGGTCCAGCGGTCGAACCATGGATCGCGCTGGTCGAACAGCATGTCGGCCCAGACCGCCGTCATCAGCGGATCGGTATCCAGGATCACCGGCAGCGGCCCCGCCGCGACCGCCGCGCGGGTTTGATTATCGTGCGTCCGGGCAATCGTCACCAGATCCGCCATGGTGAGATCGGTGCCATTCCGCTCGCAATAGGTGCGGCCATATTCGGCCACCACTACGGAGCCGAACTGCTCCGCGAGGTGGGGCGCGATGGTCGACTTGCCGGTTGATTCCGGGCCGTGGAGGCAGATCGTGCGCAAGGTCATGCCAGTCTCAGTGTGCGGCGCATCACGGCTAGCCAGCTGATGAGGCCAGCAACCGCAAGTGCCAGATAGATGAGATACAGTCCGGCGAAGAGGTAGAGCCCCTTTGCCAGGTAAAGCGGGATGGAGGCGAGGTCCACGGCGATCCACAACCACCAGTTCTCGATCCGCCGCTGTGCCATCAGCAACTGCGCAGCGACGCTGGCGGCCGCGATCGCCGCGTCCCACCACGGATAGGAAGCATCGGTGAAGCGGTGCATCGTCATGGCCCATGAGGCGCCGAGGATGATCGTCACCGCGGCCCAGCGAACTCGCGAGAGCGGCGACATGGTGCCGACAGCCACCTCACCGAGCGTGCTACGGGCACGTTTCCACTGCGCCCAGCCGTAGAGATTGGCGGCAGCGAAGAACCCCTGAAGTGCCGCATCGCTGTACAGCCGAGCTTCGTACACGACGACGCCGAACAGAGTGACAGAGGCGACGCCGGCAGGGAACGTCCACATGCTCCGCCGCGCGGCCAGTGCGACACAGGCGATCCCAAGCGCGGTCGCAAGCCATTCCATCACTGACATGGGGATGGATAAGCATGCTTGCCCTGAAGCGCCAAGCGGTTAGCTTGCGCTGGGAGGAGAGCGAAATATGCGCCACATCGCCGTCATCGGCTCGGGCCCGGCCGGCTATTACACGGCCGAAGGCTGCCAGAAGCAATTTGGCGACGGCGTCCGCGTGGACATCATCGATCGTCTGCCCGTGCCTTATGGCCTCATCCGCACGGGCGTTGCGCCTGATCACCAGTCGATCAAGGCGGTATCGCGCCGCTACGAGACCACGGCGCTCAGCGACAACGTGCGGTTCGTGGGCAATGTGACGGTGGGCCAGGACGTCACCATCCCCCAACTGCTCGAGATGTACGACGCCGTCGTGCTCGCGACCGGCGCCCCCCATGATCGGCCGCTCGGTATCCCGGGTGACGATTTGCCCGGGGTCGTGGGATCAGCAGCGTTCGTCGGGTGGTACAATGGCCACCCTGATTTTGCCGATCTGGCACCTGCTCTCCACGGCCCGGGCGCGGTGGTTGTCGGCGCGGGGAATGTGGCGCTCGACGTGGCACGGATCCTTGCCAAGACAGGCGACGAGTTCGCCGGATCGGACATCGTTGCCCATGCCCTGGATGCGCTGGGGCCGCACACCATCGAGAACGTGACGATCCTCGCCCGTCGCGGACCGCACGAGATTGCGATGACGCCCAAGGAACTGGGCGAACTGGGTCACCTTTCACGCGCGACGCCGATCGTCGACCCCGCCGACCTGCCCCCGGCAGAGGCCGACGCGGTGCTCGATCCGGGGCTGCGCAAGGCGGTCGGCCACCTGCGCGCATTTGCGGTGAATACGCCCACGTCGCCGATCACCGTCACGTTCGACTTCTTCGCCATGCCGGTGGCGATCGAGGGCGAGGGCCATGTGGAGCGCGTGATCGTTGAGCGGACGGCGCTGGATGCCACGGGTCGTGCGGTCGGTACGGGGGAGACATATTCCATTCCCGCCAGCCTCGTCGTCAGCTGCATCGGCTATCGCACGCCGCCGATCGACGGGGTCCCGTATGACGAGGCATTGGGGCGGTTCGCCAATGTCGAGGGGCGGATCGGCGATGGGTTGTACGCCGTGGGCTGGGCACGAAGGGGGCCGACGGGGACGATCGGCACCAACCGGCCGGACGGGTTCATGATCGCCGATCACATCGCGGCGGACACGGCAGACGACAGCGGCAAGCAGGGACGCGCGGCACTTGATGCGCTGCTGGCGGAGCGGGGTGTCGACGTCGTCACGTTCCGTGACTGGCAGAAGATCGACGCGGCCGAGATCGCCGCGGCGCGGGATGGTTCACCACGAGAGAAATTCACCGCCGTACAGGCGATGCTCGCTGCGCGGGATCGGGACGAAATCCTCTCTTGATGCCGTGAGTTTCGCTGATATAAGCCGCCGCCTGTCACCGGCCCCGTGCCGGCCGACAGCCCTGGTCGGGGAATAGCTCAGCCTGGTAGAGCACTGTGTTCGGGACGCAGGGGCCGGAGGTTCGAATCCTCTTTCCCCGACCAACTTCACCATCAGATAGATGATTTACCGCCACCGGCGGGCGCCGAAATGGCGTGCAAAGCCGGTCGTTCGGCGCGCACGCGATGGCGCCGGGCGTTCGCGTATGGCGCGCGACCGGTAGCAGATGGAGCGTAATGGTCGTCGATGGTGGCTATTCGGACTCGGTTCTCGCCTTTTTCACGCGATCCGGCGTCACCGTCGGTCGCTTGTTGCCGAAATGCTGGAGCACGTAGTTCGCCACCGCGGCCACTTCGGCATCGGTGAAGGACGCGCCGAAGCCGGGCATTGCCACATGGCCTTCCGGCGTTTCGATCGACGAGCCGCGCAGGATCACCTGGACCAGGTTGGTCGCGCCGGGATCGTTGACCGTCTGCGAGCCGCGTAGCGCGCCGTACTTCGTCTGCACGCCTTCGCCATTCCAGCCGTGGCAGCTGGCGCAGTGACCCTCGAAGAGGCGCAAGCCCAGGAGATCTTTGCTGCCCGTTTTCGCGCCCGCCGGTGCGTACAGCGTCGAGGCGGCCATGAGCGGCGGATTGGGATCGACCTTCCCGCCACGCTCGCTCTGCTGCGGCGGCAGCGAGCGGATATAGACCGCCATCGCGCGCAGATCCGCGGGCGTCAGGTGCCTGAGGCTGAGGCTGATCGCTTCCGCCATCGAGCCGCTTGCCGGACCCCGGCCGGGTGCATGTCCGGTGCCGAGATACGTCGCGATCTCCTCGACCGACCAGCCGCCCATGCCAGTCTCGCGATCGGAGGTGATGTTATAGGCCTTCCACCCCTGGGTGATCGCGCCGGCATAATTGCGGCTGCGATCGAGGCCGTACATGAAATTGCGCGGCGTATGGCATTCGGCGCAGTGACCGGCGCCTTCGACGAGATAGGCCCCGCGGTTCCATTCGGCCGAACGCGCGGGATCAGGCTGGATGGGATCTCGCGGACCGTTGAACAGCTTCCACGCGCGCATCGCGTAGCGCTGATTGAACGGGAAGCTGAGGCCGTTGGGCTGCACCGCCACCGCGACCGGTGCGAGCGTGTTGAGATACGCGCGGATCGCCAGCACGTCATCGACGCTCATGTTGGCATAAGCGGTGTACGGAAAGGCGGGATAAAGCTCCCGCCCCTCATCATCAACGCCATGGCGCATGGCGCGCACGAACTGGGCATCGCTCCAGGCGCCGATGCCATGCTGACGATCGGGCGTGATGTTCGAGGAATAGATCGTGCCGAACGGCAGCTTGAAGGCAAGGCCGCCGGCATAGGCCTGACCGCCCGGCACTGTGTGGCAGGCGATGCAATCGCTGGCGGTGGCGAGATAGCGGCCCTTCTCGATCAGCGCCGCACCCCTGGGCTGCGCTGCGCTCGCCTGCACCGCCTCCAGCCGGGCAGGCCAGAAGAAGAAGGCGCAGGCACCCAGGAACACCAGCACGGCAAGGCCGAGCGCGATCCGGCCCCAGCGCTTCATGCTGCGTCTCCCTTGCGGCTGAGCATCGCGGCGGCGGCAGCACCCGCCACCATCGCGCCGCCGACCACCGTCTTGCGCGCATCATCCGCCATCAGCAGTTCGCGATCGATCGGCAGCTTGCGCAGCCGGACGCCCGTGGCGGCGAAGATCGCGTTCGTCAGGGCCGGCGCCGCTGACACGGTGCCCGATTCGCCGATACCGCCGGGTTCGTCCTCGCTGTCGACGAGCTTCACCTTGAACGGCGGCACTTCATTGATCCGCATCTGGCGATAATCGTTGAAATTGCCCTGATCGACCTGGCCGTTGGTGAAGGTGATTTCGTTGTAGAGCGCGGCCGACAGGCCGAAGATCGTCCCGCCTTCGATCTGCGCGACGACGCTGTTCGGATTGATGACGACGCCGACGTCAGCCGCGGCGGTGAGCCGGCGCAACTGGACCTCGCCCATCGGGGTCACATGCACCTCGCACACCAGCGCGATGTGGCTGCCGAAACTGTCGTGGAGCGACACGCCCATCCCGGTGCGCGGGCCGAGCGCGCGGCCCCAGCCGGCCTCACGCGCCGCGACCTTCAGCACGTTGCGCGAGCGCGGATTGTTCGCGAGCATCCGCAGCCGGTAGGTCACCGGATCCTGGCCGACCGAATGAGCGCATTCGTCGATGAAGCTTTCGATGACGAAGACATTGTGCGTCGGCCCGACCCCGCGCCACCAGTTGACCTTCACCGGCGCATTCTCGCGCACCCAATCCACCCGCACGGTGGGGATGGCGTATGGCGTCTCCGCCGCGCCTTCGACGGCGTCGGTATCGATCGTGCCGTCGGGAAGCCCGGTCGGCAGATAATCGCCCAGCACCGAGCCGCCCGTCACCCGATCGGTCAGCACCACGGGCAGGCCATCGGCATTGAGGCCGGCGGCGATCCGATCGTGATAGGCGGGCCGGAACAGATCGTGACGGATGTCCTGCTCGCGCGTCTGGATCACCTTCAGCGGGTAGGGCACCTGGCGCGCGAATTGCGCCGCCTGAACGATATATTCGGGCACAAGCCGGCGCCCGAAGCCGCCGCCGAGATACTGATTGTGTACCCGCACCTGCTCGGCCGGCAGGCCAAGCACCTTGGCCACCTGGCCCTGCGCCGCGGTGGGCACTTGCGTCCCGGCCCAGATGTCACAGCCGTCGGGCGTCACATGAACGGTGGCGTTAACTGGCTCCATCGTCGCATGGGCGAGGAAGGGAAGATCGTAGCGCGCCTCGACGCGGGAATGCGCGTCGCGCATTGCGGCGTCGGCATCACCCACCACGCGGCCGACGATCGGCTTGCCGTCATCAGCCGCCTTTACCAGCCGATCGCGTATTCCCGCCGTCCGCACGCCGGCGCGGGGGCCGAGATCCCATTCCACCTCGAGCGCCTGCAGCCCCTTGTGCGCCGCCCAGAAATGATCGCCGACCACCGCGACGGCATTGTCGATGCGCAGCACATCAACGACGCCCGGCACCTGGCGGGCAGCTGCATCGCCGAGCCGCTTCAGCCGGCCGCCCGGGACGGGGCAGATGTCGAGTGCGGCGACCTTCATGTCCGGCAGGCGGATGTCGATCCCGAACACCGCGGAGCCGTTGGTCTTGGAAGGCGTATCGACCCTTGGCGGCGAGCGGCCGATGAGCTTGAACTCGCCCGGCTTCTTGAGCGGCACATCCTGTGGCACCGGACGGTTGGCGACGGCATCGACCAGCGCGCCGTACAGCATCGATTGGCCATTGGTGCGGCAATAGACGCGGCCCTGATCGGCGAAACACTGATCGACCGGCACGCCCCAGCGCTCTGCCGCCGCCCCGATCAGCATCGTGCGCGCTGCAGCGGCGGCCTGGCGCATCGGTTTCCACGCGCCGCGTACCGAGGTTGACCCGCCGGTCGCCTGGCTCTTCAGGATCGGCTGGCTGTAGAGCTTCTCGTCGGGCGGCGCGTGCGCCACCTCGATCTGATCGAGCGACAGTTCCAGTTCCTCCGCCATCAGCATCGCCTCGGCGGTGTAGATGCCCTGCCCCATCTCCACCTGCGGGATGATGAAGGTGATCTTGCCGGTGCGGGGGATGCGGATGAAGCCGCCGGGCGCGAAACCCTGGAAGGCGGCGCCTTCCTCCGGCCCGCCGGGCGTGATGGCGCGCAGCGTCGGCTGTTCGCCTTTTCCCTTCGCCTGGGCCCACGCCTTTCCCGAGGCCGCAAAGCCCATCATCACCGCACCGGCGAGGAGGAAGCGACGGCGGGTCGGCTCGCTGAGGTCGGCCGGCTGGAGGAGGGCATAGGCCGGGCCGTGAGGGCGGGTGGGCATCAGGCCTGCTCCGCCGGGAGGCCGGCGGCGCGCTTGATCGCGGCGCGGATGCGCGGATAGGTGCCGCAGCGGCAGATGTTGCCGGCCATGGCGGCGTCGATCGCGGCATCATCCGGCGCGGGATTGCGGCCGAGAAGCGCGGCGGCCGACATGATCTGGCCCGACTGGCAATAGCCGCACTGGATGACTTCGTTCGCCAGCCACGCCTGCTGCACTGCCTGCCCCTGCGGCGTTTCGCCCACGCCCTCGATCGTCGTGACCGCGCGGTTGCCGACGGCGCTGATCGGCAGCACGCACGAACGCACCGGCTTCCCATCGAGATGGACGGTGCATGCGCCGCATTGCGCGATACCGCAGCCGAACTTGGTGCCCATCAGGCCGACCACGTCGCGCAGCACCCACAGCAGCGGCATATCGTCCGGCACATCCACCGGATGCGGCTCGCCATTGATCTGGAGAATCTGCTGCACACCCCGTCCTTCCCGTAAGCGGCGACCAACGAACGAGATCACATCTTGTTCGGACGGGCCGCCGCCGATGTACGCAACGCAGGTTAGATGCGGAGCTTCCGGAAGGAAGCGGGCGGCGTCAAGCCTCAGTTGCTGCCGGCGAAGGTGACGATCTTGACTGGCTCGCCCGGACGGATCGGCTGATCGGCTGGCCGACCGTTCAACAATTCGAACAAGGCGCGTGGCGCGGGATCGGCGACGCGTCGAACCAGCGATTCCGTCGTGTCACCCTGTCCGGCAATGACGGTTCGTACGAAACGCGGGCGAAGCGCCGCCGCCTCGGCCGGCGTGAGCATGCGGAACGAGCGGAACAGGCTGGCGATCGCAGCGGCTGAACGATCGGCCGGGGGCGAGGCGATGATGAAGTGGTACGCCTGCCCGTCGCCGCCGTCATAAACGGCGATGGCGAGCGGCACGTAGCCGTTCTGCACCGCGACGTTGATCTGCATGATGATCGCGGGAAGGCCGTTGATCACGGTGCGCGTCACATCGGCCACTTCGCCATGCGCGGCACCAACGATGTGCGCGGCCAGGCGCTCGGCATACAAGCCGAGGTTGCCGGCGACGAGCGGCCCGCCGCCGAATTCGCCGGAGATCCCGTCCGGCCCCTGGATGCTGATCGCGTCCGGCGCATTGGTGAGCGAGAAGCCCGGCGGGGCCTCGAACGAGATCCGCATGATCGGATGCGCAAAGCGCCGGCCGAGGACGAAACCCTGTTCGGGATCGTCGCCGTAAAGGAGGCCATCGACTTCCGCGAAATAGCGCGCGGCATTGTCCGGCAGTTCGTTGTCGGCAAGGCCGGTCTTGCGCGCCGCGGCTTCCGCGCGCTCGATGCGGCGCTTCGTCAGCGGGTGGCTCAGCGCCCATTCCGGGACGCCGCGGGCACTGTCCCGCCCCGACGTGGCGGTGAGATATTGTTCCTGTCGCTGGAGCGCCGACAGCATGTCCGCCGCCTCGTAGACGTCATAGCCGGCACGGCGCAGGTAATCGACGCTGAGATCGTCCGCTTCATATTCCTGCGCCCGCGAATAGCGCTGCCCAAGATATTGCGCGGCCTGGTTGGCGAGCCGGGTCAGCCGCTCCGACCCGGTGACGCTTGCCGCGATGACGCCAAGCGTGCGCCAGATCGAGCGGCGTTCCTGGCGCTGCGCGTGGCGGCCGGCGATATGGCCGACCTCATGGCCCAGCACCGAGGCGAGTTCCGCCTCGCTGGTAACGATCGCGAGCAGGCCGCGGGTGACGTAGATGAAGCAGCCGGGGACGGCGAAGGCGTTGGGTACGTCGCTGTTGACGAGGGTGAAGGTGCATTGGCCCGGCAGCCCCGCGGCGGCGGCCACCCGCTCACCCACCGCGGCGACATAGGCCGCTTCCTCGCCCCGATAGGGACCGCCGAACCCCGCCAGAAGCTCCGGATGGACCGCCGCGCCATAGGCGTGTTCCTCCTCGGTAACCTCGGGCGGTGGCTCCGGGCGGCTGCACGCCTGGAGGAGGCAGGCGCTCATGGCCAGCGACAACAGCGCGCGGCGCATCGTCACAGCCAGCCCAGGAGCGCGAGCAGCAACAGCGAAACGCCGGCCGACAACGCGAGCGAGCCGGCACAACCCAGCTTTCGGGAAAAGAGGAAGAACATCACGCCTCCTGAACGCCTGTGCCGAACGGCTGAACGCGAAAGGAGTTCGATGCGTCGTCTCGCTGTCGACTCCCATGCGGGCCGGGCGGCCTTCGCGACAGGCCGTGCCGGGCGCAACGGAAAAACGGTTCGCAAACGGGCCTCCAGCATCTAGAGTATCGTACGCCTTGAATCACGCCGCCCGGCGTACGCCCCTGAGAGTTCCCCCGAATCCATGTATCTGCCGACATCGACCGTTCCCGCGGACGCTTCTCATGCGGGAGCGCCCGGCGCTCCGGCCGAGCTCGCGCTCGATCTGAAGACGATTGCCCGCCAGGTGGCGGCCTTTCGTGAGCCGAACAATGCGCGCGGGGTTGCGGAACTGGCGGTGAGCGCGGCGCCGCTGGCGGTGCTGTGGATCCTGATGTGGCTGTCGCTCGACGTGCATTACGGGCTGACGCTGCTGCTGGCGGTTCCCGCCGCGGGCTTCCTCCTTCGCCTGTTCCTGATCCAGCATGATTGCGGGCACGGCGCCTTCTTCAAGGGGCGGCGCGCGAACGACTGGGTGGGCCGGTGCATCGGCGTGCTGACGCTCAGCCCCTATGATTTCTGGCGCCGCACGCACGCGATGCATCATGCGGGGACGGGCAACCTCGACCGGCGCGGGATCGGCGATGTCGACACGCTGACGGTGCGCGAGTTCGCGTCGCTCACCCGCTGGGGACGGTTCCGCTATCGCCTGTATCGCAGCCCGCTCGTCATGTTCGGGATCGGGCCGGCGTATCTGTTCTTCCTTCGCTATCGCCTGCCGCTCGGTTTGATGCGCGGCGGTTGGCGGCCGTGGGCGAGCACGATGGGCACCAATATCGCGATTGCCGCGCTCGCCACCGCGCTGATCCTGACGGTGGGGATCAAGGCGTTCCTGCTGATCCAGCTGCCGATCACGCTGATCGCGGCGACGGTGGGCGTGTGGCTGTTCTACGTCCAGCACCAGTTCGAGCACACCTATTGGCAGCAGAGCCAGCGCTGGAGCTTCCACGAGGCCGCGCTCTACGGCAGCTCGCATTATGCGCTGCCGCCGGTGCTGCGCTGGTTCACCGCCAACATCGGGCTGCACCAGATTCACCACCTCTGCAGCAACATCCCCTTCTATCGACTGCCCAAGGTGGTTCGCGCGCTACCGGAGCTCGCCCAGATCAACCGCCTGACGGTGAAGCAGAGCCTGAAATCGGTGCGGCTGGTGCTGTGGGACGAGACGGCCGGGCGGCTGGTGTCCTTTACGGAGGCGCGTGCCAAGGCCTGACGCTGCTGCAATCGCGGCGATTTTTGCGCAGCGGGAAATAAGGGTACGCGCCGTATCCTCCGTCGTAAATGCATCGAGAGGCGGATTGGCCGCCCGGCTCATGTGCGACGGCAACAATCAAAGCCCGGCGGGACAAAGCTTCGGGCCGGTCATGGAGCTCGACCAGCTCCTGCATACGGACCGACGTAAAAGCGGAGCGGGCCGCAGTTGACGTCCCGGTCGCCCTCGGCGGGTGTGGAGATCGATGACGTCCATCCCCTTGCCGCAGCCTTCAAGGATCAGCTCGAAGAAGGTGAGCTGGCGGATGTAGAGGTCCGCCGCGACGATGTCTCCGTCGAGCCGGGCGCAGCGTTCCGCGGCGATCTTCATCTCATAGGTGCGCATGAGGTGGACGAGGAATTCCTCCTTGTCCTTCTCGCTCATCTCCTTCGTCGCCTCGGCCTGCCGCGGGTCCTTGTTCGCGCGGGCCTTGCAGACGGGGCATTCGGCGGCCGCCTCGTGGGCGAGCGTATCGGGGTGCTTGGTGCCGGGGCGCAGGGGGGCGTGGCCGTAGCGATCGGGCTGGTGGTGCTTCAGCATGAACATCAGCAAGCGATCATTGTACCAGCGGCGCTCGCCGACCTGCTCGCCCTTGTGGAAGACGGGGATAGGGACGCCCTCCACCGCGCGCTCCATGGCGATATCGGTGAGGCGCTGGACGCCGCTGGCGAGCGCGGCCTCCCACGCGGCGCGGAAGCTGTCGGCGCCGGGGTGCAGGCGCATCTGGTACGCGCCCTCCGTGGTTTTGCCGATGCGGCGGGCGGCGGCCTTTACCGATCCGGTTTCGGCGAGCGCGCGGATGAAGCCGCGCTGCCGCTCCGCCGTCCAGCCGTTGTGCCGCTTCTTGCGGGGGAGGGGGGGTGAAGGCGAGCGGATCGGGGAGATCGGCGGGGATGAGAGCGGGCGGTTCCATGGGGCGGAACGTTGCGCGAACGGCGGCGTGTAGGACAGAGCGCCGCCCGGGAGGATGGGGCGGCGCGGCTCAGGGGTGCGGGGCGGGGACCAGCGGCACGCGCGTGCCGTCGTCGCGGCGCAGGGTGGCGCGGCTGACCAGCGCGGTGGCGGCGACGAGGCGCGGCGTGCCGGGCACGATCGGGTAGAGGCCGAGGCTGCCCCAGACGTACCACGCCGTCATCGCGCCGGCGTCATCATCCATGCCCTCCGCGAAGCCCTGCGGCGCGAGGGCGAAGCTGCGGCCGTGCCAGGGCTGCGGGCGCTTGCCCTCGTTGGCATAAGGGTGATCGACCGGCTGGGTGAGGTAGCGGTGGACGATCGCGCTGGTCGCCGCCGGCCGGCCGAGTGCGGCGTAGAGCCACGGGACGTGGATGTCCGGCTGGTTGGTCATGTTGTAGAGGCCGCGGGCGAAGAAGGTGTCGAGTTCGCGCAGGAAGCGGTCCCGGCCGAGCGTCTCCACCATCCAGTCGAGATCGAACACCGGCGCCCAGCGATATTGCCACAAGGTGCCCTGATAGAGGCCGCGCGCCTTCACCACGTCCGCGTCGGCGCCGAGGTTTTCGAAGGTGGCGCGCCACATCGGGCGGTATGCGAGCGCCTTCGCGCGGAAGCGGGCGGCGGTGGCGGTGTCGCCGAGATCGGCGGCGAGCTCCGCAATGGCCCAGTCGTCATAGGCCGCCTCGATCTGCTGATCGGGCGTGTCGCGCTGGAGCGTGTCGGATTCGCGCACCATGCCGTCGAGCGCGGCGCGGGCGTCGAAGCCGGTGATGCCGCGGCGGCGGAAATCGAGCAGCGCGACGCCGGCATGCTCGGTACGGACGGTGAGGAAGGGCTCGGTTCGCGTCGCCCAGCGCTGCTTGCCCTCGCCGTAGAGCGCGACGAGCGAGCGGGCGATGTCCGCGGCGCGGGCGGGATCGATGAGCGCGATGAGCGGGAGCTGGGTGCGGTAATTGTCCCACAGCGCCCAGCTGGCGTAGCGCGTCTCGCCCGGAAGGGAGCGGTGGATGCGCCCGTCGCTGCCGCGGTGGCGGCCGTCCGGATCCTGGATCGCGACCGGCGTCTGCATGACGCGGTAGAGCGAGGTGTAGAAGAGCGCGCGGCGTTCGCGCGGGGCGGAGACGTCGAGGCGGGAGAGCTCGTGCTGCCAGCGCGCGCGGGTGGCGGCGAGGACGGTGGCGAAGGGGCGGGCGCCGAGCTCGGTATCGCGCACCATTGCCGCGGCGGCGGGATCGACGGTGGAGAGGCCGGTGCGCACCTCCACCACCGCGCCGCGCCTGAGGGTGAGCGGCAGGGTGGCGGCGGCGCCGGTAACGGTGGCGAGGGGGGCCGGTCGGCCGTCGATCGTGACGCGGCTGGCGCTGTGGATGGTGTACGCGCCCTCGTCGCACACGGTGCCCGCGGTCATGCTGGCGCGAAGAACCGCGGTGATGGTCGCGGCGTGGCGGCGGGTATAGGCGTTCGCCGCGTCGAGCCGGAGGAGGTAGCGGCCGGGCTTCGTCACGGTGAAGCGCAGCAGGCCGGCGCCGCGCGTCGCCGTCATCTCTGCGGTGATGCCGTTGGCGTAACTGACGCGGTAGCGGCCGGCGGAGGCGCGCTCGCTTGCCTTGTCGAACGCGGCGAGCGGCGGGGCGCCTTCGGGAAGCAGCGAGACGAGCAAGTCGCCGCCGCCGCCGCCGCAGCCGACGCCGACCGCGCGGGTGTGCGAGAAGCCGCGTAGCTGGCGGGCGGCGAAGTCATAGCCTGCGTGGTTCTTGGGATGCGTGTCCGGGCCCAGCTGCACCATGCCGTAGGGTGCGACGGCGGCGGGGGTGAGCTGGCCGAAATCACCGAGCGTGCCGACGAAGGGATCGACGAGGTCGACTGCCTTCTCCCGCGCGGCCGCGGGCGCGGCGACGAGGAGGGCGGTGGCGGCCGCGAAAGCCGTGCAGACGCGGTGCCATCGCGCGCGGCAAACGAGCATCATCGGTATCACTTGTGCGGCGGACGGAAGAAACTGGCCGGGAATGGCGCCATGGCGGGGCCGTTTGGATCGCGCAGTTCGTTGCGCTCGCCAGCGTCGGCGCTCAGCGGGATCTGCATGCCGTTGGTTTCTTCGAGCAGCCGGAAGAGCTTGGCGCTCATGCGTTCGGCGAGATCCTCATGGCCGGGGCGGGCGAGGAGATTGTCGTTCTCGTGCGGGTCGGCGGCGAGGTCGTAGAGCTCGTCGAGGTCCCAGATGCCATGGAAGTGGATGTACTTGTAACGATCCTCGCGCAGCGCGTGGACGGTCGGCGTCTGCGGGAAATTCCGTTCCCAGTAATATTCGTACATCAGTTCCTTGCGCCACGGCACCTCGGCCGCGCCGCCGCTTGCCGGCGGGACGGTGACCAGCGGGAGCATGTTCGATCCCGCGAGGCCGTCCGGCGCCTCCAGCCCGGCGGCGGCGAGCATGGTGGGGGCGACATCGATGTTGGCGACGACCTGTTCGACGGTGCCGGCGCCGAACAGCGACGGGCAGCGCATCAGCATCGGCACGCGCATCGATTCCTCATAAGCCGCGCGCTTGTCGATCAGGCCGTGTTCGCCGAACATGAAGCCATTGTCGCCCATGTAGAGGATCAGCGTGTCATCGAGTTCGCCGCGCTGGTCGAGCAGATCCATGATCCGCGCGATGCCTTCGTCCACCGCCAGCAGCGTTTCCATGTAGCGCTTGTAATAATCCCCGATGTCGAGCGTGCCGTGGTACGGATAGTCGACGCCGTGCCAGCTGTTGCGCTGGTTCTCAACCCACATCGGGCGGCCGGGAACGCCCGGCTTCATGTTCGCCGGATAGCGGAACGTTTCCTTGTCGTAGCGGCCCTTGTGGCGTTCCGCCGGGATGAATTCGGAATGCACCGCCTTGTGCGCGAGGTGCATCATCCACGGCTTCTTTCCATCGCTCTGGCCGATCCAGTCGAGCGCGTAGTCGGTCAGCTCGTCAGTGATATAGCCCTTCTGCGGGACATGCCGGCCGTTGACGTTGAGCCCGTCGGGGTGCGGCAGATAATAGCCCTGGCCCTTGAAGCTGACCCAGTGATCGAAGCCGGGCTGCGGCGAATCCGTCTCGATCCCCATGTGCCACTTGCCGATGAACGCGGTCTCATAACCCGCGGCTTGGAGATATTCGGGATAGTAAGTGAGGCCGGGCGGGATCGGGTGATTGTTGTCCACCACGCGATGCTGGTGCGCATAGAGGCCGGTGAAGATCGAGGCGCGGCTGGGCGAGCAGAGCGCGGTGGTGACGAAGGCGTTGCGGAAATGAATGCCCTCGCGCGCCAGGCGATCGAGCGTCGGCGTCTCGCCGAAATCCTGCGCCTTCATGAAGCCCATCGCGTCATACCGATGATCGTCGGTGAGGATGACGAGGATGTTCTTGGGCTTCACGCCGGCCTTGCGGTGCAGCTTCAATTGCTTCGTCGCAGGCGCGGCGCCGGCGGCGAAGCTGTAGAGGCCGAAGGCGCCCCCGGTGCCGGCGAGAAGCACGCCGCGGCGGTCGATACCCTTGGTCATCAATGTTGGCCCACGTGGGAGTAAGGATCGGTCTGCCCGGCGAGCCAGGGGTCGCGGGTCTCGCCTCGGATGGCGCGCAGCCGCTCGGCGAGCTGGGCCTTGATCGCGGCATAGGCAGGATCGGCGGCGACGTTCACCAGCTCGTCCGGATCGCGGGTGAGATCGTACAATTCCTCCGCCGGGCGCTGAAGGTACGCCGCCTGGCTGCGCTTGCCGAGCGGGAGGGCGGGATCGGCGCTGATCGCCTTCCACGATGGCGAGCCCGCCACGTCCCCGGCGATCGGGTACGGCAGCTGCCACGCGAGGTTGAGGATGTAATTGTGAGTGCGCGTGCGGATGCTGCGCATCGGATAATATTGGTTGATCTCGTGAAAATCGTGGCTGGCGACCACGGCGTCGCGCGCGGGATCGCCGGCCTTGCCGAGGATCGGCAGCAATGACGTGCCGGACAGCTTGTAGGCGGCAGGCGGGGCGACGCCGGTCCAGTCGAGCACGGTGGGAGCGATGTCCGTCCAGCTGACCATCGCGTCGTTCACCGCCGGGGCGCTGCCCGGCGCGTGGACGATGAGCGGCAGGTGGAGGCCGGCATCGTAGAGGTTGGTTTTCGCACCGGGGAAGGGGCGGCCGTTGTCGCTGAGGAAGATCACCAACGTATCATCGGCGCGGCCGGTGGCGGCGAGATCATCGAGGATCATGCCGACGCCGGCGTCGAGGCGGCTGAGCGATTCATAATATTCTGCGATGTCCTGCCGCACGGCCGGAAGATCGGGCAGATGCGACGGGATCTGCACGCGGCGCGGATCATAGCTTTCCGGCTTCACGCCCGGCCAGGCACGATCGTTGCCGTAGTCCACCGCGGCGCGATGCGGATCGCTGTACGCGATGGTGACGAAGAAGGGCCGCTCGTCCGTCGAGCGGATGAAGCTCGCCGCGGCGATGGCGAGTTCGCGCACGTCGCGGATGCCGCCCCGCTCGGGCACCAGTTCCGCCTCATAGGGAAAGGCGCTGTCCGGCCCGACATGCTTCTTGCCGACGAGCGCGGTGGCATAGCCGGCGCGGCGCAGCATCGCGGGCAGCGTTTCGATCCCCGGCAGCAGCGACTGATGATGCACGTCGTGCTGCAGGCCGTACATGCCGTTCTGATGCGTGTAGAGCCCGGTGTTGATCACCGCGCGGCTAGGGCTGCACGAGGAAACGGCGGCATAGCCGTGGCGGAAGAGCGTGCCGCCGCGCGCGAGGCGATCAAGCCGCGGCGTCTTCACCGCAACGCCATAGCAGCCAAGATCAAGGCCCTGATCGTCGGAGATCAGCAAGAGGACATTGCGCTGCTTCTTCCCCGGCGGGGTGACGGCCTGAGCAAAGGCCGGGGCGGCGCTGGCGGCGGCGATGCCGGCCATGCCCTTCAAGACGTTACGTCGATCCATGATCGCAACGATAGCGGCACAGGCGGCGCGCGCGAAGAAAGGAATGCGGAGACGGGAATGCGGGAGCGGCTGGGCCTGAACGAACGTCACCCCGGGATCGGCGCGGGATCCTGCCTCTCGCGGGTTGGCGAGGAAGCGGGACCCGGGGCCGAGCCCGGGGTGACGAAGGTTCAGGCTAGATCAGTGGTGTTCGATCAGAACTCCACCGCCGCGCTGAAGCGGAACGAGCGGCCGAGGATCGGACGGGCGAGGATCGCCCCCGTGCCCTGGCCACCGATGATCCGCGGATTGCCTTCAGTGAGGCCGATCTCGTCCGTCAGGTTGTTGCCGGTGACCTGCAGGCGGATCCGCTCGTTGAGCAGCACCGAGACGCCGGCATCCAGCTGATAGAAGTGCGGCAGCAGCTGCAGGTTCTCCGGATCGGAGAAGCGATCGCCGGTGTATTGCAGCGTGGCGAACAGCGACGGGCGGATGTTGCCGACGTCGACGTCAACCGCGGGCGTCACGCGCCATGCCCATTTCGGCTGGCGCTGCACCCGGTTGCCGGTGTTGTCGATCGCGCCGTTGCCGGTGAAGAAATCCCGGTACTTCGCGTCGAGATAGGTGCCGGCAGCGGTGATGCTGAACCACGAGGTTGGCCGGATCGCGCCTTCCACTTCGACGCCGGTCGCCTTCGCGCCGCCGTTCGAGCTGGTCGGCACGTTGTTGATCAGCGTGGTGGTGGCGAGGCCCTTGAACCGGTTGTGGAACACGGTTGCGTAGAGATTGGCGATCCCGGTCGAGACCTTCACGCCGCCTTCGTAGGTGTCGACTTCCGCGGTGGCGGCAAGGCCGGTCTTGTCGGCAATGTTGATCGCCGAGGCTTCGCGCAGATTGTCGAACTGCGGGAAGCTGTTGCCGCGGCTGTAGCGGGCGAAGACGCCGATCTCGCGATTGAAATCGTAGTTCGCGCCGGCCGTCCACGACCAGGCATCGTTGCGGTAGCTGACGTAGCGCGGCGCGCCGAGCACGGTGACCGAATTGTCGTACAGCGTCAGCGGATTGCCATCGAGGTTGATGTTGCCGCCCGCGATCGGCGTGCTGATCGTCGCGTCGATCAGGTGGCGCTGCCAGCGCAGGCCGCCGTCGATGCGCAGTTCCGGCGTGATCTGGAACTCGTCGACCGCGTAGAAGGCGTAATCCTCACCCTCGTAGAAGGCGCGGACCTGGAAGGCCGGCCCGCTCGAGAAGCCGTTGAGCGTCGCCGCTCGGCCGCCGTTCAGCGTCATGTTGAGGCGGCGTGCGTTCGGCTCCGCGGCGAGCAGCACCTGGTTGCCGAGCGCCCACTGATCACGCGAGGTGTAGTTCGCGTAATAGAAGCCGCCGGTCAGCTTGTTGTTGCCAGCCGTCCACTCGAACGCCGAATCCGAGACGAAGGACGAGATCTTCTTGCGCACTTCCCAGATGCCGGCGCGCATCACGCGGGCGTCCGCGCCGCCGGCGACCGCGCCGCCGGCCGTGGCATAAGTGAGCGAATCGACCGTCGAGCCGGCGCCGCCCAGCGTCACCGCCATCGCGGCGGCCGTAACCGGCGCCTCGACCGGCACGAGGCCGAAGGTGTTGGCGTTGCCGCCGAGGTAGCTCGTCCGCTCACGCAGGCGAAGGCCGTCGGCCACTTCATATTCGAAGTTGATGCCGGTGTTGATGACGTTCGCGCCGCGGCCCTTCTCCAGATCGACGGTGCGGCCGACGACGTTGGTGGTGACGCGCGTGTCCGGCCCGAGGAGCGTGCCGGTGCCGGCCGGGAAGCCGGGATATTCGGAAATGTCGCCCTGGGCGTTGGAGATGATCGGGATCGGCAGCAGCCACTGGCCGCGATCGTTCAGATAGCGGGCATAGACCTCGACCGAGCCCTTGTCGCCGAAATCATGGTGGATGTTGGCGGTGATCTGGCCGCCCTTTTCGGCGCGGAAGCGCGGATCGCGGATGCCGTTGCCCTGTGCGTAATAGCCGCCGACCATGAAGCCGGTGTCCTCGCCGAGCGGACCCGAGACCCAGGCGTCGCCGCGGATCTCGTCGTAATCGGTGTAGGACAGCTTCGCGAGCGCCTTCAGCTCGTTACCACCGATGCGCGGCACGACGTTGACGGTGAGGCCCGGCTGACCATTGGAGAACAGCGAACCGGTGCCGCCGCGCACGGCCTCGACGCGCTGCACCGTCTCGTCGAGGCGGATCAGCTGCGAGTTCTCGAGGAACGAGAGCGTCGAGGGCGGGAAGACCGGGGTGCCGGCATATTGGAAGGTGACGAACTGCGCGTCGCCGCCCGAGGGATAGCCGCGCACGAAGATGTTCGCGCCGTTCTGGCCGCCCGAGCTTTCGGCCATGACGCCCGGCACGGTGCGCAGGAGATCGGCGGTGCTGTTGGGCGCCGCGCGCTCGATCGCGTCGTTGCTGAGCGAGGTGACGGCGAAGGACGCATCCTGGCGGCGCGTCCCGCCGCCGGCGGTGCCGACGACGATGATGTCCTCGCCCGACGGCTGCGTGGTGTCGACGAGGCCCTGTTCGGGCTCGGCGCGCTGCGCGCTGTTGGCGGCCTGCGTGGCGGCGGGATCGGTCTGCGCGATCGCAGGCGCGGCGGCGAGCAAGGCGCCGCTTGCCGTGCCGATCATCAGACGGCGGAAGGTGATGGTGGAAAGCATATCTGTTCCCCTGAACGGATGTCGGCTGCACTCTCGATCGGGCAGCTCGAAGGCGCGTATTTAGTGCTGGGAGGATGCTTAGTCGATCAAGGAAGGCATGGTTAGCGGTGGAACGGGGCGATCAATCGACTAGTGTAGCCATCCCGCCACAGTTCAGGTTGCCGATGAAACAGCACATCCTTGCCTTCTCCTTGCTTCTTGCTGCGCCGCTCGCCGCGCAGGACGTGACGGTACCTGCGATGACGCTGCCGCCGTCCAGCCTGTTGAGTGCCGAAGCGAAACGCGTGATGATTCGGCAACAGGCGATCAAGCCGCCCGAGTTCGGCAACGACATCGACGCCGCGCGCGCCTTCTGGGGCCGGTACAATGACGAGCGGCTGGCCGAGATACGGCGGCATTTCCGCACCGTGGAGCGGCGCGAGACGATCGGCGGCGTGGCGGTGGACGTGGTGCGGCCGGCGGTGGGCGTCGCCCCGCGCAACCGGAACCGCGTGCTGATCAACGTGCATGGCGGCGCGTTCCTGTGGGGGGCGGGGAGCGGGGCGCTGGTCGAGGCGGTGCCGATCGCGGCCACGATGGGGATCGAGGTGGTGACGGTCGACTATCGCCTGGCGCCCGAACATCGCTTCCCGGCCGCGTCGCAGGACGTGGCGGCGGTCTATGCCGCGCTCCTCAAGCGCTATCGGCCGGAGAATATCGGCATCTACGGCTGTTCGGCGGGCGGGATCATCACCGCGCAGACGGTGGCGTGGCTGCAGCGCGAGAAGCTGCCGCGGCCGGGCGCGATCGGCACCTTCTGCGGCACCGGCGCGGCTTATGCCGGCGACAGCGCATACCTGTCGGATCCGCTGACGGCGGGAAAGCCGATGCGCGAGGGCGCACTGCCAAGCACGCTGCCGACGCCGTATCTCGCCGGCGTGGCGGCGGATGATCCGCTGGCCTATCCCTATGGCGACGACGCGGTGATGGCGGCGTTTCCGCCGGTGCTGCAGCTGGCGGGCAGCCGCGACTTCGCCGCCAGCATCCTCACCGCGCAGCATCGCAAGCTGACCGCGCTTGGCGTGCCGAGCGAGCTGCAGCTGTTCGACGGGCTGGGCCATGCCTTCTTCGTCTGGCCGGACATGCCGGAATCGATCGAGGCATATCGGCTTGTCGCCGGGTTCTTCGATCGGCATCTGGGGACGGCACAAGGCTCGAGGAAGTAGAAGATGATGCGTTCGCATTGGGCGCTGGCCGCCGCGCTGGCCGCCACCGCTCTGGTCGCCGGCCCGCTGCCGGCGCAGCAGGTGCAACAGGCTCAGCAGCAGCAGCAGCAGCAGCAGCAGCGCCCCTCGCCGGCGGACATTTACGGGCCGCTGTTCAGCGCGGTGCAGGTCGGGCGGATCTTCCCCGACGGGAAGACCTTCGTCGATGCAGTGCCCAAGCGCGCGCCGGACGCGATCATGGCGGATTATGCGCGCGTGGCGCCAAGGACGCCCGACGCGCTGCGCGCCTTCGTGCTCGAGAATTTCACGGTGCCCGGCGTCAACGACCGCGGGGCGGATGACCTGCGCAGCCATATCCGCAACCTGTGGCCGATGCTGGTGCGCCAGCCTGCGCCGGTGGCGACCGGCAGCTCCGCGCTGCCGATGACGGCGCCGTACGTGGTGCCCGGCGGCCGCTTCCGCGAGATCTATTACTGGGACAGCTATTTCACGATGCTGGGCCTCGCCGTGGACGGACAGCAGCCGCTGATCGAATCCATGCTGGCCGACTTTACCGACACGATCGAGCGATACGGCCACATCCCGAACGGCATGCGCACCTATTACCTCAGCCGCTCACAGCCGCCGTTCTTCGCGCTGATGCTGGATCTGTCGAAGGACGATGATCCCGCGCTCGCCGCGCGGCGGTTGGCGGCGCTGAAGCGGGAATATGCCTATTGGATGAAGGGCGCCAATTGCCTCGACGCGAGCGGCGCGTGCGAGCGGGTGGTGCGGATGCCCGACGGCACGCTGCTCAACCGCTACTGGGACGATCGCGCACTGCCGCGTGATGAATCCTATGCGGAGGATCTGATCACCGCGAAGGAGGATCCATCGCGCCCGGCAGAGACGCTGTACCGGCACCTGCGCGCGGGCGCGGAAAGCGGCTGGGACTATAGCAGCCGCTGGCTGTCGGACCCGCAGCGGCTGGCCTCGATCCGGACAACGGACATCGTGCCGGTCGACCTGAACAGCCTGATGCTGATCATGGAGGAGGCGATCGCGAAGCGCAGCGCGGCGGCCGGAGACCAGGCGACCGCCGCGGAGTTCACCCGGCTCGCCGCCAAGCGCAAGGCGGCGCTGAACCGCTATTTCTGGGTGGCCAAGGAAGGCCGCTACGCGGATTGGGACCGGACGACGCGCTCGCCGACGCCGCGGGTTTCCGCCGCGATGTTCTATCCGCTGTTCGCCGGCGCCGCGTCGCCGCAGCAGGCGGCGGCAGTTGCCGCGACGACCCGCCGGACGCTGCTGGCACCCGGCGGGGTGCGCACGACGCCGCTGCGCACCGGGCAACAATGGGACGCGCCGAACGGCTGGGCGCCGCTGCAATGGGTGGCGATCGCCGGCTTCGACAAGTCCGGCCAGCCGGACCTGGCGCGCGAGATCGCCAAGCGCTGGATCGACACGGTGGCGACCACCTATGGCGAGACCGGCAAGATGCTGGAGAAATATGACGTCGACGAGCGCAAGCCCGGCGGCGGCGGCG
This sequence comes from Sphingomonas sp. 179-A 2A2 NHS, assembly GCF_045371305.1. NCBI lineage: Bacteria > Pseudomonadati > Pseudomonadota > Alphaproteobacteria > Sphingomonadales > Sphingomonadaceae > Sphingomonas > Sphingomonas sp. 179-A 2A2 NHS. The sequence continues at coordinate 356,455 of NZ_JBIQDE010000005.1, read as the reverse complement.
AGTATCCGACGCAGGACGGCTTCGGCTGGACCAACGGCGTCGCCAGCGCAATCCTGGAAAAATATGGCGCGGCGCTGAAATGAAGCGCTTTCGCGCGGCGCGGCGGCGTGTCTAGGGCAGGCACGCTCAGCCATTTTGCGGGGTGCGAGGGTGCCGATCTTCCAGCCATTACTTGCCGGCGCGAACCTTTCCGATCGCGTGATCGCGTGCCTGGGCGCCGCGATCGGCATCGCCGCGACGATCTTCGTCTGCGCCTTCTGGCCCTCCGACCTGGTCGACCTGCCGGTGATCGTCGCGCCGCTTGGCGCATCCGCGGTGCTGGTGTTCGCGGTGCCTGCCAGCCCGCTGGCGCAGCCCTGGCCGGTGGTGGGCGGGAACGTGATTTCCAGCCTGGTGGGCGTTGCGGTGTTCAAGCTGGTGCCGGACGTGATGATCGCGTCCGGCGTGGCGGTGGGACTGGCGATCCTCGTCATGTCATTGCTGCGCTGCCTCCACCCGCCGGGCGGCGCGGCCGCGCTGACCGCGGTGATCGGAAGCAACGGCATTCACGCCGCGGGCTTCGGCTTCGCCTTCGTGCCGGTGGGGATCAATTCGATCGCGCTGGTCCTTCTAGGCATCGCCTATCACCGCGTGACCCGCCGGTCATACCCGCACCAGCCGGTCGCGGCGCCGGCACTGCCGCCGGGCCTTCATCTCGCCGACATCGACGCGGCGCTGGGGGACATGCACGAGAGCTTCGACATCAGCCGAGAGGATCTGGATGCGCTGCTGTCACGCGCCGAGGCGCATGCGGAACGCCGCCGCGGGCGAGCGCCGGCGCCGCCCGGGTCGGTTCAGAAGCCGGTGCCGGCAGGACGAAGCACAAACACAGGCTGATGGCGCTTTGCGCTTCGTCCGCACCCAGCTGGCGATTCAGCGCTCCTGCGCGAACGGCAGCGTGTAATCGGCCATCCGCTGACGGATCAGCTTCTTGTCGATCTTGCCGGTGGCGCCGAGCGGGATCTCCTCCACGAACACGACGTCGTCGGGCATCCACCATTTGGCGATCTTGCCTTCGAGGAAGGTGAGGAGATCATCGCCCGTCGCGACCTCGCCGACCTTGAGCTGGCACAGCAGGATCGGGCGCTTGTCCCACTTGGGGTGCGCAACGCCGATGACGGCGGCGAGCGCGACCGAGGGGTGGCCGAGGGCGATATTCTCGATCTCGATCGAGCTGATCCATTCGCCACCGGACTTCACCACGTCCTTCGCGCGATCGGTGATCTGCATGTAGCCGCGCTGATCGATCGTCGCGACGTCGCCAGTGTCGAAATAGCCTTCCTCGTCGAGGATCTCGCCGCCCTCGCCGCCGAAATAGGAGGAGACGATCGTCGGCCCCTTGATCTTGAGGTGGCCGAAGGTCTCCCCATCGTGCGGCAGGGGATTGCCGTCATCATCGGTCAGCTTGAACTTGAGCCCGCACATCAGGCGGCCCTGCTTGATCGTGTGGGCGACGCGCGCGTCCTCGTCCATCGCCGCGACTTCGGCGCTGGGCGTGGAGAGCGTGGCGAGCGGGGACGTTTCGGTCATCCCCCAGCCTTGCGTCACCTCGACGCCATATTCGTCGCGGAAGGCGCGGACGAGCATCTCGGGCACGGCGGAGCCGCCAATCGTCACGCGCTGCAGTGAATCGATCCGCCGGCCCGAGCTGCGCAGATGTTGCAGCAGCCCCTGCCAGACGGTGGGCACGGCGGCGGAATACGTGACGCCTTCCGCCTCGATCAGGTCACAGATCGACTCGCCGTCCATCCGCGGCCCCGGCAGCACCAGCTTCGCGCCGACGGCGGGGGCGGAATAGACCACGCCCCAGGCGTTGGCATGGTACATCGGGACGACCAGCAGCACCGTGTCGCGCGCCGACAGCGCCAGCGCATCGGCCTGCAGCGTCAGCATGGTGTGGAGGTAATTGGAGCGGTGCGAATAGAGCACGCCCTTGGGGTTACCCGTCGTTCCGCTGGTATAGCAGAGGCCGCAGGCGAGATTCTCGTCGAACCCGCCCCAGGCATATTCCGCCGGCTCGCCAGCGATCCAATCGTCGAAGGCGGTGGCGGCATAGTCGGTCGCCGGCATCGAGGCCGCGTCGCACAGGAAGATCACTCGCTCTATCGAGGGCACCTGCGGCAGCAATTGCGCGACGGTCTCGGCGCAGTTCGGATCGGCGAACAGGATGCGATCGCCGGCGTGATTGGCGATATAGGCGATCTGTTCGAGGAACAGCCGCGGGTTCAGCGTGTGCAGCACCGCGCCCATGTTGGTGGCGCCATACCAGGCGGCGATGTGGCGATGCGTGTTCCAGCCCATGGTGGCGACGCGATCACCCTGGCGAATGCCGGCGCGGGCGAGCGCGGCGGACACCTGCTTCGCCATGTCGCGGATGCTGGCGTAATTGCTGCGCGTGACATGGCCGGCGGCGTCGCGCGACACGATTTCGCGCGTCGGCTGCCACGTGGCGGCATGATCGAGGAAGGTATCGACGGTCAGTTGCCCCGACTGCATCAGGCCCAGCATTACTCACACTCTCCTACATTAGGGGACACCAAGACTGGATCGCCGGCCCCTCAGGCGTTCCAAGGGTTGGAACAGGCGAGCCCCCCGGTCAAGCCCGGGGGGAAGAAGCAGGGCGCGGATCAGCCCTGCGCTGCCTTCCAATCCCGCTTCACCTTCTTCGCGAGGCTCCATTTGTGGACTTCAGTGGGGCCGTCATAGATGCGGAAGGCGCGCACCTCGCGGAACACCTGCTCGACGATTGTGTCGCCGCTGACGCCCGTCGCGCCCATCACCTGGACGCAGCGATCGGCGATGCGCATCAGCGCTTCGGACACGGCGACCTTCGCCATCGAGCTTTCCACCGTGCCGAGCACGCCGGTGTCGAGCACGTCGGCGCACCAGTCGATCATCAGCTCGGCCTGCTTCAGGTCGATGAGGTTCTCGGCCAGCATGAAACCGACACCCTCATGGTCGACCAGCGGCTTGCCGAAGGCGTGGCGGCGGTTGGCATAATCGGTCGCGATCTCATGCGCGCGGGCGCAGGCGCCATGCCAGCGCATGCAGTGCGTCAGCCGCGCGGGCGCCAGGCGGACCTGCGCCAGCTTGAAGCCGTCGCCGGGATCACCCAGCATCTGGTCGGCCGGCACGCGGAGGTTGTCGATCGTGACCACGGAGTGGCCGCCGGGCATCGAGCTGTCGATCGTGTCGAGAACGCGCTCGATGCGGATCGCCGGATCGGGCAGGTCGACGAGGAACATCGACGCGCCCTCATCGGCCTTGGCCATGACGATGCCGACCTTCGCGCCATCGGCGCCGGTGATGAAGGTCTTGCGGCCGTTGATGACCCAGTGATTGCCGTCGCGAACCGCGGTGGTCAGCATCATCGACGGGTCGGAACCGGCGCCGCCATCGGTTGCGGGCTCGGTCATGAAGAAGGCGCTGCGCGCCTCGCCGCTGACGAGCGGCTTGAGGAAGCGTTCCTTGAGTTCCGGGCTCGCTTTCTGGCCGAGGAGGTACATGTTGCCCTCGTCCGGCGCCATCACGTTTACCGCAAGGGGGCCCAGCGGCGACAGGCCCGACGCGCGCAGCACGTCGGCGGTTTCGCGGTGGGTCAGATGGCCGCCATCGGGCAGGATGTGCGGCGTCAGCACGCCGGCCGCGCGCGCCAGCCCGCGCATTTCCTGCACCAGTTCGTCGGACGGCCCGTGCGTGCCGCAGCGCGGATCACGCTCGAACGGCACGATCTTTTCGCGCACGAACGCCTCGACCCTGGCGGCGATCTCCTGGCCTCTCGTCATCCCCATTCCCGCATGATTGTTGTCAGATGGAGGCGCTAATGTCGTGTTTCGTTTCGTGTCGCCAGCCCTATCGGCGCGCAGCGCGCGGTGCGTTCCGTCGGATCACGTGCCGTGATAGGCTGCCTCAGGGGAGACCGGCGCATGATCATGATCATCATTGCGGTTGTGTACGGCGCGGCGATGCTCGGCGTGGCGCGGTGGGCGAACGTGCGGTTCCGACGTGAAGACCGGCTGCCGATGCAATGGCTGCTGAACGAGGACGTGACCTGGTCCGCGCCGCGGCGTGTGGCGCTGGCGTTCATGCCTGCGCTGTCGATCCCGATGCTCGCCGCGTTGACCTTGCTGTTCCTCAACGTGGCGCCGCGACCGGGCCAGGAGCATCTGGTGTTTCCGGTGTTCGTCGGGATCGGCGCATTGTTTGTGGCTTGCCAGTTGCTGCACGTCTGGCTGATCGACAGGACGCTGCGCCGGGCTGGTCGATAGCGCGGCCTTTAATCGACCAGCGCGAGCAGGCGGCGCGCGCTTTTCAGGTGCGGGGCGTCGATCATCTTGCCGTCAAGCTGCAGCGCGCCGGCGCCGGGGTTCGCCTCGAACGCGGCGATGACGGCGCGGGCGTGCGCCAGTTCGGCCTCGCTCGGCGTGAAGGCCTGGTTGATGACGGCGACCTGCGTCGGGTGGATCGCCAGCATGCCGGTGAACCCGTCGCGGCGGCCGCGCGCCGCATAGGCGGCGAGACCGTCGAGGTTACGGAAATCGGGAAACACCGTTTCGATCGCAGGCACCCCGGCGGCGTGCGCGCCGAACAGGGTGAGCGCACGGACCACGCGATAGGGATCGGTGTAGCTGCCGTCCTCCTCACGCGCGCTGGTCGCGCCGATCGCGGCGGGGAGATCCTCCGCGCCCCAGGTGACGCCGGCGAGGCGGCCCGCGACGCTGCCGAAGGTGCCGAGCTGGAACACCGCCGCGGCCGTCTCGCTGGCGACGGGCAGGATCGCGTAATCGCCCGGCAGGCGATCGGTGAGGGTGGCGACCGAGGACGCCCCTTCCGCCTTGGGCAGGACGATGCCGTCGAGCGACAGGCCGGCGAGCGCCTCCAGATCGGCGGCCACATCGTCGCTGTCGATCGGGTTGATGCGCACGAAGATGGCCGGGCCATCCTCGCGCGGGGCCTCGATCCAGGCGCGGACGGCGGCGCGCGCCTCGGGCTTGCGATCAGGGGCGACGGCGTCCTCGAGGTCGAGGATCAGCGCGTCAGCGCCGGTCGCCACTGCCTTGGGGAAGCGTTCCGGCCGGTCACCGGGGACGAACAGGAGCGATCGAAGCTTCATTTACCCATCTCCGCAAGCTTGCGTTCCCAGGCGAGCGCATCGCGCACGATGCCGTCGAGATCGGCGCGCTTCGGCTGCCAGTCGAGCCCGGCGAGGATCGCGCTGTTATCCGCCACCAGCTCCGCCGGGTCGCCCGCGCGGCGGCCCTCGATGCGGCGCTCGATCGTCATGTTGGTGACGCGATCAACCGCGTCGAGCACTTCGAGCACCGAGAAGCCGCGCCCATAGCCGCAATTGAAGGTGAAGCTTTCGGTCGGGGCGGCGATCAGCTGCTTCAAGGCGGCGACATGCGCATCGGCAAGGTCGGAGACGTGGATGTAGTCGCGCACACCGGTGCCGTCGCGGGTGGCGAAATCGGTGCCGAACACGCCGACGGCAGCGCGCTTGCCGGTCGCCGCCTCGACCGCGATCTTGATGAGGTGGGTGGCGCCAATGGTGGACTGGCCGCTGCGCGATTGCGGATCGGCGCCCGCGACGTTGAAGTAGCGGAGCGCGCCATAGTTCATCGGATGCACAGCGGCGACATCGCGCAGCATCGCCTCCGTCATCAGCTTCGACATGCCGTACGGATTGATGGGCAGTTGCGGGTCGGCCTCGGTGATCGGCGACTTCGTCGGGTTGCCGTAGGTCGCCGCGGTCGATGAGAAGATGAAGTGCGGTACGCCCTCGGCCATCGCGCTTTCGATCAGGCTGCGCGTCGCGGCGGTGTTGTTGCGATAATATTTGAGCGGGTTCTCGACCGATTCCGGCACCACGACCGAGCCGGCGAAATGCATGATCGCGCGGACGTTGTGATCGCGGATCACGTCGCGCACGCCCGGATCCTCGACCGCGATGTTGACGAAGGCGGCGCGCGGATCGACCGCCCAGTCGAACCCGGTGACGAGATTGTCGATCACGACGACGTCATGGCCGGAATCGAGCAGCGCCAGCACCGCGTGGCTGCCGATATAGCCGGCCCCGCCCGTCACCATCACCTTGCCGCCCAAAGTTTCGCCGCCAAGCGCCATGTCGATCTCCCTCTTTGCGTGCGACCTAGCGGCTTCCTACATGGGCCGCAAAGGAGACTGCATCCATGACCGAATATGCGACGCTTGCCGGTGGCTGCTTCTGGTGCACCGAGGCCGTGTTCAAGGACGTGATCGGCGTGGAAAGCGTCGAGAGCGGCTATATCGGCGGCACCGTGCCCAACCCGACGTACAAGCAGGTGTGCAGCGGCGATACCGGCCATGCCGAGGCGATCCGCGTCGGTTTCGATCCGCAGCAGATCAGCTATGGCGACCTGCTCGACATCTTCTTCGCGACGCATGATCCGACGCAGCTCAATCGCCAGGGCAATGACGTGGGCACGCAATACCGCTCCGCCATTTTCCCGATGACGGTGATGCAGGAGGAGCAGGCGAACCAGGCGATCGCGCGGGCGCAGGAAGACCATGACAAGCCGATCGTCACCACGATCGAATATGCCGACGAATGGTATCCGGCCGAGGATTACCACCAGGAATATTGGAACGGCGAGGGCCAGCGGAACCCGTACTGCCTGGCGGTGATCCCGCCCAAGCTGCAGAAGCTGCGCAAGAGCTTCGCGGCGCGATCCAAGGCCGCGACCGTCTCCGCCTGACGCGATGGCGTTCGACCTCCGCGCCGCGCTGCTGAAGAAGGCGGAGGTCGAAACCGCGCGGCTGGTGGACTTCGAGTTCCGGCTGCGCGCCCGCACGATGCGGGTGCTGGCGGCGCAGATCGGGGAGGATGCGGATGCGCTGGTCGGGCGCATCGTGCACGCGGACGATGCGGCGATCCTTGACGGGCTGGAGACAGCACGGGGGTTGCCGCCCGGGACGCTCGGAGCGGACTATCGCCGCAGCCTGGCCGAGGCGCGGGCGCAATTGATCGACGAGGTGGGCGATCCGTCGCCCTATCGGCTTGCCTGAGAACTAGCGGTGCGCGGCGCGGCGCAGGCGATCGTTGATCGCGGCGCCGATACCGTCGTCCGGCACGGGGGCGATGGCGATCTTCGCCCGGGGGGCAGTGTCAGCGCGGTGAAGTGCGTCGAACAGGCGGGCGGCGGCCTCTACCGGGTCGCCGGCGGCCGAGAGCGTGTCATCGCCGGCGATATCGCCATAGCCGATCAGCCATTCGTCGCCGTCACGCTCCGTCGCGTTGAGGCGTAGCGGCTTGGCGGGCGCATAGTGCGCGGCGAGCTGGCCGGGGGCAGTCACTTTCTGGCCGGGAACGGCCGCTGCGAGGCCGAGCTGCTCCGCGGTGATCGGGCCCGGGCGAAGGATCGTGCCATTTCCGACGATGGTGGATTCAAGGCCGGCGATCGTCGGGCCATCGTCGATGATCAGCGGCACGCGGGTGCCGAGGCTGGCGGCGACGTGTTCGGCGCGGGTCGGGCTGATCGCGTTGCTGGCGTTGGCGGAGGGGGCGGCGAGCGGGCGGCCGGAGGCGTGCAGCAGCGCCTGCATCGCGCGGTGGGCGGGCACCCGCAGCGCGATCGTGTCGAGGCCAGCGGTCACCAGGCCGGCGATCCCGGCGTCGGGGCGCAGCGGCAGGACGAGGGTCAGGGGCCCCGGCCACCAGCGCTTCGCGAGCGCGCGGGCGGCATCGTCGAACAATGCGATCCGTTCGGCGGCGGCGCGATCGGGCAGGTGGACGATCAGCGGGTTGAAGCTCGGCCGGCCCTTGGCGGCGTAGATCCGCGCGACGGCATCGGCATTGGTTGCGTCAGCGGCGAGCCCATATACCGTTTCCGTCGGCACGGCGACGATCCCGCCCGCGTGGATCAGCGCCGCCGCCTCGGTGATCGCAGCATCACCAAAGGGCAGGATTCGAGGGATTTGAGCCGTCATCGCGTGCCGGTATAGCGGTGCGACACTGGAGAAGAACATGCCTTACACCGCCCCGGTCGCCGAGCAGCGCTTCGTGCTCGAGCATATCGTGCGCATTGCCGAGCTTGCCGCTACGGAACGCTACCATGCCGCCAGCCCCGACGTGATCGAGGCGGTGCTGGAGGGAATCGGGCAGCTGGCCGAGGGCGAATGGGCGCCGCTGGCGCGCGCCGGCGACACCGTCGGGGCGAAGTGGACGCCGGACGGGGTGGTGATGCCCGACGGCTACAAGGCGGCGTACAAAGCCTATGTCGAAGGCGGCTGGGGCACGATCGGCGTGCCGGAGGAATTCGGCGGACAGGGCCTGCCCTTCGCCGTGCAATGCGCGGTGCTGGAGACTTTGGGCAGCGCCAACATGGGATTTGCGCTGGCGCCGATCCTGTCGGTGGGGGCGATCGAGGCGTTGCAGCATCACGGCACGCCCGAGCAGCAGGCGACGTGGCTGCCCAAGCTTGCCACCGGCGAGTGGACCGGCACGATGAACCTGACCGAGCCGCAGGCGGGCAGCGACGTCGGCGCGCTTCGGGCCACTGCCACGCCGCGCGGCGACGGCACCTATTCGATCAAGGGCACCAAGATCTTCATTTCGTTCGGCGACCATGACCTCGCCGACAACATCGTCCATCTGGTGCTCGCGCGCACGCCCGATGCACCCAAGGGAACGAAGGGCATTTCGCTGTTCCTGGTGCCCAAGGTGCGCAGCGACGGCACGCCCAACGACGTTCGCGTCGTGTCGATCGAGCACAAGATGGGGCTCCATGCCTCGCCCACCTGCGTGCTGTCGTTCGGCGACCATGACGAGTGCGTCGGCGAGCTGATCGGGCCGGAGTTCGGGGGCATGCGCGCGATGTTCACGATGATGAACAACGCCCGCCTCAACGTGGGCCTGCAGGGCGTGCAGGTGGCGGAGGCCGCGACACAGAAGGCGGTGGAATATGCCCGCGAGCGCATCCAGGGCGCGCGCGAGGGGCAGCCGGCGGCGATCATCGAGCATCCCGACGTGCGGCGCATGCTGATGCGGATGAAGGCGCAGACGCAGGCCGCGCGCGCGCTGGTCTATTATGCCGCAGGACAGGTGGACCGCGCCAATCTGGGCGATGCTGCGGCGCGTGACCGGCTGGAGATCGCCACGCCGCTTGCCAAGGCGCATGGCACCGACATCGGCAATGAGGTCGCCAGCCTTGGCGTGCAGGTGCACGGCGGCATGGGCTATATCGAGGAAACGGGCGCAGCGCAGTTCTTCCGCGATGCGCGGATCACCCCGATCTATGAAGGCACGAACGGGATCCAGGCGGCGGACCTTGTGGGCCGAAAGCTCTCGCTGTCGAACGGCGCGGCGTTCGCGACGCTGATCGAGGATCTGCGAAGTGCCTCCCATCTCGCGCTGGGCGATCTGGTCGATGCGTGCGACGCGGTCGGCCGGCGGTTGCAGACGGCGGATGCCGATGATCGGCTGGCGGCGAGCTATCCGTTCCTGACGATGCTGTCGGTCGCGACCTGCGGCTGGCTGTTGGAGCGCGAGGCGGCGGAGGCCGGCGACGACGCGTTCGGCAAGGCAAAGAAGGCGGTCGTTGCCTTCTACCTCGACCAGATCGTCCCCGAGGCGCTGGGCTTGCGCGCCGCGGCGGAGGCGCCGGCTGCGCCGCTCTACGCACTCGAGGCGGAGGCGTTTGCCGCATGAGCCTGCCGTTCAACCTGCCCGCCTATCTGGAGCGCATCCGCCTGCCGGCACGCGCGACGGTCGACCATCATGGCCTGTCGGCGGTGCAGCGCGCGCACCGACTGGCAATCCCGTTCGAGAATCTCGACGTGCCGCTGGGACGCGGGATCGACATTTCGTCCGACGCGGTGTTCGGCAAGCTCGTCGTCGCCGGGCGCGGCGGCTATTGTTTCGAGCATAACCGGCTGTTCCTGGATGCGCTGGAAGCGCTGGGGTTCGAGGCGCGGCCGCTGCTGGCGCGGGTGTGGCTGAACGGCGGCGGCGTGCCGCCCAAGACGCATACGCTGAGCCTCGTGACCTTCGGCGACGAGCAGTGGATCGCGGATCCGGGCTTTGGCGGCAGCTACACCCCGGTGATGCCGCTGGTGGATGGCGCCGAGGCGGAGGCGCCCGATGGCGCGACGTTCCGGCTGGTGCGCGATGCGGAGCATGGCTGGATGCTGCTGCGCGATGGGCATAGCGCGACCACCGACGGGCGTGGCGGGGGCGAGGGCTTCCAGCCGCAGTACAGCTTCACCACCGACACGGTGTGGCCGGCGGATCTGGAGATGGCGAACCGCTGGACGTCGACCGCGCCCGACACCCGCTTCACCACGCTGAAGGTGGTGAGCATCGTACTGCCGCACGGCTTGGCGACGCTGACCGACCGGCAGTATCGCCGGCGGGCGGGCGAGGAGGAGACGGCGGCGGTGATCGAGGATCCGCGCGTCTATCGCATGCGGCTGAGCATGATGTTCGGCATCGACCTGTCGAAAGAGGATGTCGCGGCGCTCGGGCTGTTCTGAGCGGGCGCGTCGCGAATAGCCGATACATGAACGCCGCGGTCCTGATGGAGGCCGCGGCGTTGGAGGATATGGGTTCCCGCCTTCGCGGGAATGACGGGTCGGCCGGGCGTTACGCGTCGACCTCGATCACGCCGTCGCTGAGTTCCTCGGTGAACAGCGCCTTCACAACATCGTCGCGCGCCGTCAGCGTCGCGCGCTGGTTGACATAGCCCTTGTCGGTGATCTCGCCGGCGTCGATCGACGGGGGCGTGCGCAGGATGGCGAAGCGGCGGATGCGGCGCGAGGAGCCGCCGGCGGCGGCGTTGAACGCCTCCAGCTTTTCCTTCACCAGCGCCTCAAGCGTCGGGATCGGATCGGCGCCGGGCGATGCCTCCGCCAGCGTCTGAAGCGCGGCCTGCGAGGGCCAGGCGAGGATGGCGATATAGGGCTTGTCCTGACCGGCGATCACCACGTCCTGAATGTACGGCGAGCAGGCGGCGCAGATGTCCGGGCGAAGCGTGCCGACCGAGACCCAGGTGCCGGTCGACAATTTGAAATCCTCGGTCACGCGGCCGTCGAACACAAGGCCGAGCTCGGGCCGCTCGGGATCAATGAACTTGGCCGCGTCGCCGAGCATGTAGAAACCTTCCTCGTCGAAGGCTGCGGCGGTCTTTTCCGGGTCATTGTGATAGCCTCTCGTGACGGTCGGACCCTTCACGCGAACTTCCAGCTTGGCGCCGTTGGGCACGAGCTTGAGCGTCGAGCCCGGCAGCGGCAGGCCGATCAGGCCGACGCGTTCCGATGCCCAGTGAACGACGGTGACGCCCAAGGTTTCCGTCGCGCCGTACATGGTGGTGAAGGGCATGCGCTCACCCGTCTCGGCGATCGCCAGCGCCTGCATGCGATCGTAGAGATCGTCGGACAGCGTCGCGCCGCCATAGCCCATGCCGCGCAGGTTCTTGAAAAACGCCTGGCGGAGTGTGGAATCGCGCTCCATCGCGTCGGCCAGCATGGCAAAGGCGACAGGGGCCGAACCGAAGCTCATTGGGGAGACTTCGCGCAGGTTCGCGATCGTCGTCTCGAACATGCCGGGGATCGGCTTGCCCTCATCGATGTAGAGCGTGCCGCCGCCGGCGATATTGGCGTTGAAGTGGATCGTGCCGGCGGAGATGTGGTTCCACGGCATCCAGTCGAGCGAGATCGGGTGATCGACCGGATCGGGATCGTCGCGCAGCCCCTCGGACGCGGCGATCAGGTTCACGAACATGCCCTGATGCTGCGGCACGCCCTTGGGCATGCCGGTCGAGCCAGAGGTGAAGAGATATTTGCCGACCGTCTCGTGCGTCAGCGCCTCGCGCGCTTCGTCCACCTTCTGGGTAGCGACGGTGTCGGTCAGCTCGGCAAAGGGGATGGTGCCGGCGCTGCCGTCCATGGTGACGAAGGTGAGGGAGGGATCGAGGCTGCGCAGCGTGGCGAAGGCGCGTTCAAACTGCGCGGCATTTTCGGCAAAGACGATGCGCGGGCGGACGGTGTTGAAGCAATGCTTCAGCTTGGCGTGATCGGTCGAGATCAGGCTGTACGCGGGACTCAAGGGTGCGATCGGCACGCCGGCGGTGAAGCAGCCGAGCATCAGGATGCCGTGCGCGACCGAATTGCCGCTGATGCACATCACCGCGTCGTTCGCGCCAAGGCCGCGATCGAGCAGCCATTGCGCGACGCTGTCTGCGGCGGCCTTGCCTTGCGCATAGGTGACGCCCTGCCATGGGCCGTGGTTGGGCGCACGCTGCATCAGCCAGGGGCGATCCGGGTGGAGCGCGGCCTTCTCCGCCATGAGGTGCGGGATGGAGCGCGGCGGCCTGCCCATGGCGTGGTTCGAGCTGATCAGAATCGTGCCGTCCGGACGATGCTCGACCGAAATGTCCGGCCCCTTCTGCGGGAGGCGCTTGAACGGCGGCTGGCTGGGCATGGCGGGGGCGGTTGCCATCGGGGTCTCTCCTGGATTTTGCCCCGATATAAGCCAGGTGTATTAGTTTCGCCTAGCGCTGAATCGCCTTCGCCTTGCCGCCTTCGCGTATCGACACGCCGACGAGGACCGCGGTGGAGAGGAGGATCGAGGAGACGAGCGCACCGACCGCCAGCAGGCCCTCACTCGTCATTTCGACACGGGCGCAAAGACGCGCGCGCTTGCCGAGGCGCAGGGTGAGCTTCGCGCGCTGGCTCTGGTGGTGCGGCAGGGGAACAAGATCATAGGCCATGGCGCATCAACGCCTTGGGCTGGGCGCGCGGTTCCGCCGTTTCAGATCCTCGCCCAGCACGCCTTGCCGACCGCATCGTAGCGGCGCATCGCCGCGACCTGCTCGGCGCGCAGGCCGGTATCCACCAAGGCGGCCGGCAGCAGCGGATCGCGGTTGATCGCGCGGATCACGGCCTGCCCGAGCAACAGCGTCTCGCGCGCCGCTTCCTCATCGGACATTGTGGGCAGGCGATCGAGGCTGACGGCCATCTCGTCGATCCAGTGGCGATAGCCCCGTTCGAGCGCCGCGGCGGGCCACAGGGTGCGCCAAGTCTCGTCCTCGGCCGGCAAGGTGGCGGCGTCGCCGATGACCGTCGCGTCGGGGTCTAGGCCGATCGCGGTAAGGTTCGCAGCGAGGTCGGGCAGCGGATCGGCGAGGTTGTCGGGACGCAGCCACGCGCCCGATGCCGTGCGGGCAAAGCCGTAGAGCAATAGCGCGCGCTCGCGCAGCCGGAGGCGGCGGCGGTCGGTGCGGCCGAGATGATCGGCGAGCACCATCACCCAGCGGCCGTTCCACTCGCGCACGCGTGCTTCCGCATCGGCCCAACTGCGGGCGCGTCGATCGAGCGCCACGCCTGCCGGGCCGATCGCGTAGAGCCCGCGCTCCACCTGTTCGACGATCCCCTCACGGCAAAGCCGGCCGAGCGCCACCCGCATTGCGGCGCCATCGACCTGCATGATCGCGGCACGGCGGACGAGATCGGCAACCCGCATCGGCTCGTGCGACGACGACAGGAAGCCCAGAGCCAGCACGCGCGCGGGGATCGGGCGGCGCCAGTCTTGTAACGCAAATTGACTCATGCCGCGCTCATGCGTTATATTTTCCACTGCGTCACTGGTAGGATCCATCGTCATGAAGCCTGCGCCGCTTACCGATTATATCTCGAAGGAAGAACTGGCCGTGCTGATGCGGCCGTCGAATGCGCGCGGCTGGTGGGTGGTGGCGGCCAACTGGGCGATCATTGCCGGCGCGTTCGCGCTCGCGATTGCCTGGCCCAATCCGCTGACGATCGTGCTGGCGGTGCTGTTGATCGCGGGACGGCAGCTGGGGCTTGGCATCATCGTCCATGATTGCGCGCATCACGCGCTGTTCGCCTCGCGCACGCTGAACGAGCGGGTGGGGCAATGGCTGGCGGGCAATCCGATGAACACGTCGCTGGCGAAATATCGCAGCTATCACCTGAAGCATCATCGGTTCGCGGGCACGCCGCAGGACCCGGACATCATCTTCGTCCACGCTTATCCGATCACGCGTGACTCGCTGAAGCGCAAGTTCGCGCGTGATCTGACGGGGCGGACGGGCTTTCGCGACCTGATGCGGGAACTGCGCCAGTTCCGCTTTGCGGCCCAGTGGCCATGGCTTGCCTTCCACGTCGGGCTGTTCACGGCGCTAACGCTGGCGGGGGGCTGGTGGGCCTATGGCCTGTGGTGGGTGGCGCAATTGTTCGTCTATCCCGCGATCGTGCGACTGCGGCAGATCGGCGAGCATGGCGTGGCGGCGGAGCGCAGTGACCTTGATCCGCGCCGCAATACCTCGACGACGGTGGCGCGCTGGTGGGAGAGGCTGTTCGTCGCGCCGAACCATGTGCATTATCATCTGGAGCATCACCTGGCCGCCGGCGTGCCGCCCTATCGCCTCGCCGCGATGCACCGCCTGCTCGTCTCGCGCGGCTATTATGACGGCTACACCTGCGTATCGAACGGGTACGCCGATGTCATTCGCCGCGCGGTGAAGCCGATGCCGGCGGTTGCCTGACGCGCCCGCCGCACTTAGCCGCTCCGAGGAACGGCCAAGTGGAGAGGGTTGATGCAGGAGTTCGACGGCTGGACGCCAACGGTGAGCGAGCAGCAGGACGATCTGGTCGCGGCGCCGCTGCGTCGGCTGGCGGCGCTGTTCGATCATGACGGGGCGCACTGGCCAGCGGGCGAGCTGCCGCCGCTCGCGCACTGGATGTATTTTCTGCCCGAGGCGCCGCAATCGACCATCGGCGTCGATGGCCATCCGGCGCGGGGCGCCGCGCTGCCGCCGATCGAGGCGCCGCGGCGGATGTGGGCCGGCGGCCGCCTGACGTTCCACGCGCCGCTGCCGATCGGTGCCAGCGCGACACGGCGAAGCATCGTCACCGACGTGAAGGTGAAGGATGGGCGATCTGGCCGGCTGACCTTCGTCACGGTGCGGCACGACATCATGATCGATGGCGCGGCAGCAGTGGTGGAGGAACAGGATCTGGTGTTCCGCGGTGACGGCAACGGCACACCGCCCGCCGCCCCCGCGGACCCGCGCGAGGCGAGCGCGCGGCGCGCCATTGCCCCCGATGCGACGGCGCTGTTCCGCTTCTCCGCGCTGACCTTCAACGCGCATCGCATCCATTACGACCGGCAATATGCCGTCGAGCAGGAGCGTTATCCCGATCTTGTCGTCCACGGTCCGTATCAGGCGATGCTGCTGGCGGACCATTTGCTGCGCACCCGGCCGGGCGAGCGCCTGACCCGTTTCTCGTTCCGCGGGGTGCGCCCGCTGTTCGTGAACCAGCCGGCGGCGCTCAATCTCGCCGGCGAGGGCAAGGTGGCGCTGTGGACCACTGACCAGGACGGCTGTGCCTGCATGGAGGCCGAGGCGGAAATCCAGGCCACGCCTGGGACACAATGACCAAGTGACGCGGCTGGCGCCGACCGCTAATCCGGCGGCGTGACTGCGCTTCGCCGCCTCCTGGCGCAACGCCATCTGGCGGTGCTGATCCTTGCCGCGGCGCTGGCGATGAAGCTGCTCATCCCGGGTGGTTACATGCTCTCCGTGGAGCATGGCCGGATGGCGATCACGCTTTGCCCCGGCACGGTGCCGGTGCCCAAGCCCAATCCGATGCCGATGGCCGGCATGCACGGCGATGGTGCCGGGCATCATGACGACAAGCCGGTGCATGCGCAGGCGGAGATGCCCTGCGCCTTTGCCGGCCTGTCGCATCAGGCGCTGGGCGCGATCGACCCGATCCTGATCGCAGGCCTGATCGCCTTCATCATGGCGCTGGGCGCCGCCCCTTCGCCCCCGCTTTCGGTGGCGCAGGCGCGCCGCTTGCGGCCGCCGCTGCGCGGCCCGCCCCTTCTTCCTCTGACCTGATCCCCAGCGACAGGCGCCGCGCCGCGCCGCGCGCGCCTGTGCCCCATCACGCCTCCGTGCCGCCGGCGCGGGGCGACCAGAGGTATTGTCGATGTTCCGCGTTTCCATGTTGCTCGGCGCAGTGGCGCCGGGCCTGTTGCTTGTGCCTGTGTCGGCCCATGCCGAAGCCCCTGATCCAGCCGACCGCGACCTCGCCACTCGCGACATCGTCGTCACCGCCGAGCGGGAGCACCGCCACCTGGATACGCCGTCCGATGTCGGCAGCCGCCTTGGTCTGACGCTGCGCGAAACGCCGGCCACCGTCGATGTGGTCACGCAGGAAGCGTTGCAGGCGAAGGGCCTGCGCACCGCGGTGGAGGCGTATGGCAGCGTGCCGGGCGTGGTCGCGGGGCTGCTGCCGGGGGAGCCGGCGAGCGCCAGCATCCGCGGCTTTTCGACCGGCGCGGTATCCTATCTGTTCGACGGGATGCGGATCGCGGATTCGACGATCCTCAACCGCAATTACGACAGCTTCAACTTCGCGCGGGTCGAGGTGCTGAAGGGCCCTGCCTCGATCCTCTATGGCGAAGGTGCGCTGGCCGGCACGATCAACCTAGTGCCCAAGAAGCCGAGCTTCGACGCGCAGGCGATCGACATGCTGGCAAGCTACGGCAGCTTCGACAGCGCGCGGATCGGGCTGGGGATCAACCAGCCGCTGGTCCGGAACGTGGCGCTGCGCAGCGACCTGTCGGTGGCGCGCAGCGACGGTTACGCCGACGACACCGGTACGCGCACCATCCAGTCGACATCGAGCCTTGCCTGGCAGGCGAGCGAGCGGCTGTCGGTTTCGCTGGCGTTTGACTATTTCCAGGATCGCGCACGCACGCCCTATCAGGGCACGCCGCTGGTGCCGGCGAGCGTGGCGCGTGACCCGAGCGGGATCGTGACGGCGCCGGGCGGTTATGTGCTCGATCGCGCAATGCGGAACCGCAACTACAATGTCGCCGACGGGCGAATGGATTCGGACAGTTACTGGGGCCGGGCGCGGATCGCTTATGATCTGGGCGGTGGCTGGACGCTGACCGACGAGGCGAGCCTGTATCGCGGGAATCGCGAATGGGAGAATTCGGAGGATTTCACCTTCGACGAGGGCTCACGCCTGCTCGATCGCGGCACCACGCGGATCGCACATGATCACGATTTCTGGTCGAACCGCGCCTATCTTGGCGGCGACTTCGCGCTCGCTGGCATGCGCCACCGCATCAACATCGGCGTGGAATATGGCGGGACTCGCTTTGGTACGCAGCGGCGCTTCGGCACCGCGGCACCCGTCGATCCTTTCAACCCGGCGCGCGGCGTATTTCCGGCGGACACGGCGGCGAACTTCCCGGGGCCAGGCAATCGCGCCGATTTCACCTCCCGGGTGAAGAGCTGGGCGCTGTTTGCGGATGACGCGGTGAACGTTGCGGATCGCTGGCTGCTGCTGGGCGGGCTGCGCTTCGACCGCATCACGCTCGACCGGCGGATCGACGATCTGAACCTTGGGACGACGCAGCGGTTCGGGCGCAGCTACAGCGCGCTGTCGGGCCGGATCGGCAGCGTCTATGACGTGGCGCCGAGGACGCAGCTCTATGCGCAATACAGCCATGCCGTGGCACCGGTCGGCTCGCTGCTCCTGTCGAACGTGCTGCGCGCGAGTGTCGACCTGACCAAGGGCAATTCGATCGAGGGCGGGATCAAGACGAGCCTGTTCGGCGACCGGATGACGCTGACCGCCGCGGGATACTGGATCCGGCAGGACGGGATCATCACGCGAGATCCAATGCGGCCGAGCGTGCAGGTGCAGGGCGGGGCGCAATCCTCGCGCGGCGTGGAAGTGTCGCTGTCGGGCGCGATCACGCGGCACCTGTCGATCGACGCCAATGGCGCGCTGCTGAAGGCGCGATACGACGATCTGACCGGCGCGGGGGGCGTCGACCTCAGCGGCAACCGGCCGGTCAACGTACCGCAGCGGCTGGCGAACCTGACGCTTTATTATGAGCTGCCGGGCACGCCGCTGACCGCGAGCGGGGCGGTACGGCACGTCGGCAATCTCTACACGGGGACAGACAATGCGATCCGCGTGGATGGCTATACGATCCTCGATGCGGCGCTGACCTATCGCGCCGACTGGGGGAGCGTCACCGTGCGCGGACGCAACCTTGCCAACCGTTTCTACGGCTATTGGTCCGGCTATAGCCCGAGCCAGATCTATGTCGGTGCGCCGCGCAGCGTCGACGTGACGCTTGCGACGCGATTTTGAGGGGGCGGGGATGAGCGACGCACTTGCCACGTCCCGAGCCTATCGGGCGATCTGGCGATGGCATTTCTATGCCGGGCTGATCGTGGCGCCGTTCCTGCTGATCCTGTCGGTGACCGGCGCGATCTACCTGTTCAACGACGAGCTGAACGCGGCGCTCAGCCCTCAGCTGTACCGCGTCGCGCCGCATGCGAAGAGCGCGCCGCCGTCACGGATGGTGGAAGCGGCGCTGCACGTGCATCCGGGCACCGTCACGCGCATCGACCTCCCGGAGCGGACGGATCGATCGGCCATCGTCTTCATCACGCCGGCGAACGGGGAGCCGGTGCGGGTGGCGGTCGACCCGGGAAGCGGGCGTGTGCTCGGCTCGTTCGTCTATGTGCGCACATTGGTGGGCTTTGCCGATACGATGCACGGATCGCTGATGATGGGCACGACTGGGGAGCTGATCGTCGAGCTAGCCGCCTGCTGGGCGCTCGTCCTCATCGCGACCGGGCTGTACTTGTGGTGGCCGCGCGGATCACGGCGGTTCGGCGGCGTGCTGTTCCCGCGGCTGCGCGCGCGGGGGCGGCTGTTCTGGCGCGACCTGCATGCGACGACAGGCGTGTGGGGGATCGCGCTGATCGCCTTCCTGCTGCTGACCGGGCTTCCCTGGGCATTGGTGCAAGGCGAGGTGATGCAGCGCGGCGCGGGGGCGCTCGGCCTCGGTTATCCGGCGGCGCATCGCACCTACAGCGTGCCGAACAGCCCGACAATGAAGGGCGCGCTGGGCGAAGCGGCATGGACGATGGAGAAGGCGCCGATGCCGGCGTCCCAGGCGCATGCGGCGCCGGGTCATGCCGGGCACGCCCCGGCGAGCGGCGGCACGGATCACACGGCAGTGGCCGGGCTGGATGCGATCGCGGCCAAGCTCGCGCGGGAGCATGGACTGGCCGGCGGATACCGGCTGTTTCCGCCGACCGACCCCACCGGCGTCTATACCGCGTACAGCTATCCCGATCGGCCGCAGGGGCAGCGCACGCTCTATTTCGATCGCTACAATCACCACCTCATCGGCGAGGTGGGGTTCGCCGACTACGGGGTGGTCGCGAAAACGATCGAGCTCGGCGTGCAGCTGCACATGGGCAATTATTTCGGGCTGGTGAACCAGCTGGTGATGCTGGCGACGTGCGTCGCGATCATCCTGCTGGTGGTGAGCGGCGCGGTGATGTGGTGGCGCAGGCGACCGCAGGGCACATTGGCCGCGCCGCCGCGCGTTCCGCAGGCGCGGATCGTGGGCGCGATGGTGATGCTGACGGTGGCGGGCGTACTGTTCCCGCTGCTGGGCGCGTCGCTGATCGTGGTGGCGGCGATCGAGTGGATCGTCGGCGTGGTCGCGCGGCGGCCGTCGCCGGCCTGAGCGCGCGCCGGAACGCGGACATCAAAAAACCCGCCAAGCCGATGGCCTGGCGGGTTTTTTAAATGGTGGGCGTGGCAAGGATTGAACTTGCGACCCCTGCGATGTCAACACAGTGCTCTACCACTGAGCTACACGCCCCCCGGGAGCGGGGCCATTAGCCGGACGTGGCGGCCGGCGCAAGCCCGTCAATTCAATCCGGCAAATTCGCCCACTTCGAACATGCGATCGACCTCCAGCACGAGATCGCGCAGGTGGAACGGCTTGGAGAGGACGCGCGCCTGCGGCATCGTCTTGCCCGCCTTCAGCGTGACGGCGGCAAAGCCGGTGATGAACATGACGCGCAGGTGCGGGCGAAGCTCGCTGGCCTTTTGCGCCAGTTCGATGCCGTCCATCTCCGGCATGACGATATCGGTGAGCAGAAGGTCGAACTCCTCCTCCTCGACCAGCGGGAGCGCGGCGGTGCCGCGATCGACGGCGGTTACGGCGTAGCCGGACTTCTCCAGGGCGCGGGCGAGATACTCGCGCATCACCTGGTCATCCTCGGCCAACAGAATTCGGATCATCAAACGGTTCCTGCCCTTCGATGGCCGAGTATGCGGAAACGTCTTAACATTTCCAGACGATTGGCCTTCGGAGTGTCCCGGATTGCGGCACTTCCACTTGTTCCATAGGCTGAGCCGCAATGCGCCCTTCCTACGATCTGATCGGCGAGGTTCCGCCGGCAAGCCCGGTGATCCTTTCCGTGCCGCATGCGGGGCGCGACTATCCACCGACGGTGCAATCCTTCGCCCGCGTACCGTTGGCGGCGCTCACGGGGCTGGAGGACCGGCATGTCGACGCGGTCGCGCTGGCGGCGCGGGGCGTGGAGACGATGATCGTGCAGCGCGTCGCGCGCGCCTGGATCGACCTTAACCGGGCCGAGCATGACCGCGATCCGCGAATCGACGACGGCGCACCGGCCGGCCATTTGAGCGCCAAGGTGCGCAGTGGGCTCGGGCTGGTGCCGCGGCGGACCAGCGCCGCCGGGGAATTGTGGCGGCGCAGGCTGAGCGGCGACGAGGTGGTGGCGCGGATCGAGAGCACGCATCGGCCCTATCATGCGGCGCTGGAGGCAGCGCTAAAGGCGGCGCAGGCGCGGTTCGGCGTCGCGGTGCTGCTGGACATCCATTCGATGCCCCCGATCGCGGGCAGCGGTGCGCGGATCGTGATCGGCGATCGCTTGGGCCGAGCGGCGGCGAGCCGCTTCGTCGGCCGCATTAGAGACGAACTGGTCGGCTGGGGCATCGAATATGCAGTGAATGCGCCTTACGCCGGCGGGCATATCCTGGAGCGGCATGGCCGCCCCGGTGCGCAGATCCACGCCGTGCAGCTGGAGATCGACCGGACGCTCTATCTCGATTCGCGGCTCGACCAGCCCGGCGCGGGGTTCGACCAGGTAGTGCAGCTGGTGCGGGGGATTATCGACGTGCTGGCGGACGAGGCGATCGCCCTGCCTTCATCGCTGGCCGCGGAATAAAAAAACCACCTCGGGCGAGGCCCGAGGTGGCCAAGGTTCAGGGAGGAGACACACCCGAAGGCGTGTCATACGGTTCCGCGAAAGGGGGGACACGGAAACCGTACCTCAATAACTTAGGAAGCCGGCATTTGGTTTCAAGCTGATTCGCGAGCCACTCGTCGCAACGGCAGAACGGCGGAGACGCTGTTCGCGGCCCCGGCGTTCAGTCATCGCAATTCCGCCGGCGGCCGGACGGATCCGGCGCCGCCGAGCCGCTATCAGACCAGCGGGTTCGGCGCCGGGATCTTGCCCAGATTCACCTGGCGCGCGAACACGTCACGCATCAGCGACAGCGAGAAGAGGTGCGCGTACAGCAGCGGGAGCATGCCGTTCTTGGTCATCTTGCGCAGCTGATCGCCGCGCAGGTCCGCGAGCTTCTCTTCGTTCACCATCTGGAAGCCGCGATAGACGAATGGCTGCGGATTGCTCTCGTGCTGGATCGAGACCTCGCCGTCCATCAGCAGCTCGGCCTCGCGAAGGTCGTTCATGAACGCCGAGGTGCGGGCGCCGGCCTGCTCGAACTGCTCGTTGAACTGCAGGATGTTCTTGGTCGCTTCGCTCGGCTGGCCATCGACGAACAGCGGCTCGCCTTCGTCGAAGCGGCCGATCGTGTCCGAGGTGGGATCGAAACAGAGCGACAGCTCCTCCGCATCCGGGCGCAGCCGGGCGAGGAGGTACGGATAGCGGCGGACGTAAGCGGGCACGTAGAAATTCTCGTCGCGCAGCTTGCCTTCGTCATCGACGAAGACGTTGACGCCCTCGTTCAGGCCCATCAGCGCGATCGGGATCGCATCGTCACCTGCCGAGAAGACGATCGGCATGAAACGCTGCACCAAAGTGAATTCGTCCACCGTCACCGGCACGGCATGCTGCGTCGCGAGGAACGCCGCCGAGGT
This sequence comes from Sphingomonas sp. 179-A 2A2 NHS, assembly GCF_045371305.1. Classification (NCBI taxonomy): domain Bacteria; kingdom Pseudomonadati; phylum Pseudomonadota; class Alphaproteobacteria; order Sphingomonadales; family Sphingomonadaceae; genus Sphingomonas; species Sphingomonas sp. 179-A 2A2 NHS. The sequence goes on along the minus strand of NZ_JBIQDE010000005.1, from coordinate 334,392 downwards.
TGCGGGACGGACGCGGTAATCGGCGTGCAGCTCGCTCGAGAGCGGCTCCAGGCCGTTGTAGAAGAGCGGAAGTGGCGGCTGCGGCGCGGTGGCCATTGAATCTCTCCGGATACTGGGCGGGCGGCCCCAGCCACCCGGATGAACCGCGCCCTATTCGCCCCCTGCGCGCGGCGCAAGCGTGACAAGCTTCCCGGGATTGAACAGTTCATTCGGATCGAAGGCGGCCTTGATCGCGCGCAGGGCAGCCATACGGGCCGGGGATGAGAGCCGTTCAAGCTCGCTAACTTTCATCTGGCCGATGCCGTGCTCCGCCGAAATCGAGCCGCCGGCGGCCACCACCAGATCATCGACGAAGCGGGTGACGACCGGCGCTTCCTCCGCCAGCCAGCGGGCACGATCCGCGCCCTTGGGTGCGCGCACGTGGAAATGGACGTTGCCGTCACCGAGATGCCCGAAGCCGCTGGCGCGCGTGCCGGGGAAGCGCGCCTCGCACGCCGCCGACGCCTCGATCATGAAGCGCGGCATGGTTTCGACCGGGACGGAGATGTCGTGCTGTGCCGCCGGACCCGTGGCGCGCTCCGCGTCGGAGATCGAATCGCGGATGCGCCAGAACGCCTCCGCCTGTGCCTCGCTGGCGGCGATCGTCGCGTCCGCAACGATGCCGTCCGCAATGGCGGCGGCGAGCACCTGTTCGACGACCGACTGGGGCGAAGCGTCGCTGCCCGACACCGCCTCTATCAGGACGTGCCACGGATGGTCGTCCGACAGCGGCGCGCGGGCGCCCGGCACATGCGCCAATACCGCAGCGAGCGATTCGGCCGGCAGCAGCTCGAAGCTTTCCACCGCCTCCGTCGTCGCCTGAAAGCGGCGCAGCAGGGTGAGCGCGGCGTCGGGCGAGGCGAGGCCGACCCATGCCACGGTGCGCGCGATGATGGCGGGCGCAAGCCGGAGCGTCGCCGCGGTGACGACGCCGACCGTGCCTTCGGCGCCGATCAGCAGTTGCGTCAGATCATAGCCGCGATTGTCCTTCTTCAGCGCGGACAGGCCCTGGTACAGGCTGCCATCGGGCAGCACCGCCTCGATCCCCGCGACGAGCCCGCGCATCGTTCCCCAGCGCAGCACCTGCGTGCCGCCGGCATTGGTGGAGACGAGGCCGCCGATCGTCGCCGAGCCGCGGCTGCCGAGCGTCAGCGGGAAGCGGCGGCCGGCCCGGTGCGCGGCCTCGTGCAGGTCGGCGAGGATGACGCCGGCCTCGGCCACCGCAAGGTTCGCTTCGGCATCGATGGCGCGAATCGCGTTCAGGCGGCGCAGCGACAGGATGGCGGCGCTGCCGTCCGGCGGCGGCGTCGCGCCGCCCACCATCGAGGTGTTGCCGCCCTGCGGCACCAGCGGCACGCCGGCGGCCGACGCCGCGGTGACGATCGCCTGCACTTCGGCCACGGAGGCGGGCTGGAGCAGGATCGCAGCGTGGCCGTGCCAGCGCTGGCGCCAGTCCGTTTCCCACGGGCTGATGAGATCACGGTCGGTGACGATCGCTGCGGGCGGCACGACCGGCGCAAGCGATTGCAGAAGACGGGTTTGAGAAGGGGTCACTGCCATATATTCGCCCCAATTCATCCGATGTTCAAACAGTTCAGGCCACCGACCGCCCGATCCGATGTCATTCCTTGCCCGTCCTGCCCTGCCCCTCGCGCTACTTGCCCCGATCGTCGTTTCGGCGAGCGGGCCGCGTAGCATGGAGGGCGCGGCGGTCGCGCAGATCGGCTTTCGCGAGCGCGTGGTGATCCGGATCCCGCGCCTGCCGCCGCGTCGCGCTTCGGCGGACGAGGGGATCACCTGGCACGAACGCAAGGCGCCAAAGTGCGTTGCCGCGTCGACCCTGGCGAGCGCGGCGATCGCGGAGACCGGCGACGTCGACTTGATCGTCACCGACGGACGGCGTCTGCGTGCCAAGCTCGACGATGATTGCCCCACGTTGAACTTCTACACCGGCTTCTACATCAAGCGCGCGCCGGACGGGATGGTCTGTGCGAAGCGCGACGCGCTGCGTTCGCGATCGGGCGCGCGGTGCCAGATAAGCCGTTTTCGGACGCTGCAGCCAAAGAATAGCGGGAAATAGCCGGGAAATTTCCCGTTTTCCTTGACAACACGGGCGCAATCGCGTCTCGCGCGCAAGATCAGGCGCGGCATCGACCCGCGCTCTTTTCAGGATCGCCATGAGCTTCGCCGACCTCGGCCTATCAGACGAACTTCTCCGCGCCGTTGGTGACACCGGCTATACGGAGCCGACGCCGATCCAGGCGTCCGCCATCCCCAGCGTGCTGATGATGCGCGACATCATCGGAATCGCCCAGACGGGCACCGGAAAGACCGCGTCTTTCGTGCTGCCGATGATCGACATCCTGGCCCACGGCCGGGCCCGAGCGCTGATGCCGCGCAGCCTGATCCTGGAGCCGACTCGCGAACTTGCCGCGCAGGTCGCCGAAAATTTCGAGATTTACGGCAAGTATCACAAGCTCTCGATGGCGCTGCTGATCGGCGGTGTTCAGATGGGCGATCAGGTGAAGGCGCTGGAAAAGGGCGTCGACGTGCTGATCGCGACGCCGGGCCGCCTGATGGACCTGTTCAGCCGCGGCAAGATACTGCTCAACGGCTGCAACATGCTCGTCATCGACGAGGCGGATCGCATGCTCGACATGGGGTTCATCCCCGACATCGAAGAAATCTGCACCAAGCTGCCCAAGCAGCGCCAGACGTTGCTGTTCTCGGCCACGATGCCGCCGCCGATCAAGAAGCTGGCCGACAAGTTCCTCAGCAATCCCAAGACGATCGAAGTCGCGCGCCCCGCCTCCACCAACATCAACATCACCCAGTGGGTGGTGCCGGTGAAGGGATCGGCCTTCGACAAGCGCGAGCGGCTGCGCGATCTGCTGCGCGCCGAAGACGTCACCAACGCGATCATCTTCTGCAACCGCAAGACGACCGTGCGCGAGCTCAACAAGAGCCTGAAGAAGCATGGCTTCCGGGCCGGTGAGATCCATGGCGACATGGAGCAGTCGGCGCGCATTGCGGAGCTCGACCGGTTCAAGCGCGGTGAGATCAACATCCTCGTCGCCTCCGACGTCGCGGCACGCGGGCTCGACATCAAGGGCGTGAGCCACGTCTTCAACTTCGATGCGCCGTGGCACCCGGACGATTACGTTCACCGCATCGGCCGCACCGGCCGCGCTGGGGCCACCGGCACCGCTTACACGATGGTCGGGCCGGATGATGCCGAGAACATCGAGAATATCGAGAAGCTGACCGGCCAGAAGATCCCGCGGCTGGCGGCGTCTGCGGCTCCTTCGGCCCCTGCTGCTGACGAGGCGGGAGAGGCACCGCGGCGTGGTTCGCGCCGTAGGGGCGGGGCGAAGCCGGCGGCGGACGAGCGGGCGGCACCGATTGCACCGGCAGCGCAGGAACCTCGCGCACCGCGGCGTGAGGAGAAGGCGCCGGCCCGCGCTCGCGACGAGCGGCGCGAGCAACCGCAGCGCGATGACGGCGCGGCCGACGATGGCTGGAACGGGCCGATCCCTGCATTCCTGAGCGTCTCGCTCGGCAGCTGACGATGGTGGCATGGCGCTACCGGATCGCCGGGCGCGTCATGCGGCTCTACTGGCGTGTCGCCCGCCCGCGGACTTTCGGCGTGCGCGCGGTGCTGCGGGATCCGCAGGGGCGGATCGCGCTGGTGCGGCACCATTATGTCGCAGGCTGGTACCTGCCGGGCGGCGGGGTCGACAAGCGCGAGAGTGCGGAAGAGGCGATCCGGCGCGAATTGCGCGAGGAAGTGGCCGTGGCGGAGGCGCAGATCGCCGGGGTGCTGGGGGTCTATCACAACCGGGTGGAAGCGAAGGACGATCACGTGATCGTGTTCATCGCCGATGTGGCACGGCCGGATGAGCTGCGCGCCGCCGATCCGCGCGAGATTGCCGAGGCCGGATGGTTTGCGCCTGATGCGCTGCCGGAAAGAACCTCGCCCGCTACGCGACGGCGGATCGCGGAGTTGCTGGGCGGGCGGCAGGGGCATGGGACGTGGTGAGCGACGCGTCGCCCCAATCGCCGCCGTCGCCGTGCATCGGCGTGTGCCGGCTGGATGCAGCGGGCGCGATGTGCCTTGGCTGCTTCCGTACCTTAGTAGAAATCGGCGACTGGTCGGGGGCGGACGCGGCCCGGCGGCAAAAGATCGTCAGTGCAGCCGAGGAGCGGCGGTTCGAGCAGGCGACGTCACCACGGGGTTAGGCGGCGGCGGCGGACGGTTTCCACCGTCTCGACCGTGTCGGCCTCCACTTCCCATGTGTGATTCTCGACGATGGTCGATTCGACCGGGCGGCCGGCGGCGTCGCGCGAGGGGCGGTAGCGGAAGCGTTCGCGGATCAGGCGGCAGGTGATGGCGTCGACCGTGGCGTTGCCGCTGGAGCGGGTGACCTCGCAGTAAGGCACGCGGCCGCTACGGTCGACGACATAGCGGACGCCGACCGTGCCGTTGAAGCCAGTGACGAACAGCTCCTCAGGAAGGTCGGAGGTGCTCATCCGTCCGCGCAGGAAGCGGGGCGGGGTCTCGCCGGCGTCGCGGCCGCGCGAACCATCGCCGTCGCCATCACCGCCGCTGCCGAAGCCGTCACCCGAACCGCCGGCGCCGGTGCCCGGCCCGCGCACCAAGGCGGAGCCCGAGGTGGGATCGTTCTGGGTGAAGGGCTTGGGTGCAACAACCACGGGTGGCGGGGGCACGGGGATGACCACCTCCGGCTCCGGGGCTGCGATTTCCGTGGCGCGGCTGCGCAAATTCGGTGCCGATGCGCGCCCTTCCGGTCGTTTGGCGGCGAGCTTTGGTGCAGGGATGGTGCGCGGTGGTGGCGGTTTGGGTGGCGATTCCGCCGAAAAGAGCTTCAAACTCTGCTCGACCGCGTCCGGAAACCGCACCGAGAGGCCGCGGATCAGCGCATAGCCAAGCGCCAGCTGGACCGCGATCGCGAGCAACGCGGCGACGACGCGGTCCCGGTTCCAGGGATGACGATGCGGCACGGCATAGGCCATGCGCGGCTAAACGCATGACGCTGCTGAACGGCTGCTGGCCGAACCTATCGGCCCGGCAGCGCTATTGCTGCTGGCCGGCGATGAGCGCGTCGTCGATCTCGCGGGCACGGACCGCCGCGGGGCGATCATTGATCCGCGCGAGATAGGCGTCGAACACATCGGACTTTGGCAGCGAGCCGAACTGCACGCCCCAGCCGATGTGGCTGCCGACATAGACGTCCGCCGCAGTGAAGCGGTCGCCGGCAATAAAGTCGTGCGCGCTGACCGCCTTTGTCAGCGTATCGACCACGCGATCGAGATCGCCATAGCCGACCATCGCCTTCTGATCGTCGTTCACCGTTACGCCTAGCGCGCGATCAGTGGTTGCGGCCTCGACCGGCCCGGCGGCGAAGAACATCCAGCGATAATAATCCGCGCGTTCGTCCACGGTCGGCGCGAGGCCTGCTTCGGGGAAGCTATCCGCCAGATAGGCGATGATCGCGCCGCATTCGGTGACGACGCGGCCCTTGTGGACGATGGTGGGCACCTTCGCCATCGGATTGGCGGCGAGGAAGTCATCAGGCTTCGCCGTCCAGTCGACGAGCCGCGTCTCGTACGGCGCGCCGACTTCCTCCAGCATCCAGCGGGCGATCCGCCCGCGCGACATAGGGTTGGTGTAGAAGATCAAGTCCGCCACGGCATCTCTCCCGGCCGATTCTTTCGCGAACAGAATAGGAACAAAGATCCCCTAGCCGTCAAGATGTTTATGCAGGAACGCGGTGGTTCGGCCCCAGGCGAGATCGGCCGCAGCCTTGTTGTAGCGGGCGGCCGAGGTGTCGTTGTTGAAGGCGTGATCGACGTTGGGATAGGTGAACGCCTCGACCGGCTTGCCGGCTGCCTTGAGCGCGGCGACCCATGGCTCGCCGGTCTGCGCGACGCGGGCGTCGGTGCCGGCATAATGGAGCATCAGCGGGACAGAGACGCGGGCAGCTTCGGACGGAGCGGGGGCCGGGCCGTAATAGGAGACGCCGGCGTCGATCCCGCCGGCCACCGCCATGCGGTTCACGAAGGCGCCGCCCCAGCAGAAGCCGATCATGCCGACCTTTCCGTCGCTGCGCGGCAGGCGGCGCGCCTCATCGGCAAAGGCACGCGCCTGGGCCAGCGCGAGATCATAGTCGACGCTGCCGATCAGTGCGCGCGCCTTGTCCTCATCCGCCGGGGTGCCGCCCTGCGGCGCGAGGAGGTCGGGCGCGATGGCGATGAAGCCGTCCAGCGCCACGCGGCGCGCGACATCTTGGATATGCGAGGTGAGGCCGCGGTTCTCGTGTATGACGAGGACCACGCCGAGCTTCTTCTTGCCCCTGGGCATGGCGACATAGGCGCGCGCGGGTTTTCCCGCCTGCGTGCCGGTGCGCATTTCCGTCTCCAGCCGCTTGTCGGCGGGATCGATGATCGCGGCCGCGGCTGGCGAAGCAGCGATCCCGGCGATCAGCGCCTCCGCCGCGACCGCCGACCCGGCGAGCGCGGTCATCTGGCGCAGCAGCGTGCGGCGATCGCGATGTTCGTGGGTGAAGGCATCGTAAAGCTGGACGGCGCGGTCGCGCAGCGAAGGATCGGTCACACGTCTCTCCTCGAATCGGCCTCCACCCCGGGGCTCGGCGGCAGGCTAGCGGTGGAGAGATGGAGGTGAAAGGTTGGCAACGGTTCGCCGCTCACTTCGGACGAATGTGAACGGCCATGTTGTTTCGCCGAACGTGGAATTTTCCGCATTTCTCGATGAGCGTTGCCATCTTCGGGCAGCCATAGCTGCGGGGATCGAAGTCTGGCGTCAGCACCTTCAAACGGTTTCCCAGCGCGCCTAGCGCGTACCAGCCGTTTGCGTGATCAACGTCACTCAGGGCCGACATGATCAGCGGGACAGCTGCTGACGGCGGGTGTTTGCCAGGTTCCGTCGGGGTCGGTGGCACCGGAATCGCGGGCCTCAGGTTTGCTGACTCCGGAGCAGGATCGAGCTTTTCGATGTAGATGAAGCGCTTGCACGCTTTCCTGAAACTCTCCGGCGTGTTGCGTGCGCCGAACCCGAAAACATCGACACCTTGTTCACGGATGCGCGCCGCCAGCCGAGTGAAGTCGCTGTCGGACGATATGAGGCAGAAGCCGTCGAACCTGCCGGAGAAGAGAAGATCCATCGCATCGATGACGAGCGCGATGTCGGACGCGTTCTTGCCCACGGCATAGGCAAAGGTCTGGCCGGGAAGAATGGCGTGGACTGACATGATGTCCGTCCATGGCTTCAGCCGAGCTTCGGTGAAATCGCCGTAGGCTCTGCGCACGCTGGCCTCGCCGAGTGTAGCGATCTTCTCGAACAGCGGCGATGCGATCCGCGCCGGTATATTGTCGGCGTCGATCAGGACGGCGAGTCGGGGAAGGCGATCGGCAATCGACGTCATTTGCCCAAGCTAGGATGTACTGGTGATGCAAAGATTAAACCTGCGCACCATTCGTTCTGGTCAAGGAAGATCCATTTACGACCCGGACAGTTCGACCGTCAGCCGCCGCCGGACTTGGAGAGGATGAAGGCGAGGAGGAAGCCGGTGACGGCGATGAGGCCGGAGAATTCGTGAGTCTTCTCGGTCGCTTCCGGGATCATCGTATCGACCAGCATCGCGAGGATCGCGCCGGCAGCGAGCGCGGTGACGGTGGAGATGACGGCGGGGCTTGTGCCGGCCAGCGCGACGTTGCCGATCATCGCGGCGAGGCCCGAGGCGAGCGCGATCCCGCCCCACACGCCGAAGACGTAAGCGGCGCTGCGGCCGGCCCTCTTCATGCCCGCCGCGCTCGACAGGCCTTCGGGCACGTTCGACAGGAAGACGGCGGCGACGGTGACCGCGCTGACCTTGCCGCCGCCGAGCAGGCTGACGCCGATGACGACCGATTCCGGGACCCCATCGAGCAGCGCGCCGACCGCGATAGCCGTGCCGGAGCCTTCGCTGGCATGCGCCTGGCGTTCATCAGGATTGGACCCGGAGCGCTTGCGGTGGCGCGCGCCTCGGCGCGAGATGACGACATTGGCGGCGGTGTAGAGCGCGGCGCCGGCTAGGAAGCCGAGCGCGGTGGAGCCGAAGCCGCCCTGTTCGAGCGCTTCGTCCATCAGATCGAAGGCGACCGCAGAGATCAGCACGCCCGCGCCGATCGCCATCACGGCGGCGATCAGCCGCTGCGGCAGCGAGGCGAACCAGGCGATGGCAGCGCCGAGGATCAGCGCCGAGCCGCCGACCGCGCCCCAGAAGCCAGCCGCCCACATCGTGCCCATGCCCTCATCCCCCTGCCGCGCGATGCGCCGGGGGGTGCAACGCACGGGAGGCGCAAGCTCTCCCGCAGGCGCTACAGCGCGAGCGTCATGAAGCGGTTGTGCGGGCTTTCGGGATAGCCGCCGAATACCGGGCCATCGACGAAGCCGGCGGCCTCGTACATCCGGTTGGCAGCGTCGAACATCGGCGCGGTGCCGGTTTCGAGGCTGATGCGGGAATAGCCGCGGGTGCGCGCGAGCGACACCAGGTGGTGGAGGATCGCGCGGCCGACGCCGCGGCGCAAATGGCCGGGCGCGGTGCGCATCGACTTGATCTCACCATGATCGGGCGCGAGCTGCCGCAGCGCGCCGATGCCGAGCAACATTTCGCCTTCCCACAGGGCCCAGAAGCTGATGTCGGGGCGGCGCAACGCCTCGGCACCCATCGCGTGAGCGTTGTCTGCTGGCGTCGTGCCGCGCGCCTCGGCGAGATGGTGCGCGATCAGCGCCACGACACGGGGATCGTCGAGGCCGCCTTCGCGCATTTCCATCACACTTCTCCGATCATCCCGGTGATCACTTCGAGGCACGCGACGCCAAGCTTCGCCGAGCGCTCGGGCGACCAGCCGTGGACCGGATCCGGATTGGGATCGTGATCCTTGAACGGCATCTCCAGCGTGACGCTGACCGCGCCGAAGCGCTCCGCGACCTGGTTGGTCGACATGGACAGGTTCGCGCGGCCGGGCTGCGCGACATCATAGCCGAGCTTGGTCTGGAAATCGGGCGTGTGCGCGGCGAGTCGCTGGCCGAACTGGAGGAATGCCTCGCTCTGGCGCGGGGTGAGCGAGGGGATGCCTTCGAAGCCGGCGATGAAGTTCGCCGGGATCGCCTCGTCGCCATGGACGTCCATCGCGAAATCGACGCCGCTCTCGTCCATTGCGGCGAGGACGTGGAACACCTCCGGGCTGCGATCGAGCGAGGGGGCGTGCCATTCGCGGTTGAGGTTCACGCCGGCGGCATTGGTGCGCAAATGGCCACGGCGCGTGCCATCCGGGTTCATGTTCGGCACGACATGCACCGTCGCGGCCTCGAGCAGCGCGGCGGCGGCGGGGCTGGTGAGCCAGTCGAGCGCGCCGTCCATCCAATATTCCGCCATCGATTCGCCCGGATGCTGGCGGGCGTAGAGCCACACCTGCTTGGGCCCCGAGCCGAGGCGGAAATAGTCGATCGCCTGGCCATCGAGCGTGGTGCCGAGTTCACGATGCGTGACGCCGGGGCGCGCGGCGATGCGCGCGACGAGATCGGCGTGCTGCTCCATCGTGTAGGGCGCGAAATAGGCGAACCAGGCGATCGGCGCGTCGCCCGACCAATCAAATTCGAGCACGCCATCGACATAGCGCGTCTCGATCATCCGCCACTCGCGCCGATCCGTGGAGACGCGGGTGCGATAGCCGGGCCAGCCGAAGGGGTAGGCTGATTGCGCGGCGTTGAGGATGCGGAAGGTAAGGCGGCGGGGCCCGCCCGCATTGGCCCCCACCGCGTCGCCGAGGCCGGCGACGCGGAAGTAGAACCACTGGAAGAAATCGGACTGGTGATCCTTGACGATCTCCAGATCGACCCGATCGCCATCGATCGCGACGAGGCGAATATTGCCGCTGTCGAAGGCGGCGTTGATGCTGAGACTCATGGCACCTGGATAGTGCGCCCACTCTCTCCGGGGAAGCCGGTGAACAGCGCGCGGGCGAGCCGGCGCGCGATGGCGGGCGTATCCGCATCGGCGGCGCTGGCGTCGGTCAGCGACTGTGCCTGGCCTTCCCAGACGGCGTCGGCGCCGTGGCGGATGCGCACCGACAGCTCGGTGAGGATGCCTTCGCCGGCACCTGACCCGCCGACCGGGAAGCTGACGCCGCCGCCGAGCCCGACACCGCCGCCGCGCCCGCCGCTGATCCCGCCGCCGCCAAGGCCGATTGACACCGGCGAGCGGCGCGGCGGCAGCGGCCGTGCGACTCGGCTGAACGAGACGGTGGCGAGGAACTGGGGCGTCGTGCCGGGCGGCGGGGGCGTATAGCCGAGCCGCAGCAGCTCGCTTTCCACGGCGGCGGCATAGGTCTTGTACTCGATACTGGCCATGCCGCTGCCGGCGAGCGGCTCCACCGCGATGGTGCCGCGATCCGTCATCGCGTTGAAGTGATAGCGGGTTGCCTGCACCGGGAAACGGCTTGGGCCGGTGGCGCAGCCGCCCAGGGCGGCAGCCAGGCCGATCATGATCAATCCCTTGCGCATCGCCAATTCCCCTGTTGTTACGCAACCTCAACGCACGGCGCTGTCGCCCGCTCCGACTTGACTTGCAAGGGGGGTGGCACTAGGCGCGCACGCTTTCCGATCACGCCTATTATAAAGAAGCGAATCCGCCATGAAGATCCGCAACAGCCTGAAGTCGCTCAAGGACCGCCATCGCGACAACCGCGTCATCCGTCGTCGCGGCCGGACCTATGTCATCAACAAGACGAACCGCCGCTTCAAGGCCCGCCAGGGCTGATTCAAGCGGCTGTCGTCATGTCGAGGCCGACTGCCGTCGTCTTCGACATCGGCAACGTCCTGTACGATTGGGACCCGCGGGTCCTCTACCGGCGCCTCATCCCCGATGATGAGGCGCTGGACGCGTTCCTGCGCGACGTGTGCACCAAGGAATGGCATTTCCAGCATGATGCCGGGCGGCCGTTCGCGGAAACGTCGGCGGAGCTGAGCGCGCAATATCCCGAGCATGCGCATCTGATCGCGCAATGGGGGCCGCGCTTTTCCGAACAGATCCCGGGGCCGGTGGCGGGGATGCCCGAACTGGTCGCTGAGCTGGATGACGCGGGGGTGCCGCTCTACGCGATCACCAACTTCTCCGACGAGTTCTTCGCGCCGTTCCGCGCGCAGGAAGCGGCGATGTTCGGCCATTTCCGCGACATCGTGGTATCGGGCGCGGAGCGGCTGGTGAAGCCGCATGCGCCGATCTACGAACTGGCGCTGAAGCGCTTCGACCTGGCGCCGGACGAGGCGCTGTTCGTCGATGATCGGCAGGACAATGTCGACGGCGCGGCGGCCGTCGGCATGCATGCGGTGCTGTTCACGGACGCCGCGACGCTGCGCGCGGACCTCAGGCGCTTCGGGCTGCTCGACTAGCCGCGGCCGGGCGACCCGCGGCCGCCCGGCGCCGGATCAGCCGTAACCCTTCAGTTCGTCACCCACGATGCGCACGACGTGGATCACGTTGGTGGAGCCGGGCGTGCGGAAGGGGACGCCCGCGGTGATGATCACCCGGTCGCCCGGTTCGACGATGCGGTGGCGCAGCGCCATGCGCTTGGCCTTGGCAACCATCTCCTCGAACGAATCGACGTCGCGGGTGTGGACCGCGTGGGTGCCCCACAGGAGGCCCATGCGACGCGCCGTCTCCATCCTGGGCGTCAGCACGAGGAGCGGAACCGAGGGCCGCTCGCGCGCGATGCGCCGCGCGGTGGAGCCCGAGGTGGTGAAGCAGATGATCGCCCGGGCCGAGATGGTGATGGCGATGTTCTTCGCCGCTTCCGCCAGCGCGTCCGCGGTCGTCGGATCGGGGCGGGTGACGGTGAAGCGCACGCGATCGCCGTGCATCGGATCGCGTTCCACCGCCTCGCCGATCGCGTTCATCATCGCGACCGATTCGACCGGCCAATTGCCGGCCGCGCTTTCGGCCGAGAGCATGATCGCGTCCGCGCCGTCGTAGATCGCAGTCGCGACGTCCGACACCTCGGCGCGCGTCGGCGAGGGCGAGGTGATCATCGATTCGAGCATCTGCGTCGCGACCACTACCGGACGACCCTGACGCCGCGCCGTCTCGACGATGCGCTTCTGCAGTGGCGGCACCGATTGCGGCGGGAGTTCGACGCCGAGGTCACCGCGCGCGACCATGACGCCGTCGCACATCTCGACGATTTCCTCGAGCCGCTCGATCGCGGCCGGCTTCTCGATCTTGGCGAGGAGCGCGGCGCGGCCGCCGATGAGCTTGCGCGCCTCGGCGAGATCCTCGGGCCGCTGCACGAAGGAAAGCGCGATCCAGTCGACGCCTTCCTCGATCGCAAAGGCAAGGTCCGAGCGATCCTTGTCGGTCAGCGCCGCCATGGGCACGACGACGTCGGGGACGTTCAGGCCCTTGTTGTTGCTCAAGGGGCCGCCGATCTCGACCCGCGTGACGATGCGATCGGCATCGTGTTCGGTGACGCGCAGCACCAGCTTGCCATCGTCGAGCAGCAGGCGGGCGCCCGGCTCGATCGCCTCGAAGATCTCGCGGTGCGGCAGCTCGACACGGGTCGAATCGCCAAGGTCAGGATTGCGATCGAGCGTGAAGGTGGCGCCCTGCGACAGCACGACGCGGCCATCGACGAAGCGGCCGACGCGGAGCTTGGGCCCCTGCAGATCGGCGAGGATGGTCGTGGGGCGGCCGAACTTCTTTTCCAGCGCGCGAATCGCCTTGATCACGCCCACCTTCGAGGCCTGATCGCCGTGGCTCATGTTGATGCGGAACGCGTCGGCACCCGCCTCGTACAAGTGCGAGATCATTTCCGGCGTGTTGCTTGCCGGGCCCAACGTCGCGAGCACGCGTACCTTGCGGCTGCGGGGGCTGATCGCTCTGGTCATGATATTCGTTCCTCGGCTTTGCCGCGGCCGGCCCTAGCCTCTATCTCCACCGGATCAACCGTGGAGAATGACATGGACCCGATCGACGCGATCGACGACCACGCGGCAGCCGAGGCCTTTCGCCGCCTCGTGCGGCATCTGAGGCACCGGACCGACGCGCAGAATGTCGACTTGATGGGCCTTGCCGGCTTCTGCCGCAACTGCCTGTCGGACTGGATCGGCGAGGCGGGCGACCTGTCCAAGGATCAGGCGCGCGAGGCGATCTACGGCATGCCCTATGCGCAGTGGAAGGCGGAGCATCAGGCGGAGGCGACGCCCGAGCAGTTGCGCCGGATGGAGGAAAGCGTGGCGAAGAACGCCGCCTGAACGCGATTCGCCGGTGTCGGGGCGAGCAGCGCGCTTGTTTCGCCCCTGCACTTTCTTCTAGGCCGCTTGCCGAATGACGCCCCCGCAGCGGGCGGCGCAAACGGGGGGTGGCAATGATTCGAACGATTGCGATGGTAGCCGGCGTGATGGCGGCCGCACCGGCGGCGGCGCAGACCGCAAGCCCGGCAGCAGCACCGGCCGAGGCCGCAGGCGCGACGCCGGTCGCGACGGCACCCGCTGCATCCGTGCCCGCGGCGCAGAAGACCAGCTACATCCATGCCGGCGCGCTGCTCGCCCGCGCGGGCCAGCCGCCGCGCGCCAACAGCACGATCATCGTGCGCGCCGGCAAGATCGCCGAAATCCGCGACGGCTTCGTGGCGCCGGAACCGGGCGCGGAACTGATCGACCTCAAGGACAAGTTCGTCCTGCCGGGCCTGATCGATCTTCACGTCCATCTGCTGGGCATCGGCGGCGATCCGATGCGCGCGCGCCTGACCGCGCTCAACACCGAACAGGCCGACGACCTGCTCTATGGCGCGGGCAATGCGCGTACGACGCTGCGGTCCGGCTTCACCACGGTGCGCGACCTGGGCGGTGATCCGCGCGCGATCCGGGCGCTGCGCGATGCGATCGCGCGCGGCGACGTCGACGGACCGACGATCATCAACGCGGGCGCGCCGATTTCCGTCACCGGCGGGCATGGCGACCCGCTGAACGGCATTGCGGAACCGTTCGCCCATGCGATCGCGCCGACGGTGGAGAATACCTGCGACGGCGTCGACGACTGCGTCCGCGCGACGCGGCGCCAGGTTGGCCTTGGCGCACAGGTGATCAAGATCACCGCGACAGGGGGCGTGCTGTCGAACGTGTCCGGCGGGCTTGGCCGCGCCTTCACGCCCGAGGAGATGAAGGCGATCGTCGACACCGCGCACGGGCTTGGCCGCAAGGTTGCCGCGCACAGCCATGCGGCCGAGGGCACGAAGGCGGCGCTGCTCGCCGGCGTCGACACGATCGAGCATGGCAGCTTCCTCGACGACGAGACGATCGCGCTGCTGCGGCGCACGGGCGCCTATCTGGTGCCGACCGAGATCGCGCCCGTGGCCGCGCTGGCGCAGGCGCGCGCCGGGGCGCTGCCGGCCGCGACCATCCCCAAGGCGGAAGCGGCCGCCGCGGCGATGCAGGAAAGCCATCGCAAGGCCTACAAGGCCGGCGTGCGCTTCGCCTTCGGCACCGACAGCGGTGTTTCCCATCATGGCGAGAACGGGACCGAATTTGCTTTGCTGGTCGACAAGGTGGGGATGAGCCCCACCGAGGCGATCCGCAGCGCGACGCTGACCGCCGCGGAGGTGCTGGGCCAGGGCACCACGATCGGCAGCATCGAGCCGGGGAAGAATGCCGACATCATCGCGGTGGACGCCTCGCCGCTTGGTGACGTGCGCGAACTGGAGCGCGTGCGCTTCGTGATGCGCAATGGCGCCGTCGCCCGCCGCATCGGTGAATAGCGGCTGATCGCATAAGATTTGATCGCGGCGGCGCCTTTCCATAAAGGCCGCCGCCGCAACCGACACGATCAATTGCTCCGCCACTCGCACGTCACCCGCGCGAGGCTGGCGGCGCTTCAATTTCATGGGGATATTCGATGGTCGAGGAACGTGGTGAGGGCATGGGTGGCGGCCAGGTGGCAGCCGAAGAACTGCGCCTGCTGATCGAGCGCGCGGAGCGGCTCGAGGAAGAGAAGAAGGGCATCGCGGACGACATCAAGGACGTGTTCGCCGAGGCGAAGAGCCGCGGATACGACCCGAAGGCGATCAAGAAGATCATGTCGATCCGCAAGAAGAAGCGCGAGGAATATCAGGAAGAGGAAGCGATCCTCGAAACCTACATGCAGGCGCTTGGCATGCTTTGATTCGATGCCGGGGCGGCCCCTTCCCCTGTTCCAACGTGGAAGGGGTGGCCGGTTCGAGGGAATTAGCCGTGCGCGCGCCTCAGGCGGCTTCCGCGGCGGCGGTGGTCCAGCCCAGGCGGGCGATGGTGATCGAGCGCTTCCCCGACAGATCGGTGCGGGTGATGATGAGATCGCGGCTTTCGATATAGGTCATTAGTCGGCGGACGCGGCCGAGCGAGGACGTGCCGTAGGTTCGGGCCAGCGCGGCGTCGCTGGGGCAGGGGGAGCCTTCGCGCGCGGCCTTGGCGACGAGCAGGAACGGGCCGACCATCTCGTCCGGCAAGGCGCCGGCGAGCGCGATCGCCTCCGCCCATTGCGGATCGTGGATGTCGAAGATGCCGGCCCGCGCGCACGACAGGCGGCGGGTAAAATCGCCGAGGTCGACGCCCGAGCGCGAGAGCCCCTGCATGCGGCAGCGGACCTGGAAATCCTGGAACAGCACCGATGCCGGGCGTCCGGCCGATTCGGGATCCTCGACGATCGCCTGCAGCACATTGGCGACGATCGCCAAAATTTCCTCCGGCGTGCGTTCCGGCTCCGACGGGAGCGCTGTGGGCGCGGGGCGGGCCATGTCGGCGATGATCTCGTCCGCCGGTACGCGGCGCGGGCGCGCTTCGAACGCCATCGGCAGCTGGGGCGCGGCCTCCGGCTCCGGTGCGGCGAAGATCAGTTCCTGCAGGTCCGCCGGCGGGGCGGAGGGGAGCGGCGTCAGCTTCGGGCTGCCGCTGCGCGCGCTGGTTTCGACCGCGCCGATCTTCACCGTCAGCGGGCGGCGGCAGACCGCGGGGCCGAGCGCGAGGAAGGTGCCGCGCGGCAGATCGCGGATCGCCTCCGCCTGGCGGCGCTCCATGCCGAGGAGATCGGCGGCGCGGGCCATGTCGATATCGAGGAAGGTGCGGCCCATCAGGAAGTTCGACGCTTCGGCGGCGACGTTCTTGGCGAGCTTCGCCAACCGCTGAGTCGCGATGACGCCGGCGAGGCCGCGCTTGCGGCCGCGGCACATGAGGTTCGTCATCGCAGATAGCGACGCGCGGCGCACGTCCTCGGCCACTTCGCCGCCGGTGGTGGGGGCGAAGAGCTGCGCCTCGTCGACCACGACGAGCGCGGGATACCAGTGTTCGCGCGGGGCATCGAACATCGCCGAGAGGAAGGTGGCGGCGCAGCGCATCTGGCCCTCCGCTTCCAGCCCTTCGAGGCTGAGCACCACGGACGCGCGGTGTTCGCGCAGGCGGCCGGCGATTCGCGCGATCTCGCGTTCCGAATAGTCCGTCGCCTCGACCACGACATGGCCGTAGGCTGGCCCGAGCGTGACGAAATCACCCTCCGGGTCGATCACCACCTGCTGCACCTGGCCGGCCGACCGCTCCAGGAGGCGGCGCAGCAGGTGCGACTTTCCCGAGCCCGAATTGCCCTGAACAAGCAATCGGGTGGCCAGCAATTCCTCAAGGTCGATCAGGACCGGCGCGCCCGAGGCATCGGCGCCCATGTCCACCGCTATCGTCATGGGCGTGCGTTTGGCCGAAACCGGCCAGCAGGGGAAGATGTTTGCGAAAATGCCAGCGCCGCCATAGCGATACGAGGTAGCCGGAGAATGCGCGATGCAGGAGCACAGGGCGGACCTCGACGAGCTGGCGCGGCACCTGCTCGGCAAGCCATCGTCGGCGCTCGACGAGGAGGAACGGCGGGTCCTGTCGGCGATCGCGTCGGGCACGACGGGGGTACGCGATGCGTCCGACGTTGCCGAGGAACAGGCGACATTCGGCGAGCGGCTGGCCGACCGGGTGGCGGCCGTCGGCGGCTCCTGGGGCTTCATCGGCACCTTCACCGTGGTGCTGCTGGGCTGGATGGTGCTGAACAGCAACGTGCTGGGGCGGCTGGGGCTGGTGTTCGACCCCTATCCCTACATCTTCCTCAACCTGATGCTGTCGACGCTGGCGGCGGTGCAGGCACCCGTCATCATGATGAGCCAGAACCGGCAGGCGGCGAAGGACCGGCTGACCGCCGCGCTGGATTACGAGACCAACCTTCGGGCGGAACTGGAAATCCTGCGGCTGCATCGCAAGATGGACGAGGGTGTGATCGCGCGACTGACGCGGATCGAGGCAATGGTGGCGGAAAAAGGCAACGGCGGATGAGCGCAGCGACTTGAGCAGGGCACATATCCGGCGCTAGAGGCGCGCACATGGCAGGTCATTCCAAGTTCAAGAACATCATGCACCGCAAGGGTGCACAGGATAAGAAGCGTTCGGGCATGTTCTCGAAGCTTTCCCGCGAAATCACCGTCGCGGCAAAGATGGGTTTGCCTGATCCGGACATGAATCCACGCCTGCGCGCCGCGGTGAATGCCGCCAAGGCGCAGTCGATGCCCAAGGACAACATCCAGCGCGCGATCGACAAGGCGAGCCGCGGCGACGCGGAGAATTACGAGGAAATCCGCTACGAGGGTTTCGGCCCCGGCGGCGTCAGCCTGATCATCGAGGCGCTGAGCGACAATCGCAACCGCACCGCGACGAACGTGCGCACCGCGGTGAGCAAGAACGGCGGCAACCTCGGCGCGTCCGGCTCCGTCAGCCACGGCTTCGATCGCATGGGCCTGATCAACTATCCGGCGAGCGCGGGCGACGCGGACAAGGTGTTCGAGGCGGCGCTGGAGGCGGGTGCCGAGGACGTGACGTCGAGCGAGGACGGCCACGAGATCTGGACCGCGCAGGGCGATCTCCACGAAGTCGCCAAGGCGTTGGAGCCAGTGCTGGGCGAGGCGGAAAGCGCGAAGCTCGCGTGGCGGCCGCAGACCATGGTGGCGGTGGACGAAAGCGACGCGGCGACCCTGTTCAAGCTGATCGACGCGCTGGACGATGACGACGACGTCCAGCAGGTGTGGGGCAATTACGAAGTCTCCGACGAGGTGATGGCGAAGCTGGGCTGATGGCCCGGCGATGATCATCCTTGGCCTCGATCCGGGTCTTGGCACCACCGGCTGGGGCGTGATCGCGGCCGAGGGCAATCGGTTGCGGCATCTCGCCAACGGGCAGATTCGCACCGATCCGTCGATGCCGCTGCCGCGGCGGCTGGCCAACCTCTACAATGCGCTGATCGACGTGATCCGGGCGGAGCGGCCCGATGGCGCGGCGGTGGAAGAGGTGCTGGGCAATACCAATGCCCAGTCGACGCTGAAGCTGGGCCAGGCGCGGGGCGTGGTGCTGCTGGCCGCGGCTGGCGCCGGGCTCACCATCGGCGAATATCATCCCTCCACGGTGAAGAAGGCGGTGGTGGGTACCGGCGGCGCGGAGAAACGGCAGATCCAGGCGATGATGGGCGTGCTGCTGCCGGGCGCGAAGCTTGCCGGGCCTGACGCGGCGGACGCGCTGGCGGTGGCGATCTGCCACGCGCATCACCAGGCGAGCGCGGCGGGGATGATGCGGCGGGCGCGGCACGACTGAGGCGATGGCCCGCCCGCGCGGGTGTTGGCCGCCACTGGCGGACCCGCTATTGCCCCGATCCATGACGGACAGCAGCCGGTGATCGCCTATCTAAAGGGCGTGCTCCACAGCACGACCGCCGACCATGCGGTGATCGAGGTGGGCGGGATCGGCTATTTCGTCGGTGCCTCGTCGCGCACGCTCGCGGCGCTCGGCCCCGTCGGCGAGGCAGTGATGGTGCATACCGAGATGCTCGTCGGCGAGGATTTCCAGCGGCTGGTTGGCTTTGCCAGTGCGGACGAGCGCGACTGGTTCCGCCTGCTGACCGGCGTTCAGGGCGTTGGCGCGCGGGTCGCGCTGGCGATCCTGTCCGCACTGGAGCCGGCCGAGCTCAACCGCGCGGTCGCGGCGCAGGACAAGGCGATGGTGGCGCGCGCCAATGGCGTCGGCCCGAAGCTTGCCGAGCGGATCGTGCGCGAGCTGAAGGACAAGGCCGGCGGGATCACGCTGGGCCCTGCGGCGGCCGCGCAGGTGGCGCCGGTGGGCGCGAGCGGAGACGCGGTATCGGCGTTGCTCAACCTGGGTTTCCGCCCGGCGGAGGCGAGCGCGGCGGTGGCGGCGGCGGAGGACGAGCTTGGTGTCGGCGCGACGCTGGACGCACTTGTCCGCCTCGCCCTGCGCAAGGCGGCGAAGTGAGCGGGGTGCGCTGCGCCAGGGTGATGACAAGCGGCGCTGGCGTGCCGGCGAAACTGCGGTATCGAGCCGGCAATGAGTGACGAGGATCGCCTGATCACGCCGGCGCGCCGGGCCGAGGACGCCGATGCGGCGCTGCGCCCCAAGCGGCTGGACGAATTCGTCGGCCAGGCCGCGGCGCGCGACAATCTGCGCGTGTTCATCGAGGCGGCGCGATCGCGTGGCGATGCGCTGGACCATGTGCTGTTCTTCGGCCCGCCGGGCCTGGGCAAGACGACGCTGGCGCAGATCGTGGCGCGCGAGATGGGCGTCGGCTTCCGCGCGACATCGGGCCCGGTGATCGCCAAGTCGGGCGACCTGGCGGCGCTGCTCACCAACCTCGAGGATGGCGACGTCCTGTTCATCGACGAGATCCACCGGCTGCAGCCGGCGGTCGAGGAAGTGCTGTACCCGGCGATGGAGGATCGCGCGCTGGACCTCATGATCGGCGAGGGGCCGTCGGCGCGCAGCGTGCGGATCGACCTGCCGCGCTTCACCCTGGTCGGCGCGACGACGCGGCAGGGGCTGTTGACGACGCCGCTGCGCGACCGGTTCGGCATCCCGATCCGGCTGCAATTCTATACGGTGGAGGAGCTGACCCGCGTCGTGACGCGTGCCGCGTCGATGCTCGACCTGCACATTGCGCCTGATGGAGCGGCGGAAGTGGCGCGCCGCTCGCGGGGCACGCCGCGCATTGCCGGACGGCTGCTGCGCCGGGTGCGCGACTTCGCCAATGTTGCCGGCGTCATCGAGGTGGATGCCGTGGCGGCGGACCGGGCGCTCAACCGCCTGGAAGTCGACAAGCTTGGCCTTGATGCGATGGACCGGCGCTATCTGACGATGATCGCGGATATCTATCGCGGCGGCCCGGTGGGCGTGGAGACGCTGGCGGCGGGGCTTTCCGAGCCGCGTGACACGATCGAGGAAGTGATCGAGCCCTATCTGATCCAGCTCGGCCTCGTCGCGCGGACGGCGCGCGGACGCGTGCTGAATGCCGGCGGATGGAAGCACCTAGGGCTCGATCCGCCGAGCGGAAGCCAGGATGGACTGTTCGATTGAGCGGGAGCCGCTGTCGGCCAGCGGCGTTCATTCATTTCTAGCAAGAGGATGACGATGTCTCACACGCCGCCCGTACCCCCCGGTAACCAGTCCCCCTTCCCGATCCAGGAACCGCCGCACGCGCCGACCGAATCGGAAATCCCGGTCGCCGCTGCACCCGAGGCAACGGGACCTGAGAATAGCGGGCCTGAGAAGACGGGAGAGCCCGAAGCGCTGGTGAAGACGGCGGCCAAAACGTCGCAGCCATCGGACGATGCCGAGGGCTGGTCGCTCGGCCGGATCGTGGGTGCGGCTGCCGGCGTCGGTGCGGTAGCGATCGGGGTTGCCGCAGTGCTGTTCCCGCGCGAGGCACCGGCCAAGGACAAGCCCAAGCCGAAGCCGAAGGCCAAGAAGCAGGCCAAGTGACATGATGCTGAGCGCCGCCGGAACCTCGCAAGTGCGCGGTTTTTCCGGCGGTGCAGCAAACAAATGTTGCGTGGCACCCATGGCACCCGCCTGCTAGCCAAGCGCCCATGCCGCTTTCCGCCGCCGCCTCCGCCCGCGAGATCCTGGTCAATCTGCATGACGTGATGGCCGCGCGTACCAATGCGCAGGCCAAGCTGAACCAGGTCGTCGACATCATCGGCGAGGCGCTGGATAGCGAAGTCTGCTCGATCTACCTCCTGCGCGAAGGGGTGCTGGAGCTGTTCGCGACGCGCGGGCTGGACCCGGCGGCGGTGCACGTCACGAAGCTGGCGCTGGGCGAAGGCCTGGTCGGGACGATCGCGGAAACGGGCGAGGTGCTGAACCTCGACCAGGCGGCGAGCCACCCCGATTTCGCCTACAAGCCTGAAACGGGCGAGGATCGATTCCACAGTTTTGCCGGCGTGCCGATCATCCGGCGTGAGCGTTCGGTCGGCGTGCTCGCAGTGCAGCATGCCGAGCCGCGCCGCTACGCCGATGTCGAGATAGAGGCGCTGCAGACCGTCGCCATGGTGCTGAGCGAGCTGATCGCCAATGCCGGCCTCATCGACCAGGGTGGTCCGAAGGATCGGCCGCAGCAGTCGACCGCGACGGTGCGGCTGCCCGGCCAGAAGCTCGTCGACGGGATGGCCGCCGGATACGCGGTGTTCCACCAGCCGCGGATCGTGATCGAGCATACCGTGGCGGAGGACACCGAGGCGGAGCGCCACCGCGTCTATGCCGCGTTCGACAAGATGCGCGAGCAGATCGACCGCATGACGCGCGAGGCCGAGTTCGGCGTCGGCGGCGAGCATGAGGAGGTGCTCGAGACGTACAAGATGTTCGCCTATGACGAGGGCTGGTCACGGCGGATCAACGAGGCGATCGACAGCGGGCTGACCGCGGAGGCGGCGATCGAGCGCGTGCAGCAGCGCACGCGTCAGCGGATGCGGCAGATCGACGACCCGTTGCTCGCCGACCGGATGCACGACCTGGAGGATCTGTCGAACCGCCTGCTGCGGATAGTTTCGGGTCAGATGGGCACGGCGGCGCAGATGGGCCTTCGCCAGGACACGATCCTGATCGCGCGAAACCTGGGGCCGGCGGAACTGCTGGAATACGATCGCCGGCGGCTGAAGGGCGTGATCCTGGAGGAAGGATCGCTGACCGCGCACGTCACCATTGTGGCGCGCGCGATGGGCGTGCCCGTGCTTGGCCGGGTGCGGGACGTGCGCCGGGTGATCGTGGAAGGCGACCTGCTGCTGCTGGACGTTGGCGAGGGATCGGTGCTCGTTCGCCCGTCGACGGCGATGGAGGAAGCGTTCGAGGCCAAGCTGGCGCTGCGCCAGAAGCGCCGCGCTGCTTATGCCGCGCTGCGCGATGTGGCACCCGAGACGAAGGACGGCCATCGCATCCGCGTGATGGTGAATGCGGGCCTGCGCGATGACGTCGCAGCGCTGGACGTGACCGGCGCCGACGGGATCGGGCTGTTCCGCACCGAGTTCCAGTTCTTGGTCAGCGCGACGCTGCCGCAGCGCGAGCGCCAGCAGCGGTTGTACCGCGAGGTGCTGGACGTGGCCGGCGACCGGCCGGTGATCTTCCGCACTGTCGATATTGGCGGGGACAAGGCGCTGCCGTACCTGACGCAGGACCATGCCGACGAGGAAAACCCGGCGATGGGTTGGCGCGCGCTGCGGTTGGCGCTGGAGCGCAACGGTCTGATGAAGGCGCAGGCGCGCGCGCTGCTGGAAGCGGCGGCGGGGCGGACGCTGAACGTCATGTTCCCGATGGTCAGCGAGGCTTGGGAATTCGCCGAGGCTCGCGCCTTGTTCGAGAAGCAGCGCGAGTGGATCGCCTCACGCAACCGCCGCCTGCCGCTGGAGGTGCGTTATGGCGCGATGCTGGAGGTGCCGAGCCTTGCCTATCAACTGGACCTCTTGCTGCCGCAGGTGGATTTCCTGTCGATCGGCACCAACGACCTGACGCAGTTCCTGTTTGCGGCGGATCGCGCCAATCCGAAGCTCGCCGAGCGGTACGACTGGCTTTCCGCCTCGATCCTGCGCTTCCTGGCGCGCGTGATCGAACCGTGTCGTGCGGCAGGCGTGCCGCTCGCCGTATGCGGCGAGATGGGTGGGCGGCCGCTGGAGGCGCTGGCGCTGATCGGCATCGGCATCGAGCGCCTCTCCATCACGCCTGCCGCGGTTGGCCCGATCAAGGCGATGATCCGGTCGCTCGATCGCGCCGCCATCACCGCGGAGATGACGCGCCTGCTGGCGGACCCGCCACGCGACATGCGCGGCGCCTTGTCGCACTGGGCCGAGGCGCAAGGTGTTGAACTGGGCTGAGTTGCCCCGTCGGGCTATCCTGCCGGGCCGAAGTCACGCCGAATTGCGGTGAACCGTCAAACGAAAGCGGTGTGGCTCGATTGACACAGGTAGCCTGCTCTGTGACACGTGCGGGGGCAAGGGTGGACAGGGTCGATCCGCCCGGAGCGGAGATCTGAATGACTGAGGCCGAGCGCGGCGAGAAGGCGACGCTCTTTCCCCAACCCGTCGGCGAGAGGCTGCGCGAGGCTCGCGAGCGGCTTGGCATGTCCTTGTCCGAAATCGCGGCACGCACGCGCGTGCCGCTGCGGCACCTCGAGGCGATCGAGGCATCCAATTACGGGGCGCTGCCGTCTTCCACCTACGCCGTCGGCTTCGTCCGGGCCTATGCCCGCGCGGTCGGCGAAGACGAGGTGGCGCTGGCGCGGGACGTGCGCGTCGAAGCGATGAACGCGCCGCGCGAGAAGCCGCGCTACGAACCGTATGAAGTCGCCGATCCGACGCGCGTGCCGAGCCGCGGGCTGGTGATTGCGGCTGCCGGCGTCGCGCTGGCGATCGTCGTGCTGGCGGTTCTTTGGTTCGCGACCGGGCTGATGCGCGGCGGCGATGCGGATGCGCCCGCGGGCGCGCCCTCCGTCGCAGTCGCGGTGCCGGCAGCGCAGCCATCCACCGCGCCGAGCCCGGCGAGCGGTGGCCAGGTCGCGCTGGTGGCGACCGACGAGGTGTGGCTGCGCGTCTACGACAAGGCGGACAAGACGCTGTTCACCGGCACGCTGAAGAAGGGCGAGCGGTTCGACGTACCGCCGGATGCGGACGCACCGATGATCAACGTCGGCCGGCCGGACAAGCTGCAGGTGACGCTGAACGGATCGGTGCTGCCGCCGCTCGGCACGGGCGAGCGCCCGATCAAGAACGTGCCGGTGGGTGCGGCGGCGCTGCTCGCCAAGTCGAACGGCCAGGCCGAGACGGCGAGCGCCGCTATGGCGCCGGCCGCGGTGCCGGTGCGCCGCACCGACACGGCCGTGCCGCCGGCATTTGCGGGATCGGGCAGTGATCCCGCGCAACCTTAAGCCTGGAGACAGGATCGCGAAGCTAGCTATAGCGCGCTGGCAAGATCATGCCGGGGGGTGTCGTTGATGCGTAAGTTCCTGATCGCCGTCACGCTGGCTGGGTGCGCGACGCCGGCATTCGCCCAGTCGGGGCTGGAAGGCCGGGTGGGCAAGCTCGAGAGCGAGATGCGCGCGGTGCAGCGCAAGGTGTTCCCGGGCGGCGCAGGCGCGTATCTCGAGCCGCAGGTACGCCCGACCGAGACGCCGCGCGAGGTGATCGGCGCGCCCTCGTCGAGCGCGGTCGACGATTTGACGCAGCGCGTGTCATCGCTGGAATCGCAGATCGCTTCGATGACCGGGCAGATCGAGCAGGCGCAGTTCCGGCTGCGGCAGCTGGAAGAGCAGTTCAACGCCTACAAGCAATCCACCGACGCGCGGCTGAGCAGCGGTGCGCCCGTGCCGATGGGTGGCGGCGTCGAAATGACAGGCCCCGTCGTGCCGCCGCCACCGCGCGCGACCGGCACCACGCCGGCGCGCCCCGGCATTCGCCCGCCAGGGAGCCTTGAGGCGCAGCTCGGCGAAACGACGCCCGCCGCGCGCCCGGCAGCAGCGGGCGGGATCGAGAAGCCCTCGACCGGCCAGCCGGACGAGGACGAATATATCTACGGCTACCGTCTGTGGGCGGCGAAGCGCTACGCCGAGGCGGCGGAGCAGCTGAAGAAGGTGGTGGCGACTTACCCGCGGTCGCGCCGCGCGAGCTACGCACAGAACCTGCTTGGCCGCTCATATCTCGACGACGGCAAGCCAAGCCTCGCCTCGATCGCCTTCTACGACAATTACAAGAAATATCCGGATGGCGAGCGTGCGCCCGAGAGCCTCTATTTCCTCGGCCAGGCGCTCTTGAAGCTCAACAAGCCGGCGGATGCGTGCAAGGTCTATGGCGAACTGAGCGATGTCTATGGCGACAAGATCGGCCAGGGCATGAAGGACAATGTCGCGCGCGCCCGCACCTCCGCAAAGTGCAAGTGAGCGGGTGGCCGACCCGGCCGATGTCGAGCGTTTCCGCACCGATCTGATCGCCCTTACCGGCGAGGCGCCGAGCTTCGCGCGGCCGATTGGCGTCGCCGTATCTGGAGGCCCGGACAGCATGGCGCTGCTGGTGCTGGCGGCGCGCGCCTTTCCGCAGGCCTGTATCGCGGCAACGGTGGATCATGGGCTGCGCGAGAGTGCGGCGAGCGAAGCGCGGATGGTGGCGGGGCAGGCCGAAGCGCTCGGCGTGCCGCATACGACGCTGACCGTTGCGACACCGATCACTGGCGCGAGCATGCAGGGGCAGGCACGCCGCGCGCGCTACCAGCTGCTGGCCGGTTGGGCGGAGGAGATGAAGGCGCTGGCGGTGGCGACCGCCCATCATGCCGACGATCAGGCCGAAACCTTTTTGATGCGCGCCGGGCGTGCCTCCGGCATCACCGGGCTTGCGGCGATCCGGCCGCGAGCGACGGTGGCGGGGGCCACGCTGGTGCGGCCGCTGCTCGGCTGGCGGCGCGCGGCGCTGCGCGCGATCGTGCGGCGCGAGGGCGTGTCGTTCGTCGACGACCCGTCGAACGCCGATCCGCGACATGACCGTACGCGCTACCGCCGCCTGCTCGACCAGAACGAGTGGCTCGATCCGCCGGCGCTGGCGCGCACGGCGGCCTGGGTGGGCGAGGCGGAGCGCGACCTGGCGGCGATCGGCGCGCTGATGTGGCGTGAGCGGGCACAGGTGACCGAGGGGAACGTGACGTTTGTGCCCGATGACCTGCCGCGTGACACGCTGCGGCGGATGGCGCGGCGGGCGATCACGACCGTGCGCGAGCACCACGGAATCACCACCCCCCCGTTCGAGGCGGGCGCCAATATCGAGCCGCTGCTCGATTCGCTGCTGATGGGCAAAAGAGCGACTCACGCAGAGGTGATCGCGGCGGCGCGCAAGACCGGCTGGCACTTCCGCCCCGCCCCGCCGCGTCGATCACTCTGACCGGGGAAATGGCGCGGAAATCCGCGCTCCGTTCCATTGCCATTAACATCGCGCAGCCTACATTGCAGGCGTTGAAAGGTAACGCATGAACGACAACGACAAGCAGTCTGGCGGCGACAACGGCGGCAATGGCCCCAACCCCTGGATGAAGAGCCTGCTCATCTGGGTGGGCATCCTGCTGTCGCTGGCAATCGTGGTCACGATGTTCGACGGCCGCACTGCGGCTGGCGGCGGCACGTCGATCGCCTATTCGCAGTTCCTCGACAAGGTCGATGAAGGCACCGTCAAGGACGTCACGATCTCGCGCGAGCAGATCAGCGGCACCCTTTCGAGCGGCGAGAAGTTCCGCACCGATCCGGTGAGCGATCCGCAGCTTACCGACCGCCTGCGCAAGGCGGGCGTCGAGATTTCGGGTAAGCGCGACGATGGCCCGTCGATCTGGATGGTGCTGCTGTACCAGTCGCTGCCGTTCCTCCTGTTCCTGGGCATCGCTTTCTTCGTGGTGCGCCAGATGCAGAAGGGTGGCGGCGCAGGCGGCGCGATGGGCTTTGGCAAGAGCCGCGCGAAGATGCTGACGCAGAAGGAAGGCAAGGTCACCTTTGCCGACGTCGCGGGCATCGACGAGGCGCGCGAGGAGCTGGAGGAAATCGTCGAGTTTCTGAAGGACCCGTCGAAGTTCGCCCGTCTTGGCGGCAAGATCCCGAAGGGCGCGCTGCTGGTCGGCTCGCCCGGTACCGGCAAGACGCTGCTTGCCCGCGCGATCGCGGGTGAGGCGGGCGTGCCGTTCTTCACCATCTCGGGCTCGGACTTCGTCGAGATGTTCGTCGGCGTCGGTGCCAGCCGCGTGCGCGACATGTTCGAACAGGCCAAGAAGAGCGCGCCATGCATCGTCTTCATCGACGAAATCGACGCGGTCGGCCGTCATCGCGGTGCCGGCCTCGGCAATGGCAATGACGAGCGCGAGCAGACGCTGAACCAGCTTCTGGTGGAGATGGACGGCTTCGAGGCGAACGAAGGCATCATCATCATCGCGGCGACCAACCGCCCCGACGTGCTTGACCCCGCGCTGCTGCGCCCGGGCCGCTTCGACCGCCAGGTCGTGGTGCCGCGCCCGGACATCGAGGGCCGCGTGAAGATCCTCGAAGTGCACATGAAGAAGGTGCCGCTGGCGCCGGACGTCGACAGCCGCACCATCGCGCGTGGCACGCCGGGCTTCTCGGGCGCGGATCTCGCCAACCTCGTCAACGAGGCGGCGCTGACGGCGGCGCGCAAGGGCAAGCGCCTGGTTGCCATGGCCGAGTTCGAAGAGGCCAAGGACAAGGTCATGATGGGTGCCGAGCGGCGCTCCATGGTGATGACCGAGGACGAGAAGCGCATGACCGCCTATCACGAGGCGGGCCACGCGATCGTTGCGCTGCACGAGCCGGCGTCCGACCCGATCCACAAGGCGACGATCATCCCGCGCGGCCGCGCGCTGGGCATGGTGATGCGCCTGCCGGAACGCGACAGCTACAGCTACCATCGCGACAAGATGTACGCGAACCTGGCGGTGGCGATGGGCGGCCGCGTCGCGGAAGAAATCATCTTCGGGTACGACAAGGTTTCGTCGGGCGCGTCTGGTGACATCCAATATGCCACGGGTCTCGCACGCGACATGGTTACCAAGTGGGGCATGTCGGACAAGGTCGGCCCGGTCGACTATGCACAGCCCGAGGGCGAGAGCTTCCTAGGCTATTCGTCCTCGCAGCCGACGCACATGTCGAACGAGACGGCGCAGCTGATCGATCATGAGATTAAGACGATCGTCGAGGGCGGGCTGTCACGCGCGAAGACGGTGCTGACCGAGAACATCGACCAGCTTCACCTGCTGGCCGGCGCGCTGCTCGAGTATGAGACGCTGTCGGGCGACGAGATCAAGAAGCTGATCGCGGGCGAGAATATCGGCCGCATCGATCAGGGGCCGAAGAAGGCCGCGATCCCGTCGGTCGGCACGTCGATCCCCAAGACGCACCGCCCGCAGGGGCCGTTCGGCAACCCGTCTCCGGCGGGCGCCTGACGCGCCGCCGGGCCGCGCCGGTGTGGCGCGGGCCTGGTGAGCTAGAGAATAAATGGCGGATGCCGTGCGATGGCTCGGCATCCGCTTTTTTGTGCCCGTAGCGGGCCGGCGTGAGTGTGACTGAGGGAGAAGCGGGACCCCGGCTCAAGGCCGGGGTGACGTGTACCAGCCGCCCGTCAGGCGAGGCCGAGGTAGAGGAGCAGCAGCGCGAAGGACGGGACGACGCCGCCGACGATGAGCATCACGAGCAAGGTGGTGCGCACCAGCGCGCCGGTGCGGCCGAGGCGATACGCGCCCTTCATCTGCTTGTAGATGTGGAAGGGCGGGATCAGCACTGCGGCGGTAAACAGGATGCCGGGCGAGACGCCGAGCGTGCCGAGGATCGCCAGTGCGATCGTCAGCAGCGACATGAAGGTGAGCGAATAGGTGGTGAACACCGCGTGATCATACAGGCCGAAGCGGCGGCTGAAGGGGAACAGGAGCCACAGGAACGGGATCGACAGCGGGATCAGTGCCCAGCTGAACTTATAGGCCGAGGTCTTGAGCTTGTAGAGCAGCAGCGTCGGGTTCTCGCGCGCGTGGCGAACCTTGGCCTGCAGCCAGTTGTCGCCGTCCGCGGCGGGCGCACCTTCAACGTCGAAGGTGGTGGCGAGCGGCAAGATCCGTTCGGCCTCCGCCAGCTGGCGCCGCGATTCGGTGGCCTTAGCGAGCCGCTGTTCGAGCCGGGCGATATCCTCGGCATCGGGGCTGGCGGCGGCGCGCTCCCGACCAAGGGACTTCGTGATCTTCGCCACTTCGGCATCGGCGCGGGTGCGCTCCTGCGTCAGCTTGGCGCGCGCATCGGCAATGCCGCCGTTCAGGCCCGGCTTCAGGAAGTCGGGCCCGCCAAAGCTCCAGCCCGGCAGGTTCGCCACAATGGCGAACATCAGGAAGACGGTGAACAGGAACATCGCGAGCGGCGAGACGAAGCGCGCGCGTTCGCCGTCGACGTAGCGGCGGGTAAGCTCGCCCGGCCGCCGGATGAGCATCGGCAGCGTGTGCCAGGCCTTGCCCTCGAAGTGGAACACGCCGTGGGCGATATCATGGAGGATCGCGCCGGCGGTGCGGTGCACGTGCGCCGACTGGCCGCAATTGTGGCAGTGCGCGCCGATCAGGCCGGTGCCGCAGTTGAGACAATTGGCAGGATGAGCGTGCGTGTCCGCGGAAGATAACGCACCAGCGTGCGGCTCCACGGCGCGGCCGATCAGCCCGCCGGTCACGATATCAACCCCTGCTTCAAACCCGTCGGCCATGCCCCCGCCTCCGCCTGCTCTGCCTTCATAAGGGCGGGCAGGGGCAAAGCAAAGCGGCCGCCGGACGAGCGGCGGCCGCAATGGCTCAGGGATCAGCCGATCAGTATTTGCTGATTTCCACCGGCAGCTTGCGATAGCCGTGGACGAAGCAGGCGGCGACCCGCTCCGGCGCGCCGGTGACATTCACGCGCATCCGCCGCTTGGCCATTTCTTCCAGCAGGATGCCGATCTGGAGCTCCGCGAGGCGCGCCCCGACGCAGCGGTGGATGCCGTGGCCGAAGGCGAGGTGACGGCGGGCGTTGGGGCGATCGACGACCAGCTTGTCGGCGTCCTCACCAAACACGCTCTGGTCGCGGTTACCCGAAATGTACCACATGGCGAGCTTGTCACCGGCCTTGATCTGCTGGCCCATCAGCTCGGTATCCTGCGTCGCCGTGCGGCGCATATGCGCGAGCGGCGTCTGCCAGCGGATGATCTCGCTGACGGCGTTGGGGATAAGCGAGGGATCAGCCTCCAGCTTGGCGCGCTGGTCAGGATATTTGTCGAGGCCATAGGCGAGGCCCGACATGGTGTTGCGCGTCGTATCGTTGCCGCCGACGATCAGCAGGATGAGGTTCCCGAGGAACTCATGGTCGTCCATCTCGCGCATGGCATCGGAATGGATCATCATGCTGATGAGATCGGGCTGCGGCGGCTTGTTCAGCTTCTCGTTCCAGAGGCCGCGGAAATAGGTGCCGCACTCATACATGTGCATCAGCCGCTGCTGGCGCAGATCCGGGTTCTTGATGATCTCGATATCGCCGGCCCAATCGGACCAGAAGGTGAGCTTGCGGCGATCCTCCCACGGGAAGTCGAACAGGATCGCCAGCATCTGCGTGGTGAGTTCGATCGAGACGGTGTCCACCCAGTCGAAGGGCTGGCCCCAGGGGAGCGTATCGAGCACCTCTTCGGTGCGGCGGCGGATGTCGGAGGAGAGGCGCGTCATTTCCGACGGGGTGAAGGCGGGCGCAACCGTTCGGCGCTGCGCCGTGTGGACCGGGCGATCGCGCGCGATGAACATCGGCATGCGCACCGCGTTGGGATCCTCGGCGTCGAAATTGGCGATCGTGATGCCGCCTGCTTCCGAGGAATAGAGATCGGGAAGCGATTCGACTTCGACGATCGGCTTGTAGGAGGAGACCGACCAGTACGGCCCGAATTCGGAATCCGCGACATAGTGGACGGGCGCCTCGGCGCGCAGCTTTGCGAAGGGTTCGCGCCAGGTATCGTCCCGATACAGTTCCGGCCGGCTGACGTCGAAGGGGTCGACTGCCCGCGTTTCCGCCACGTTCTTGGCAAGCGTCGCCATCAATTCTCTCCCGCGTCTATTTCAGTTGCGAGAGAAAACCTAACTGACAGTCTTGTCAATACGTGGCGCGATCCTTCGCGTTACGGTTGCGACCAAACCGTCTCTTCCAAGCGCCAGCCGGGCTTCCGGATTGCAGCACGCCGCGGCGGAACAGCCGCGCGCCGACCCAGATGAAGATCGCCACCCACAGCAATTGCCAGGCAAGCGCGACGATGTGCGGCCAGATTTCGGGCGAGTTCGCGGCGCGGCCGGCCATGGCGAAGGGCGAGGAAAGCGGGAACCATTCCGCAACGCGCGCGACCCAGCCGTCCGGGTTCGACGCCGCCGCCGAGGCGAGCGCGAACATCGCCACCTGGAGGATGGTGATCGGCAGCGAGAGCATCTGGATCTCGCGCATCGTCGATGCCTGTGCGCCGACGCCAAGGAAGACCGAGCCGAGCAGCAGATAGGCGGTGGTGAAATAGGCCGCGAAGAGGATCGCGAAGGTGCCGAAGCCGACTGCCGGGGTAAGCTCTGCAATGCCGGCGCTGGCCGGGAGCAGCGCGCCGATCTGGCTGACGATCGTGCCCCAGAAGGCGACGAAGAGCACCGCGACGCCGAACATGCCGAGGAGCTTGCCGAGGAAGACACTCTCCAGCGGCACCGCGGCGGCGAGCACCTCGATGACCTTGTTGTTGCGCTCCTCCGCCATGGTGCCGACGACCTGGCCGGAGAGGAACAGCGTCAGGAAGAAGATGCCGAACACGGCGAAGAAGCCCGAGGCGTTGCGCCCGCCCAGCGATGGCGAACTGCGTTCGGCACGTACCAGCATCGGCGTGCTCACCTGCTCTACGCCGCTGCGGTTGATGCGCAGGGCCTGTTCGGCGAGCGCGGCGAGATAGAGCGCGGGGCGGCGGCTCTGGCCGTAAAGGATCTGCGGTCTCTCAAGCGGGCCGCTCATCACGGCGGCGACGTCGACGTCGCGTGAGTCGAGCGCGGTGCGTGCCTGGTGCGAGACGTTGCTGGCCGACGGGCGCAGATCGAGCACGGGGGGCCTGGCATCGGCGCTGAACAGCGGGCGCAATGCGCGATCGGCGGCGACGAGCGCCCCGGCTTCCGCAGGCGACGCGATCACCACCAGCCGCTCCTTGTCCGCAGAGCCGGCGGAGACCGAGGCGGCGCCAAGGCCGCCGATCGCGCCGAACGAGCCCATGATGACGGGCGCGAAGAGAAACAGGAGGAAGATCGGCGTGAAGACCGTGGCGACGAAATCGCGGCGTGCGATCGTCAGCGTTTGGCGCAGGCGCCGGCGGATGTTGCCGGAGGCGCTCATGCGGCGTGCTCCGGCGCGGCGGGCGCAGCAGCGGCTTCGCCGACGATCCGCACGAATGCCTCGTGCAGACCCGGGCGCTCGATCGAGAGGCCGGAGATGCCATAGCCAGCGTCGATCAGGCGCTTCAGCAGCCCTTCGATCCCCTCGCGCGGGAGCTCGAACGTCCAGCCGTCGCCATCGGCCACCGCATCCCGCGGGAGTTGTTCGCTGAGGCCCGGATTGGGGAAGTGCGGCACGTAATGGACCTGTTGCGGGAGCATGCCGCGCGCCTCGTTGACCGTGCCTTCGAACCGGCGCTTGCCGCCGGCGATGATCGCCAGCCGATCACACAATCTCTGGGCGTGGGCCATGACATGGGTGGAGAAGAGGATCGTCGCGCCGCGATCGCGTTCCTTGAGAATGAGCGCCTCCAGCCGTTCCTGATTGACCGGATCAAGGCCGGAAAAGGGCTCGTCGAGGACGAGGAGATCGGGCTGATGGACGATCGAGCCCAGCAACTGCACGAGTTGCGCCATGCCCTTTGAAAGCTTGCGGATCTTCTGGTCACTCGCATGTCCCAGGCCGGCTGATTCGAGGAGTGTGCCGGCGCGTGCGCGCCCTTCCCGCCACGGCAGGCCGCGAAGGGCGCCCATGAAGGCGATCGCGTCGCGCGCTTTCATCGCGGGGTAAAGACCGCGTTCCTCGGGAAGGTAGCCGACCCGGTCGCTGGCGTCGCGCGGATGCGGCGTGCCGAGCAGCGTGCGGGTGCCGCTGTCGGGCTCGATGATGCCCAGCAGCATGCGCAGCGTCGTCGTCTTGCCGGCGCCGTTCGGGCCGAGCACGCCATAGACGGCGCCGCGTGGCACGACGAGATCGATGCCGTCCACGACGGGGCGGTCACCAAAGCGTTTCACCAGACCGCTGGCGATGATGGCGGGATCGGACACGTCGTTCACTATCCTCGTAACGTGCGCTGGCGAGGCGGACGTGTCTTCGCAGGCGTCTCGTGGTAGCGGGGCGTCATGTCGCAAGACAAGCTTGAAGCAGCGTTAAAGGCGAAGGCGACGGAGCTTGGCTTCGCGGCGTGCGGGATCGCGCGCGCCGATGCCGCGCCGCGCGCGGGCGAACGGCTGCGCCAGTGGCTGGCCGAGGGCTGCCACGGCGACATGATGTGGATGGAGGCGCGTGCGCACCATCGCGAATCGCCCGCTGGGCTCTGGCCGGAGGCGAAGAGCGTCATCGCCCTCGGCATGAGCTATACCCCCGCAGAGGACCCGCTGCGGCTGGCCGGCGAGGGGAGCATCGGGCGCATCTCCACTTATGCACAGGGCGCGGATTACCACGATGTCGTCAAGAAGGCGCTGAAGGCGCTCGCGCGGTGGCTGGTGACGGTCGCGGATGGTGACCTGAAGGTGTTCGTCGACACCGCGCCGGTGATGGAGAAGCCGCTGGCGGAAGCAGCCGGCCTCGGATGGCAGGGCAAGCACACCAACCTAGTCAGCCGCACGGACGGCAGCTGGCTGTTCCTGGGCGCGATCTACACCACCATTGCGCTGGAGCCCGACCAGCCGGGCCAGCCTTCCTGCGGATCGTGCGACGCCTGCCAACGGGCCTGCCCGACCAACGCCTTTCCGGCGCCATATCGGCTGGATGCGCGGCGGTGTATCTCGTACCTCACGATCGAATATGCCGGCCCGATTCCGCACGAGTTCCGGCATGCGATGGGCAATCGCATCTATGGTTGTGACGATTGCCTGGCAGTGTGCCCGTGGAACAAGTTCGCCGCGACGGGGCGGGCGAACCGGGCATTCGCGCCGCGCGCCGAGCTCGCCGCGCCGGAACTTGCCGACCTGCTGGCGCTGGATGACGCGGGGTTCCGCCAGGTGTTCTCGGGATCGCCAATCAAGCGGATCGGGCGCAACCGGATGATGCGCAACTGCCTGATCGCGGCCGGCAACAGCGGCGACGCGGCGCTGATCGCTCCCGCCACCCGGCTGCTGGACGATCCTGATCCGGTGGTGGCGGAAGCCGCCGGGTGGGCTATTTCCCGCCTTCGCGGCGGGTGAGCGCGGCGACGCAGCTGGCGCGATCGATCGCACGGCCATCGGGCTGGCGCGCATCGACATAGGTGACGCGGGGCTCGGACGAGCCCTTGGGATAGAGATAGGTATCGAGCACGCAGATCCGGCTCTGGAACTGGAGCTTGCGGGCGTTGCCTTCGCGCACATCGGCATTCGGCGCGCCGAACAGGCGGGTAAGCGCGGCGGCGTCCTGCCCGATCACGCGCTCGAGGCCAGCGCTGGTGAAGGGGAGTGGCACGCGATCCGCCGGCACTGCCCCGCCGCCGGGCGCGGTGGCGCAGCCCGAGGCGAGCAGGAGGATGACAGCGGGGGCGAGAAACTTCATCGACGACTCCGGTGGAACAGATGCGTGGCCATCGCCGCGCCGAGCACCGGCGCGAGGAAGTTGGCCACGGGCACGAGGAACAGGCCTGCTGCGGCAAGCCCCAGGAGGAAGCGGCGTGCCGCAGTGGCGCGGCGCCACGCCGGCATATCGGCAGGCGACAAATGGCGCGCCGCGACCATGTCGCCGAGGTCGCGGCCGAGCAACCAGGCATTGACCGCGAGGAACAGTGCCGCGGTGCCGATGCCGGTTGCGAGCAGCACCACATAGAGCGGCAGCAGCAGGAGGTTGATCGCGACGAACCGAACCGCGGAGCCGATGCCCATCCGCAGCGAAACGGCGAGCGGCACATCGCGGGCGCTCGCCAGCGCGTCACGATAATATTTCGCCTCGACCGCGGCGACGATCGTGTCGGCGAACAGGCCGACGACCGCGACCGCGACAGCGCGGAACAGCAGCCAGAGCGCGAGCGCGGTGACCACCACCGATGCCGCGGCGGCAAGCGCATTGCCCCACGACCAAGTGGCGAGGAATGCATCCATGCCCCACCAGACGCCAGCGCCAAGCACGAGGAACAGCGCCAGCGTCAGCGCGATGCTGCGCGCGAGCACGCCGAGCACCGCACGATCGCCGAGCTGTCCGAGGCTGAGAGCGAAGGCACCGAGCATTGCGGCGGGAATTGCGCGCAACCCGCCAGTTGCGCAAGGGACTGGGCACAGTTACGGCGCGCGCAACCCTCAACCCGTTCCGGATGAGCCTGTCCCGCCGTTGCGTGCGACCCACGCAGGCGGTGATCGGCGCCAAGGAGCGGCATTGTTCCAGGACCGCTCTTCTTGACCCAGCCTGCTTACGACATCGTCGCGATCGGCAATGCCATCGTCGATATTCTTTCGCCCGCGACCGATACCTTCGTTGCCGACAATGGCATGACCAAGGGCGCGATGGCGCTGGTCTTCTCACCCGAGGAAGCGGACGCGCTCTACGCCAAGATGGGCCCGGGGCAGGAAGTGTCCGGCGGTTCGGCGGCGAACACGATCGCAGGCATGGCGGCGCTGGGCGGCAAGTGCGCCTTCATCGGCCAGGTGGCCGACGATCAGCTGGGCAATGTCTTCGCGCATGACATCCGGGCGGCCGGCATCCGCTTCGATACCGAGGCGCGGCCGGGCAGCCCGACCACGGGCCGCTGCCTGATCTTCGTGACGCCGGACGGCCAGCGCACGATGAACACCTTCCTCGGCGCGTCGCACTATTTGCCCGAAGCGGCGCTTGACCGCACGTTGATCGCGGATGCCAAGTACCTCTACCTCGAGGGCTATCTCTGGGACCCGGAAGAGCCGCGCGCTGCCATGCGTGCCGCGATCGACGTGGCGCGGGCCGCTGGTCGCAAGGTGGCCTTCACCCTGTCGGCGGAATTCGTGATCGACCGCCACCGCGCGGCGTTCCTCCAGCTGATCGAGGATGGCCTCATTGACGTTCTGTTCGCCAACCAGGCGGAGATCATCTCGCTGACCGAGGCGGCCGACGCCGATGCCGCGATCGCCGCGGTGAAGGGCAAGGTGCCGCTGCTCGTCGTGACGATGAGCGAGGAGGGCGCCTGCGCCATTGCCGGTGACGAGCATGTGCGGGTACCTGCGGCGCCGGTCGACAAGGTGGTCGACACCACCGGTGCGGGCGATCTGTTTGCGGCCGGCTTCCTCCACGGCCAGGCGCAGGGCTGGGACCTGGAACGTTCGCTGAAGCTTGGCGCGGTGTGCGCGGCGGAAGTGATCAGCCACTTCGGTGCGCGGCCGCTGGCCGATCTGAAGGCGCTCGCCACCCACGTGTAGGGGGAAGGGGCGCCGCACGCTCCTCGGTTGCAACGTTGGAACGCTTCGCCGGCACCGCTCGTATCCTCCGCGGCAAGAGGAGGAGGCGGGCGATGATCGGCAGAGCTCTGGTTGTTGGAGCGGGGCTTGTCGCGGTCCCGGCCGCGGCACAGCAGGCGGCGCCGCTGGCCATGACCTGTCATCTGAAGATCGGCGGCCTTCCTTCACCCCGGATGACGACGTTCACGCTGTCCGGTAATACCCTGTTCTCCGATGCCGGCGGCGAACGGCGGCGGATCTCCACTGCCGGCACGCCGCTGTTCCTGGATCGCAGCACGGACAAAGACGGCGTGACCCTGTCCTACGCGTCGCATGTGCGCGACGGCACGACGGTCAGGCGGAACGTCTACTGGAAGACCGGCAGCAAGCCGCGCTACCTGCGCTTCAGCGAAACCTATGACTTCAAGCGCCAGACCATCACCACGACCGGCGAGCCCGGCGACAGCTGCCACCACGACGGGCGCTAAGCCGACGCGTCGGCCGAACGGCGGCGCGCGATGAGCGAGGCGCTGCCGATCCACGCGGTGTTGCCGGATCTGCTGGAGACGCTGCGCGCACGTTCCTCAGCGGTGCTTGTCGCGCCTCCAGGCGCCGGCAAGACGACGGCGGTGGCGCCGGCGCTGCTGGGCGAGGAATGGTGCACTGGCGAGATCCTGCTGCTGTCGCCGCGGCGGCTGGCAGCGCGAGCAGCGGCCGAGCGGATGGCGGCGCTGGCGGAAGAGCCGGTGGGGCGGACGTTCGGCTATGCGACCCGGCTCGACACGAAGAGATCGGCCGAGACGCGCGTCACCGTCGTCACCGAGGGGATCTTCACCGCGCGGATCCAGCGCGACCCGGAACTGGCGGGCGTGTCCGCAGTGCTGTTCGACGAGGTGCATGAACGCAGCCTCGACGGGGACTTCGGGCTGGCGCTGGCACTGGATGCGCAAGGCGGCCTGCGCGAGGATCTGCGCATCCTTGCCATGTCGGCAACGCTCGATGGGGCGCGGTTCGCCGCGCTGATGGATGGCGCGCCGGTGATCGAGAGCGAGGGGCGAAGCTGGCCGCTGGCGCTGCGCCACGTCGGCCGCACCCATGAACGAATCGAGGACGCGGTGGCGGCGGCGGTGCGGCAGGCGCTGTCGGAGGCGGAGGGCGGCGTGCTCGCCTTCCTGCCGGGGGTGGCGGAGATCGAGCGGACGGCGGAGCGGCTGGAGGGGATCGCCGGCGTGGCGCTTCACCGGCTTCACGGCAGCCTCGACCCGGCAGCGCAGCGCGCGGCGATCCGCGCCGAGCCGGATGGACGACGCAAGCTGGTGCTGGCGACCTCGATCGCGGAGACGAGCCTGACGCTGGACGGAATCCGCATCGTCGTCGATTCGGGGCTGGCGCGCCGCCCGCGCTACGACCGGGCGGCGGGGATGACCCGGCTGGTGACCGAGCGGGCAAGCCAGGCGGCAGTGACGCAGCGTGCGGGGCGCGCGGCGCGGCAGGGGCCGGGTGTCGCCTATCGCCTGTGGGAGGAAGCGGCGACCTCGGGGTTGCCGCGCTTCGACCCGCCGGAGATACTGGAAGCGGACCTTTCCGCGCTGGTGCTGGCAAGCGCGATCTGGGGCGTTGCCGATCCGCGCGACCTGAAGTGGATCGACCCCCCGCCGGCCTCCGCAGTGGCGGAGGCGCAGACGCGGCTGGCGAGTCTGGACGCGGTGGACGATGCCGGCCGCCCGACTGCGCACGGCCGGGCGATGGCCGCGCTGCCGATGCCGCCGCGGCTCGCCCACATGCTGCTGCGCGCAGGCGAGATCGGGCTGGGCGGCGTGGCAGCCGAAGTCGCGGTGCTGCTCGGCGAGCGCGGGCTTGGCGGTAGCGACGTTGACCTGGAATTGCGGCTACGGCGCTGGCGCAGTGACCGCTCCCCTAAGGCGCAAGCGGCGCGCAAGCTCGCCGAGCGCTGGGCGCGGGCGGTGCCGCGTGGCGGCGGCGAGCGCTCGCCGGTGCTCGATCTGGCAAGCGCGAGCGGAGTCGAGGTGGCGGTGGCGCTCGCTTTTCCCGATCGGGTGGCGAAGCGACGCGATTCGTCGGGCGAGCGCTGGGCCTCGGTGGGCGGGCGTGGGTTCCGGCTTGATCCGACCGCGTCGCTGGCGCGCGAACCTTGGCTGACGGTAGCGGAAACGCAGGGCATGGCGGCCGGCGCGCGGATCCTCTCCGCCGCGCCGATCGAGGAGGCGGTCGTGGAGGCGCTGTTCGCCGACCGGATCGAGACGCGACGGACGGCCGATTTCGACCCCGCGACCGGCGGGGTGCGGCCGGTGCGCGAGCGGCGGCTGGGGGCGATACGCCTGTCCGGCGGTCCTGACAGCGATGCCGATCCCGTCGCGCTCGAGACGGCGCTGGTGACGGGGGTACGGGAGCATGGGCTGGCGCTGCTGCCGTGGAGCAAGGACATGGCGGCGTATCGCCAGCGCGCTGTTTATGCGGGCGTGCCGCTCGACGATGAGGCGCTGCTCGAGCGGCTCGACGAGTGGCTGCCGCCGCTGGTGGCGGGGCGGCGTAGGCTGGATGCCATCCCCGCGGGTGCGCTCAGGGAGGCGGTGCGCGGGCTGCTTTCCTGGGACGAGCAGCAGCGGATCGAGCGGATCGCCCCGTCGCATTTCACCAGTCCCGCGGGCAGCAGCCACCCGATCGATTATGCTGCGGAAGGCGGCCCGCGCGTCGAGCTGCGCGTGCAGGCGCTGTTCGGGCTGGCGGAGCATCCCACGATCGGCGCCGAGCGTGTGCCACTGGTACTGTCGCTCACTTCGCCGGCCGGTCGACCGATCCAGACGACGCGCGACCTGCCGGGTTTCTGGGCCGGCAGCTGGGCCGCGGTGGCGAAGGAAATGCGCGGCCGTTATCCGCGCCATCCTTGGCCGGACGATCCGGCGAGCGCGGCGGCGACGCTTCGGACGAAAAATGCCGATGCACGCGCGCGCAGTTCGCGGTAAGGCAGGCCCATGTCGACCGCCCGCATCTATCAGCGCCCGAAGAATGCCATGCAATCGGGCAAGTCTCGCACCGACCTCTGGCAGCTGGATTTCGCGTCCGACGACCCCAAGCGGCCCGATCCGCTGACCGGCTGGGCCGGCGGGGCGGAGACGCGCGAGCAGGTTCGGCTCGGCTTCCCGACGCGGGAGGCAGCAATCGCCTACGCCGAACGCGAGGGAATCCCTTACACCGTGATCCCCGCACCCGAGCGCAAGCTGAAGCTGCAGAGCTACGCCGACAATTTCCGCTGACGGCTGGATCGCCCCCCGGTCGCCCCGGGGGTGATCGCCACTAACGGCGTTACTCGTCCTCCGGCTCGGGGATCGGCGGGTGAAGGCGCACGCGATTGACGCGTCGCTCGTCGGCATCGACCACCTCGATCTTCCAGCCGCTCGGATGGTCCAGCCACTCGCCGGGCTCGGGCACCCGGCCGGCCAGCACTGCCGTCAGGCCGCCGATCGTATCGACGTCGCTGTCCGCCTCGGCGAGACGCTCGTCGACCGCCTCCCCGATATCCTCGAGTTCGACGCGGGCATCGGCTTCCCAGGCGCCGCCCTCAAGCGGGAACAGCAGGCGTGCGGGCGCCTCGTCATGCTCGTCCTCGATCTCACCGACGATTTCCTCGATCAGATCCTCGATCGTGACGAGGCCTTCGGTGCCGGAATATTCGTCCAGCACGATGGCGAGGTGGACGCGGGTCTGGCGCATGTCGGCAAGCAGATCCAGCGCGCCGCGGCTCATCGGCACGAACAGCGGCTGACGGATCAGTGCCGAAATGTCCGCTGGGTGCGGGGCGCCACTCGCCAGGATCGTGAACACGTCCTTGATGTGGACCATGCCGACGATCGTATCGAGCCGTTCGCGATAGACCGGCAGGCGGCTGACGCCAGCGTCGGCGAAGACGTTCACCAGCTCGGCAAAGGTCGTCTGTTCCTCGATCGCGATGATATCGGCGCGCGGCACGCCGACGTCGCCGGCATCGCGCTCGCCGAAATGGAGCAGGTTGCGGACCATCTGCCGCTCCAGAAGCGTCAGATCGCCCTTTGCCTCTGGCGCGGGATCGTCCTCGTGACGATCGATGGCATCTTCCAGCTGATCACGCAGCCGCCCTTCGGACGTGTCGCCGAAAATGAGGGAGCGCAAGCTGCGCCAGATGCCGGATTCATTGGAGTCGCCGTTTCCGGCGCTACTTCGGTCTTCGGACACTTAGTCCTCTCGTATGGCGTAGGGATCCGCAATGCCAAGCGTGGCGAGCGCGTCACGCTCGATCGCCTCCATCGCATCACCCTCTTCGTCGGTCATGTGATCATAACCTAGCAGATGCAGCGTGCCGTGCACGATCAAATGCGAGAGATGATCCTCGGTGGAGATGTTCCGCTCCGCCGCCTCCGCAAGGCAGACACCGCGGGCGAGCACGATGTCACCAAGCAGCACCTCGCCGTCGTCGGAATTCTGGCTGACGGTGTCGATCAGGTCCGGCTGCACCATCGGGAAGGACAGGACGTTGGTGGGCTTGTCCTTGTCGCGATACTGCCGGTTCAGCGCGTGCACCTCGTCATCCGACGTCAGCCGGACGCTGATTTCGACCGAGGCGTCGGTGGTGAGGATGGTGCCGTACGGGGTGGCGCCCACGGCGGCACGTGCGGCGGCGGTGGCGAGTTCCTCCCACGGCCCGCCTGGCCAGGACTCGTCCGTCGACAAAGCAATTTCGAT
This sequence comes from Sphingomonas sp. 179-A 2A2 NHS, assembly GCF_045371305.1. Lineage (NCBI taxonomy): Bacteria > Pseudomonadati > Pseudomonadota > Alphaproteobacteria > Sphingomonadales > Sphingomonadaceae > Sphingomonas > Sphingomonas sp. 179-A 2A2 NHS. Next base: position 293,066 of record NZ_JBIQDE010000005.1, on the reverse strand, counting down.
CATGTCCTGCCTGTGTGCATCAAATCCGGGCGCTTGTGGAGCGACTTTGCGTGCGCCGATCAGGCTTCACGGCCCTCATAGGCCTCGACGATCCGTCCGACGATCGGGTGGCGCACCACGTCAGCCGCGCTGAAGCGGACGAGCGAGATACCCTCGACGCCTTCCAGCCGCATCGTCGCATCGGCAAGACCGCTTGCCGCGACGCCGCCGGGAAGATCGGTCTGGTTCGGATCGCCGCAGATCACCATCCGGCTGTTCTGGCCGAAGCGGGTAAGGAACATCTTCATCTGCGCCGGCGTGGTATTCTGCGCCTCGTCGAGGATGACGAAGGCGTCGGCGAGCGTGCGGCCGCGCATGAAGGCGATCGGCGCGATCTCGATCTCGCCCGATGCGATGCGCCGCTCGACCTGCTCGGCGGGGAGGCAATCGTAGAGCGCGTCGTAGAGCGGGCGCAGGTACGGGTCGACTTTCTCCTTCATGTCGCCCGGAAGGAAGCCGAGCCGCTCGCCTGCCTCGACGGCGGGACGGGAGAGGATCAGCCGCTGCACGCTGCCCGTGATGAGCTGCGCCACCGCCTGCGCGACCGCCAGATACGTCTTGCCGGTACCCGCCGGGCCGAGCGCGAAGATCATGTCGTTGCTGACCAGTTCGCGCATGTAATGCGCCTGCGCCGGCGTGCGCGGCACGATCGTCTTCTTGCGCGTGCGGATCATGATCGACGGCGGGCCGCCGTTGCTGCGCTCGGCAGAGATGATGCCGTCGAGCGTCGGTTCGGACGCCATGGCGATCGAGGCATCGACGAGGCCGCCATCGATCTCCTCGCCGCGCTGGATGCGCTGATACAGATCGTTCAGCACGTCGCGGGCGAGCGCGACCTGTTCGGCGCTCCCTTCCAGACCGACGCGGTTGCCCCGAGCCGTAATGTACACGCCGAGGCGGTTTTCGAGCGCAACGAGATTTCGGTCGTACTGGCCGAAGAGCACGCTCAGCAATTGGGGCCGATCGAAGGTGAGTTCGGTACGGCTGCGATCGCCCGGCTGGGCGGGTACGGGCTTGCGGCTCATCTTGCTCCTTGGCGGCGCGTCATCCGTGCCATTTCTGACAGCGCCAACAAGTTCGCGTAAGCCCCTTTCGTTCCGTCACGAAAAAGGCCCGGAAGTACCGCAACGATGGCGCGGCAGTCCGGGGCCATGATCGATGAAGGGACCGACGTTGTGCGATGTAAAAGGTGTATCCCTTTCGTGTGCGACCGGAGAACTTTGCACCCCGGAGACCATCGTCAGCCCGTTCAAGTCACGCGACAAAAGAAAGCTTCGGGACACCAGCAAGAGAGTTCGGGCCCGCCTGAACCAGGGTGACCGACACCAAGTCTCCGATCGCGTGGGCGCCGGAAAGATGAACGGATTGCAGCCACGGCGATTTGCCCAGCATCTGGCCCGGATGCTTGCCGGCGCGTTCGATCAGGACGTCGCACGTACGGCCCACGGTGCTGCGGTTGAAGGCATGCTGATCGCGGTTGAGCGCAGCTTGCAGGCGCTGTAGCCGATCATCCATCACGTCTTGCGGGATCTGCCCGTCGAGATCGGCAGCGGGGGTGCCGGGGCGCGGGCTGTACTTGAAGCTGAACGCCTGCGCGTATCCCACCGCATCCACGAGGCTCAGCGTCTCGGCGAACTCCGCCTCCGTCTCGCCGGGGAAACCGACGATGAAATCGCCGGAGAGCGCGATGTCCGGCCGGGCGGCGCGGATGCGATCGAGCAGGCGCAGGTACGAGTCGCGCGTGTGGCTGCGGTTCATCGCCTTCAGCACGCGATCACTGCCAGCCTGTACCGGTAGGTGGAGGAAGGGCATTAGGCTTTCGACGTCTCGGTGGGCGTCGATCAGGCCCTGTTTCATGTCATTGGGATGGCTGGTCGTATAGCGGATCCGCGCGAGGCCGGGGATGCGATCCAGCGTGCGGATAAGATCGTGGAGGCCGCGGCCATCCTCGTCTTCCCACGCGTTCACATTCTGCCCAAGCAAGGTGATCTCGCGCGCGCCAGCGTCTACCAATGCCCTAGCCTCGTCGACGATCGCGGTGAAGAAGCGGCTGACCTCTGCACCTCGCGTGTAGGGCACCACGCAATATGTGCAGAACTTATCGCAGCCTTCCTGCACGGTGAGGAAGGCGGTGGGTCCCACCTTGCGGCGTGCGGGGAGCGCGCCGAACTTGGACGCGATCGGCATGTCGGTGTCGACCGCGGCGGTGCCGGCAGCGGCGGCGGCGACGAGCTTCGGCAAATTGTGATAGGCTTGCGGGCCGACGACCACGTCGACCTTCGCGCGGCGGACGATCTCCTCCCCCTCCGCCTGGGCGACGCAGCCAGCGACCGCGATCATCGGCGCCTGTTCGCCGCGCCCGAGGCGATCCTTGCGCAGCCGCCCGATGTCCGAGAAGACCTTCTCGGTCGCTTTCTCGCGGATGTGGCAGGTGTTGAGCACCACCAGATCGGCGTCTGCGGCGTCGGCCGGGGTCAGGCCCTCGCCCGCCATCAACTCGGCCATGCGTTCGCCGTCATAGACGTTCATCTGGCAGCCGAACGATTTGACCGCGAAGGTCTTTGGCGTTGCTGGGGTTTTGGGGGTAGGCTTCATGGGGCCGCGCCTATAGCGCGCGCGGCGCCTCTCCGCCACCGGCCGCCGCGATCCGTGCGCGCGCCTCGGCAGCGGTGGCCTTGCGGCCCGGATAATCGTGCGGGTCGAAGGGATCGCAGAAGGTGAGGGTGGCCGTGAAGGTGCCGCGGCGGCGAAGCACGCGCAGCGCATGCGATTGGCCCGGCTCGTCACCGATCCAGGCGAGTTCACCGGTGGCGGCGCCGTAATCGATCCGGACCGGCTGGACGAGGACACCCGGCGGCGGGGGATCGAGCACCGCGAGGAGGGCGGCCTTGAACGGCAGCAGCGCCGTGCCGTCGCCGGTGGTGCCTTCGGGGAAGATGGCGATCGCCCAGGTTTCCGCGAGTGCGTCGCGCAAGGCGTTGATCTGGTCGGCGACCGCCATGCGATCCTCCCGACGGACGAAGAGCGTGCGGTTCAGCGTGCACAGCCAGCCAACCAGCGGCACCTCGCGAAGCTCCGCCTTGGCGACGAAAGCGGTGCCAGTGCGCCCGGCGAGGATCGGGATATCCATCCAGCTCAAGTGATTGGCGACGAACACGACGTCGCGCTTCAGCGGCGTACCGACAGTGCGTGCGCGCGCGCCGATGATCCGGCCGAGTACGCCCAGGAACAGGCGCGGCCATGGCGACGGCAGGCGGAACAGCCGCCACAGCAGATGAAGCGGCAGCGCGAGGAGCAGCGCTGCGACGAGCGCGGCCAACCGGAGGATCACGCGCGCCATCGGCGGATCAGGCGGGATCGAGACCCGGTTCGCCCGCGGCCCGGGCCCGCTCCTCGCGCGTGGCTTCGGCGCGCGGCACCAGCTTGAACGCCGCGATCGAGGCCCCGAGGGTGATCGGCACGGTGACGAGCAGCGACAGCATGCCGGTCGAGAGACTGTCGGTAAGCGTTGAGACGCGGCCCGCCAGATACGGCCCCAGCGCGAGGCCAAGCAGCGTCGTGCCAATGAAATAGGTGGCGGTGGCCGCTCCACGCATACGCGGCAGGACGAGATCCTGCGTCGTCGCGGCGGAATTACCCAAGGCCCAGCTGGCGGTGAATTGGGCAATGAAGAGGCAGACGTAGAGGATGATCGGCGTATCGGTGGTGAAGGCGATCGCCAGGAACGGCGTCGGTACCACGGCGCCCAGCGCCACCATGATGAGGCGGCCGCCGGGGTGCTTCTGGCGCAACTTGTCACCGAGGATGCCGCCGATGGTGACACCGAGGAACCCGGACAGCGCGCCTTGCCCGCCCAGGATCAGCCCGGCCTCGGCCGGTGAGATGCCGAGGTCGCGCATCGCATAAGGCGCGGCCCAGAAGCCTGCCGCATAGCTGAGGAAGGCGTTCAGGCCGTAAGCGACGACGGTGCAGAGAAATGCGGGCGTACCGATGATCAGTGCAAAAGTGGGCGCGTCGCGGTGGCGGAGGGTGATAGCCCAGGAGAAAACCGCATAGCAGCCGATGCCGACCGCGATCCATTGTGGCAGCGGTTCGCCCAGGCTGACCAGCAAGACGACTGCAGCCACGGTGACGGCCAAGCCGACGATGTTCCACATCAGCGTCCTGCCGCCGCAACGTGCCGCGCCGATCAGCGTTAGCGGTGGGATGATCGTCAGCAATTCTTCGAAGAACGCCTTGAACGGCGCAGGGTGCGGCGGCTGCGTCAGGCCTTCGGAAAGGCCGCGCACCGGTTCACGGATGGTGGCGATCCACAGTGCAAGGATGACGCCGGGGAAGCCGACGGCCATGAACGCGGCCTGCCAGCCGACCAGCCCGAATGGGCCGCCGTTCGGATAGGCCGCGTTCCAGCTCTGAACGATCAGGCCGCCGATGAAGAGCGAGATGCCCGCGCCGACATAGATGCCGGCGGAATAAATCGAGAGCGCGGTGCCGCGCAGCTTCTTGGGGAAATAATCCGAGATCAGCGAATAGGCCGACGGGCTGGCGGTCGCCTCGCCGATGCCGACGCCGATACGCGCGGCGGCCAGCTGGCCGCCGGACCGCGACAGGCCCGACAGCATCGTCATGGTCGACCAGAGCGCAAGGCCGCCACTGATCAGGCGCACGCGGTGCCAGCTGTCAGCGAGGCGGCCGAGCGGGATGCCGAACAGCGCGTAAAAGACACCGAAAGCCGTGCCATAGAGGAAGCCCAGGTCCTCGTCGCGCAGGCCGAGGTCCCGCTTGATATCCTCGGCGAGGATCGAGATCACCTGCCGGTCGATGAAATTGAGGATGTACACGACGAACAGGATCGCCAGCACGTACCAGGCGTAGCCGGTGGCACGATATTCGCCTTGCTGTTCCTCGACCGGCGTGGCTGCCATCCGCTCCCCCCAATTACTCACGACACGTTCCCCGCGCGTAACAGAGCTTCAGCCGAGGGGCCAGCGGGCGATCGGTTCATAGTGCGCGCCGTCATGCGCCAGATGGCTTTCATAGAGGATGAGGTGCGTCAGCGGAAAAGGCGCACTGGTGAGGGCCGCGTTGCGAGCGAGCCAGCGCTCCACTTCCAGTTCCGCGGACGCGCCGCGGGCGAGCCGCGCAACGGTTATATGGGGCAGGTAGGCGCGGTGCTCCGGCTGGAGCCCGGCACGGATGATCGCCTGATCGACCTTGCGGTGAAGCGCCGCCAGCGCCTCGTGCGGTGTGGCGGCGGCCCACAATATGGCGGTACGGCCGCGCCGGTCGAACCGGCCCACGCCGGCGAGCGATACCACGGGCTCCGGTGCGTGGATCGTGGCGAGCGCCGCTGCGATATCCTCCGCCACAGGGCGATCGACAGCGCCGATGAAGCGGAGCGTCAGGTGCAGTTGCTCGTCATCCTGCCATCGCGCATCGGCAATGCCGTCCATCGTGTCGAGCAGCGCGTCACGGATGGCCGTTGGCGGGCGCAGTGCGACGAACAAACGGTGCATGGCGGACCCTTCCGCTGTGACGAACTGTTGCTGGCCCGCGCCAAACTTGAAATTTTGGCACTTGCGCGCGATATTCAGGACGTGTCCGGCCCCTTGCCGGACGAAGGAGCGAACTGACAATGGCTAACTGGTCCGACCCCCGTCCGACGGCCACCGCCTTCGGCGCGAGCGTGCCGGGCACGCGTGGGACGACGTATGATGCGGGTCTCCGCAAGTACATGCTTTCCGTTTACAATTACATGGCGTCGGGCGTTCTGCTGACCGGCATCGTGGCGATGTTGTTCGCCAGCGGCGGTCGCGAAAGCCTGGCGGCGCAGGTGTTCCTGACGCCGGGGCCGCTGAAGTACATCATCATGTTCTCGCCGCTGGCGTTCGTGATGGTGCTGAGCTTCGGCATCAACCGCCTGTCCACCGGCACTGCGCAGCTGCTGTTCTGGGCATTTGCAGGCATCATGGGCCTGTCGATGTCGACGATCTTCCTCGTCTATACGGGCAGCTCGATCGCCTCCACCTTCTTCGCCACCGCAGTCGCCTTCCTGTCGCTGAGCATCTACGGCTACACGACGAAGCGTAATTTGCAGGCATTCGGCACGTTCCTGATCATGGGCGTCGTCGGCCTGATCGTCGCGTCGCTGCTGAACCTGTGGATGCAGAGCTCGGCGCTGCAGATGGGCATCAGCGCGATCGGCGTGCTGCTGTTCGCTGGCCTGACCGCCTATGACACGCAGCGCATCAAGGAAATGTATGCGCACGTGGCGGGTACAGACATGATGGGCAAGGCCGTGATCATGGGCGCACTGTCGCTCTATCTGGACTTCATCAACATGTTCCAGTTCCTGCTCTCGTTCCTCGGCAGCCGCGAATAAGCGCGCAGCGAGGACAGGTTCGAGGGGCCCGGCGGATGATCCGCCGGGCCCTTTTCTTTTGGCCATCTCTCAAGGGCAGCGACCATGCGGATCGCCATCGACGTCCACCTCGACTATCGTTTTCCCGAAGTGGCGGACGTGCTGCTGCAGATCGAAGCTGCAGCGATGGCCGACCAGCGTATAGAGGCCGAATCGCTGGTCATCCGATCCGACCATCCAATCCGCGCCGTCTGCGGCGAAGAAGGGATCGGGCAACGCTGCTGGGCGCGCGCGGAGCAGCGGCTGGAGGCGAACTATCACGCCATCGTGCGCGTGGAGCGCCAGCCGATCGATCTCGCGGCGCTGAAGAACGGCCCGGTGCGCGATCTGCCAAGCGACCTGGTGCGCTATCTGTTGCCCAGCCGCTATTGCGAATCCGACCGACTGGAGCATTTCGTGCGCCGCGAATTTGCCGGCCTGAGCGACGGCGCGTTGGCGGTGGCGCTGCTCGACTGGGTCCGCGGTACGATCGAGTATTGCAGCGCTGCGACTGAGCCGCGCGGCACCGCGCTGACCACCTTTGCCGAGCGCCGCGGCGTGTGCCGCGACTATGCCCATCTGCTGGTGGCGCTGGCGCGGGCGGGCGAGATCCCGGCGCGCTGCGTCTCGGCCTACGCACCCGGCGTCGACCCGCCCGATTTTCATGCGGTGGCGGAACTGTGGCTCGACGGGCAATGGCGGCTGGTCGACCCCACCGGCATGGCAACGGCCAACGATCTGGTTCGCGTTGCGGTCGGACGGGATGCGACTGACATTGCGTTCATGACGATCTTCGGCACGGCAACGCTCCGGGCGCAGCGTGTATCGGTGACGCGGCTGGTTGAGGGCGCGGCGCCTAAGGAACAGGTCGCCGTACTGGGCCGTTGAGCTTGCGTTACGAAAGGAGTGGCTCATGCCGACGAACCCAACGCCAGACCAGGATGCGGGCCGCGACAAATCGATTGCCAAGCGGCTCGAAAAGCATCCCGAAAGCAAGGATGCGCAGCTCGACAATGCGCTGGATGAATCAATGGACGCGTCGGACCCGCCGCAGACGACGCAGCCCGGGCGCGATGGTCCGGCGGAATCCTCTGGCTATGACGAAGAGGCGGAGCGGCAACGCGGTGCCTGATTGTTGCGCGCGGGACGCACCTATCAGTAATTTGTGACAATTTAACTCGGCTCGTCGCATCGCATGTTGCGGTGCGGCATCCGGCATGATCCTATTCGAAACAGGCACATCAGCGTCAAGGCGGCTGTCGCCGCCCTGCCGCATGATGCGTCGGTTCGGATGCTCTGGGCGGGGTGGTCGAGATGAGTGCCAAGATGAGGCCGGCCGAAGGTGCCATGACACTGGCCGAGATGAAGGAATTCGCGAGCTTCCCGGGGGCGACGCAGCGTTACATACGCCGCAGCCTGGATATCGGACTGGAGCGGGAGGACGCGATGGAACGCTGGTCCCGCGATCTGGTGGAGGCAGCCAGCATCCGGGCACAAGCGCGGCATTATCAGCGCTTTTCCGACATTCGCGCGATGGTGCCCGACGACAGCGGCCTCGATGCGGTGGAGCCGTTCCTGGCGCCGCTCGTCACGGTGACAGCGTTTGACTTGGGGCAGGGGCGGATCACGACATTCTCCGCCTACCGCTTCCTGTACGAGCGGCTGATCGGCGCGGCCGTGCGGCCGTGGCTGCCGGGCGCCTTCTGTGCTGCGGCGGCGCTGCCGCACCTTCACCCTGAGTTGCGCCGCAAGTTGCTGCAATCGATCAGCGAGGCAGCGGCGACAGCATCGGGATGGTCGGCACGGCAGCCGGCGTTCTTCCCGCACTGGGTGGAGAAGGTCGAGGCCGGCGCGCTGCCGCACTGAGGGGCGCGATGAGGCCTAGCGGCAGGAGCGCCAACCCACCGCGCCGCGATCCGCCTGATCAAGGTGCAGGTGATCGCGGTGCGCCGCATTATAGTCGGGCGACAGGACGGTGGCAAAGACGCCGCAGGCGCCATCCCGCACATCGCGCAGGAACCGGGCGCGCGGGCCATCCTTCTTCCAGTCGTCGAGCAGCGAGATGCGGGTTCCGTCCGCCAGGCGGAAGGCGGCGATGTCGACGGCATCGGCAGTGGCGTGCTGGCTGAAATCGCCTTGGCTACGGCCATAGAGGCGGCGGCAATTGTAGCTGCCGAGATGCTCGATGCGGGAGACCCGCATGCGGAAATGGCGTTCGGCGGCGGGCTGGACGACTTCCCATTGCCACAGTGCGAGCGCGGCCGCGACCGGACAAGCGACGCCCAGGTTCGCCGGGCTGAACGGCGTGATCCGCGGTTCCTCCGCTGCGAAGCGCACGCCGTCGGTATAGCCGCAGTTCGGGCCGTCGCGCCGTTCGGGAAGCACGGTATAGCTGACGCCGGCGCGATCGAGCAGTGCCTGGCAGCGGGGGAGATCCTGACTGAGCGCGACGAGCTTGCGCCCGGTGAACATGCCGATCGGCTGCGCGAGGTCTAGCGGCGCCCAGGGCGTGTCCTGAGGATGCCGGACCAGCCAGCTGTAGCCGAGCAGCGCGAGCACCGCCGCGACGGCCAGCGCGACGATCACGCGAAGCGTGCGACGGACGCGCCGGGCCGCGCGATCACGCCGGCGCATCAGCCTCGCATGGCGCTGGAGATCGCCTCTGCCGCAACGGGATAGCCAGCATCGTCCGGAATGCAGAGATAATCCTGGCCGTCGCGGGTTTCCGGCCACGGGGTGATCGTCTTGACCGGAGTGGCATGGGCGTGCGCCACCGTCTCGGCGTAGCTGCCGAACTGCGCCAATCGTTCGAGGTTGCGCCGTGTCGGGAAGATCACCTCGAGCTTGCCGGCATCGGCATCGTCAAGCACTTGCTGGGCGGTGGACCACACCAGTCGTACGTTCTCCGTATGGTCGACGCTGGCATGCGGCGCATCCTTCGGCAATTCAGCAAGGTAGAAGCGGGTGTCGAAGATCCGCATGTGCGCATGAGCCGGACGCCAGCGCGCCCAGGGCGTGAGCAGATCAAGATCGAGCCTTGCACCGGCGGCGGCGAGTGCCTCGGCGAACGGCTTGCTGTCGTGAAGCGCGGCGCGCATCTCGGCTAGCGCGTCTGCCGTTGGCATCTCAGCGAGACCGACCGGTAGGCCCGCCTCCTCGATCGTCTCGCGCACCGCCGCGATGCGTGCGGCCGTCTCATCATCGCCGCCGAGCAGTTCCGCCAGGACATGATCGCCGGGATCGATACGCCCACCCGGGAAAACCATCGCACCGCCAGCGAACACCATCGCCTTGGCGCGCTCGACCATCAGGATCTCGGGCGGCCCATCGCCAGCATCGCGGAAGATGATGAGGGTCGCGGCGGGGATCGGATCGGGCAGCTTATCACTCATACGATCGACTTAAACGACGCTCGGGCAAGAAAGTCACGCGCTACGGCGCGAAATCTGCGGAACATGATGAACGGGCAGCCGAACGCGCGCTATTCCGGGCCGCCATCATGATGAGGATGCGAGGGGAAGGTAGGCGGGTAGAGCCGAAAGCGATCGAACCTCACCTGTGCAGTGCAATCGCAGCGTCAACCCCATTTCGCACGCAAAACTGCACGTTTCAGAAAGCGAATACGCTTCCGAACGATGCTCAAGGCGCAAGTCACGCTACGCGCATGATACGCGGCTGGCTCGAAGTTGGCCCAGCAGGCACGCACAAGAGCGCGACAGTGATGATTTTATTGGCCTTCGGCGGCCGCTACCACCGTTCGACGACCATGACTTCACCATGCACTGGCACATATTTCAACATGGGGTCGATCAGTAGTTGGCAGTTGCATCCGTCCGTGGCGGGCCACGGCGCGCCAGTAGTGTAATGCGCTGACCGTTCATGTCAGAATGGGTGCGGATTCGCGTCGCGCCGGGAGGGCTCATGTGGGTAGCGGGGGAGACGCGAGGTCTTCTGCCAGCCCGCGCGCGGTCGCGAGACGTTTCCGGCTCAGCCCTGCGCCGGAAAACCAAATGCGCTGGCCTGCCCATGCCTCGGCCGGTGGCGCGGAAGCAGGATTGATCGCATCATCCGGCGGCCGCGATGAGGAGCACCGACAGCTGCCCTGCGTAGGTCGCAAAGCCCAGACAGTCTCCCGTGCTGCCGCCGATGCGATCGCGCAGGAATTTCACGATCCACAGGAGGAAGGCCAGCCCGATTGCGGCGCTGAGCAGCAGCACGCCGGGCCGGATCAACGCCAGAGGCACGCAGCCGGGAATGGCCAGCAGAACGCCGCGAACCGCGCACGAGCGTGGGATGCTGCGTCCCATTCGGGTAGCGGTGTCGCCGTCGCTGGAAGGTGGCGGCAGGATCACGTTGAGCAGCACCGCCCATAGACGCCCGATCGTTGCCGCTGCGATGACCGCAGCGACGACAAGGCTGGGGGAGAGCGTCACAAATGCTGCCACGCGCAACCCCAGTGCCAGCGTCAAACCAACAGTGCCATAGCTACCGATGCGACTGTCGCGCATGATGCGAAGCGCGTTCTCACCGCGCGCGGTGCCGCCAAACGCATCGAAGAAGTCCGCGACCGCGTCTTCATGAAAGAAGCCGGTCAGCAACACTTCAACGCCGAGCGATAGCAGCGCGGCAATGATTGCCGGCCAGACCATGCTTGCCACGACAAACACTGCCGCAGAAGTGAGGCCGATCAACGTTCCGACCAGCGGTAACCACGCCATAGCCCGAGCGAGCCCGTCATCGACCTGCTCCCGGCTGAGCTTCGCGAGGACCGGTACCGGAATGCGCGTTAGGAACTGCACGGCAAGCAGCGGCGGCGCCCACGCAGGCGAACGGCTAGTGAAGGGGACGGTGTGCGCCATCTCAGTCTTTACGCGTGACACCGAGGGCGTTTAGCCGTGCGACACCTGTCAGCAGCGCGGCCGCGGCGTCGAGGAGCGGCAATGCGGTGAGCGCACCGCTTCCTTCGCCGAGGCGCATGCCCCATTCGAGGATAGGCGTCAGGCGGAGCGCTGCGAGCGCCGCGGCGTGACCCGGTTCGGCCGACTGATGGCCGGCGATCATCGCGCTCGCGCTGCCCGGTGCAATCCGCTCGGCGATCAGCGCCGCTGCGGTGGTGACATAGCCGTCGAGCAGCAGCGTGGCACCAGCCCTTGCGCCCTGCGCATAAAAGCCGGCCATGGCGGCGATCTCGTAACCTGCAACGGCAGCGATCGCGGCGACCGGGTCATCAGCCAGCAGCGGTCGGGCGTGCTGCAGGGCATCGTTCACGACACGGCGTTTGATGCCCAGCAGCGTATCGTCGCCGCCAGCGCCGCGACCGACCGCATCCGCAGGGGGGACGTCCGCGAGCAATGCAGTGATCGCGGCGGCAGGCGTCGTGTTGCCGATGCCCATTTCGCCAGCGATCAGGACCACTGCGCCGCCGTCGATTGCACGATCGGCTTCTTCACAGCCGACGCGCCAGGCTGCATGAAAATGCTCGGGCTGCATCGCTGGACCGTTCGCCATACTCCTCGTGCCGTCTGCGATGCGAGCGTCGCGGAAGAAGGCGGCTGGACTGACAATGTGCGGGCCGGCAACACCGACGTCGATCAGACGCAAGGCGCAGCCGGTGGCCGCCGCCAAAGCATTGCTTGTCGCTTTGTCTTCCAGGACGGCGCCGACCAGCGCGCGGGTAACATCCGAAGGCCAGGCGGAAACGCCATCGGCGACACAGCCGTGATCGCCCGCAAATAGCGCAATCATGCGCGGTCGAGTCTTAGGCGCGAGCTGTTGCTGGGACGTGGCGAGACGAACGGCGATTTCCTCAAGCCGGCCTAGGCTGCGCTGCGGCTTAGCCAGCGCGTCGAGGTGATCCCAGACGTTGTGCGGTTCGATCATGCGGCAGCGGTTCCGATGGAGATCAGGGCGGGGATGTCGAGCACGCGCTCCAGTGTGCTCGCGATCTCCTCGAGCGCGCTGTCGACAATGTCGTGCTGGGCGATGCCGTGCGACTGAGCGCCAAGCGGCGCGAGAAGCGCGGCACGCGCGGCTGGGTGATCAAACAGGCCATGGATATAACAGCCGGAAATCTGGCCTCCTCGGGTGACTGCGCCATCGATGGTGCCGTCCTCAAACCGCAGCATCGGGAGCGTGCCTGGCTCGACGTGCGTGATGCCAGCATGGATCTCGTAACCGTCGAAGCAGGCCTCGTCGTGTGCGAGCATGCCGGTGATCCGGCGGGTGTGCTTGGCAGCGCTGATGGTGGTGTGAATCGGTAGCAGGTCGAGGCCCTCGACGGTGCCCGACATACCCTCGATCCCGTCTCGATCCGCGATCGTGCGCCCAAGCATCTGGTAACCGCCGCAGATGCCGAGCACGCGGCCGCCGCGGCGCACATGTGCCGCGAGATCGATGTCCCAGCCTTGCGCGCGGAAGAAGGCGAGATCCGCGATAGTCGCCTTGGTGCCCGGCAGGACGACAAGCGCGGCGTCGCCGGGAAGTGGCTGCCCGGGCGGGATCATGCACAGGCGCACACCGGGTTCGGCGGCGAGCGCATCAAAATCATCGAAGTTGGCGATCCGCGATAGCATGGGGATGGCGATCAGAGGACCTGCGCCGCGGTGTCCCGGTTGGTCGAGCGCCACTGCGTCCTCTGCGGGAAGACGTACCGCTGCGGGAAGCCAGGGTACCATTCCGATGCATTGCCAGCCGGTGCTCGCAGCGATCGTTTCGAGGCCAGCGTTAAATAGCGCGGGGTCACCGCGGAACTTGTTGACGATGAAGCCCCGGATCATCGCGGCGTCGCCCGCATCGATCACCCCTTGGGTGCCGACAAGGGATGCAATGACGCCGCCGCGATCGATGTCTCCAACCATCACCACGGGCACGCCGGCGGCGCGGGCGAAACCCATGTTTGCGATGTCGCGGTGGCGCAGGTTGACCTCGGCGGGGGAGCCGGCGCCCTCCACCACGACGATGTCAGCTTCGGCAGACAGGCGATTGTAGGCGTCGAGCACTGCACCCAGCAGCGATGGCCGGCGGGTCCAATGGTCAGCCGCGGAAACGACTCCCACCGGCCTGCCGGCGACGATCAGCTGCGAGGTCCGGTCGCTCTGAGGCTTGAGCAGCACTGGGTTCATGTTGGCCGAGGGCGGAACCCGCGCTGCGATCGCCTGCAGCGCCTGCGCGCGGCCGATCTCGCCGCCGTCATCGGCAACGGCAGCGTTGTTCGACATGTTCTGCGGCTTGAACGGCCGCACCCGATAGCCGCGGTTAGCTAACGCGCGGCATAGCCCGGCGACCAGTACTGATTTGCCCACATCCGAGCCGGTCCCCTGCAGCATCACAGCAGCCATGCGACACCTCCGACCACCAACCACAGGCAGAAGCAGGCGCCGCGGTAGACAGTGAGCGCACGAGCGAGCGAGGCACAATCCGGCATAGCGCCCCCTCCCAGAACAGCACGATCTGCCGGCTCGCCATCATAACTGACCGCGCCGCCCAGCCTGCGGACAAGCACACCAGCCATGGCCGCCTCGGGCCAGCCTCCGTTCGGCGATGCATGCAGGCGAGCGTCACGCGCCATCACGGCCCATCCACCGCGGCCGGCAAGGCAGATCAACGCTCCCGATACGCGCGCTGGGATCCAGTTCATCGCATCATCCGCGCGCGCCGCCGCCCAGCCGAACCAGCGCAGCTGCGGCGTACGGTGGCCGACGAGCGAATCCGCGGTGTTGATCGCCTTCACCGCGAATAGCCCTGGCAGCCCTGCGACGAGGAACCAGAAGGCGGGTGCGACCACCCCATCGCAGAAGCTCTCGGCGAGGCTTTCGATCGCAGCCGTCGCTACGCCCGCCATGTCAACCGTCGCGGTGTCCCGACCAACGATCATTGAGACGGCGGCGCGCGCCGTGTGCAGATCGCCTGCCGCTAGCGGGGCATGCACCGCCGCGACATGGTCGTGCAGGCTGCGCTGCGCGAGTCCCGTGGTCCCGATCGCGATCACCAGCACTGCGCCCAAAGGCCCGTCCGCAGCGCCCTCAACGACCTTGCCCAACGCGACGGACGCGGTGAGCAACACAACAACCAGCGCGACTCCGCCGAGCCGCTGGCGGCGCTGGCTCCCGCGGTTCCATCGCGCCCCCAGCGCACAGATCAACGCGCCGGCGGCCATCACCGGGTGCATCCAGCGCCGCGGGTAGCCGAGTATGGCCTCCGCGACGAGGATCGAGAGAAGGGTGGCAGCGGGGTTCACCGCGCCACCGGCAGGATGAACCGCTGCCCGCGCGGTGTCGTGCCGATCTCGACGGCGACGCGGTAGGTTGCCTCGATCAGTGGCTCGGTCAGCATCGCCTGCGCGGTGCCGGCAGCGACGACCCTCCCTTGACGCAGCAGCACGACATCGTCGGCGATCTGCGCGGCGAGGTGCAGATCGTGCACCACCAGAATGACCCCACGCCCTTGCAAGGCGACGCCGCGCAGCCGCGCGAGCACGTCAAGCTGATGGGCGGGATCGAGGCTGGCGAGCGGTTCGTCGGCCAACAGCCAGTGGGGTTCTCCGGCGAGCACGCGTGCAAGCAGCGCGCGGCTGCGCTCGCCACCTGACAGATGCGCGACGCCGCGATTTGAGAGCGCAGCCATGTCGGCGGCAGCTAGCGCGCGCGCGACGGCAGCGCGGTCAGCGTCGGTTTCGCCCCATCGGCTGCGATGCGGGAAGCGGCCAAGCGCCACCAGCGTCGCGACATCGATATTCCAATGCACGTCGGCGGCCTGGGGCAGCAGGCCGATCGCGCGGGCACGAACGCGGCGGTCGAGCAGGCTCACTTCGTTGCCGTCGAGCCGCGCTGCGCCGCGATCGGGCACACGCAGGGCCGCAAGGCAGGCGAGCAGTGTGCTCTTACCGGCGCCATTGGCGCCAAGCAGCGCGGTCACCCGCCCAGGGCGAAAGGTGAAGCTGACATCGTCAAGGATGATCGTGTCGCCCAATGACAGGCTGATCGCATCGGCAGTGAGCACGCTCATGCAAGTTTCCGCCGCATCGAGATCAGGAGCCAGAGGAAGAATGGCCCGCCGAGCAGCGACATTGCGATTCCAAGCCTCAGCTCGCTGATGGTCGGGGCGATGCGCACCAACGTGTCCGCCAGCGTCAGCAGCAGCGCGCCGCCAAGCGCCGATGGCAGCAGAATTGCTGATGGGCGGTTGCCCGCGAGTGGACGCACGAGATGCGGCACCATCAGCCCCACAAAGCCGATCACCCCGGCCGTGGCGACCGACGCGCCGACCGTGAATGCGACACCGATGATGACCAGTGCCTGCAGCCGCCATGGCGCTATCCCCATCGAGCGGGCGGCCTGCTCGCCGAGCGTCAGTGCATCGAGCGAACGACCCAACGTCGCCAGCACTGCCGCACCAATGAGGATCAGTGGCAGCGCTACCGTCACGTCATCCCAGCTGCGATCGGTAAGCGCGCCCATCAGCCAGGTGACGATCTGTGACGATACGAATGGGGTAGGCGCGAGGCTGATCGCAAGCGCGGTCAACGACCCGGCGATGCTGGTGATGATCATTCCGGCGAGGGTAAACAGGATCAGACTGCCCGAACGTCCTGCAATGGCGGCAAGCAGCACCGTTGTCGCGGCGGCGCCGGCCAGCGCGAAGGCAGGCAGCAACCAGAGCTGAGCTGCGTAGCCGAAGTAGAGCGACAGCACCGCGCCCAGCGCAGCGCCCGAAGATACGCCGAACAGGCCGGGGTCGGCCAGCGGATTACGCAGATATCCTTGCATCACCGCGCCCGACAAGCCGAGTGCCGCGCCTACGAGGATTGCGAGCACTGTGCGCGGCAGGCGCAGCTCAATGATGATGATTGAACGCGGGTCAGCGGCCGTCCAGGCGTCGAGCGGCACCCACACCTTGCCAGCGGCAACCGACAGGGACGCGACGAGCAGCAGCGCGGCGAGCAGCCCTACCGTCGGCCTACTCATGGCGCCACCGCTCGACGGACGTCGCGCATCCGCGCCATCGCTGCGATGATCGTCGGGCCGCCGCAGTTCATCAGGCGGCCTGGGTATGGAGCGACCGTGATCTGCCGGGCGAGGCGCCGGACGGCGGGGTGCGCCGTGACGCGATCCGCGCCCGCATGCGCTGCGCCGATCGACAGGATCACGCGCGGCGGCTGTGCCACCAGATATTCGAGTGGCAGGACATCCCATTTCCTGAGCCCGTAGGTCGTGCTCATGTTGGCGAAGCCAGCGCGGGCGAGAAGGTCGTCGGTCAGCGTGTCAGCGCCAGGCACCAGCCCGCCCGCTTGCCATACGAGCGCAGCTATAGGCTTCACGGCGGCCGGGCGCGCTGCCTCCTCGATCTGCGCGGCCAGCCTGGCACCGCGACCCGGATGGCCTGCAATTCGGGCAATCTCGCGCACTTGCTCCAGGCTTTCCTCGACCGAATCTGGCACCGGATATTGCACCAGCGGGATCTGCATCCGCTTCAGCGCTGCAATGGTCGCAGGCGCAACGTGTGGCCCCGAGATCACCACATCCGGTGCCAGAGCGACGACTTCCTCTGCGGTGCCCGAGGTCGCGCGATAATGGCGCGCCTGGGCGAGCGGCATCGATGTCGCCCGCGGATCGTGCGAATAATGGCTGATCGCGACGATCTGCCACGGCTCGGCAACGTGCATCAGCACCGCGTCGACGCAGGGGTTGATCGACACGATGCGCGGGCCACGAGGCGCGCGCTCGGGAACCGTCGCAGTCGGCAGCGCAAGACCGACGAACGCCAGGATAGAGGCGACGGGGATCAATATTCGACGCCCTTCTGTGCCTTGAAACCCGCTTGATACGGGTGCTTCACCGCGGTGAAGTCGGTGATCAGGTCGGCGATCTCGAGCAGTTCGGGCTTAGCGTTCCGGCCGGTGATGCAAATGTGTTTGGTGAACGGGCGCTGCTTCAGAAACGCAATCACCTCATGGATCGGCAGCGTATCATCGCGCAGCACGATGTTGAGTTCGTCGAGGATCACGAAGTTCACATCCGGATCGAGGATCATCGCCTTCGATCGCTCCCAGGCGGCGCGCGCGGCAGCAATATCGCGCGCGCGATCCTGCGTGTCCCAGGTGAAGCCTTCGCCCATCACCTCGAAGGTGGCCAGTTCGGGATGGGCCTCGAAGAAGGTGCGTTCGCCGGTCTCCCACTTGCCCTTTACATATTGCAGGATCGCGACCTTCATTCCCCAGCCGATGCTGCGGATTGCCATGCCGAACGCAGACGAGGACTTGCCCTTGCCGTCACCCGTGTGAACGATCAGCAAGCCGCGTTCGAGCGTGCGGCGGGCCTGCATTTTCTCTCGAGCAGCAGCAACACGCACCATGCGGGCGTTGTGGCGCGCGTACTCTTCGGTGGTTTCGGTCATCGTTGGAACTCCTCCAGCGCGGTGGCGAGGCGCACGAGCGCAGCGGCATCGCCGGGCAGGCCGATGCGCAGATGATCGGGATAGTTAGTGAACGGGCGTGTGAGGATGGCGCGCTCCGCAAGAGCGACGAACAGCCTTGCAGCGTCGTCGCAGCGGATAAGGCGGAACAATGGAGCACACCCGATGAGCGGCAGACCGGCGTCGGCGAACAGCCGATCGAGCGACGCGCCGGCTTCGCGGATGCGGGCGAGTTGCGCGCATCGCCACGCGGTATCGCGGTAAGCCGCAGTGCCGATCGCGGTGGCGGGCAATGACACAGGCCAATCGCCCAGCAGCGCGCGCAGCGCCACAGTGACGTGCGAGCCGGCGATGACGAAGCCCAGGCGCAAGCCGGGCAGGCCGTAGAACTTGCCGAACGAGCGCAGCACGACCAGCCGATCCGATGCCATTGTGCAGGCGCCGCGATCAGGATCAGCATAGGCCTCGTCCACAACCACCCTGATGCGCTGAGCGAGCGTCGCCAGCGCCTTTGGGTCGCAGATACGTCCATCTGGGTTGGCGGGGCTCGCCAGGGCAAGCAGGTCACAGGTGGTGATTGCTGGGTCGTCGGGAGCTGTGACGGCCTGTGCACCGGGCCAAGCAGCCAAGTGACCGGCATAAGCCGGATGCTGAATGCCCGGGCTCCGCGCGGCGAGAATGCGCGCAAGCAGTCGCATGGCAAGATCGGTGCCCGGCACTGCCACGACATGGTCAGCGGACGGCGCCCCGAAGGCGCGCGCCGCTGCTGCCTCGAGCACGCGAGTCTCGCCCGGTTCGGGCAGGCGGTCAAAGATGAGCGGAAGCTTTCCGGTGGGCCAGGCCCAAGGGGCGATCCCGGTCGACAGGTCAATCCAATCACTACCGCCAAACAGGGCCCGCGCTTCGGCCACGCGCCCGCCATGGGCATGGAAGGTGGCCAGGGCACGTGAGTCGGCCATCGGTTCAGTAGCTCAAGTGCACGCCGCCGAGCGCGACGCGGCCAGACTGTCGAGAGGCGAGCTTTGCGAGGCCACTGGTGCTCTGGCTACCCCGCAGCACCGATCGGGCGCAGCACAATACGTCGATCCGTCGGACATTTCGACCAGCAGGTAGCCGACGTTGATGCCACTGCCCTTCGACGAGGCATCGTTCAGCTTGATCTCGTTGATCAGTGCGGTGACCTAGTCTCTCTGCGCACTGTGGATGTTGCCCTAGGTCTCGCCGGGGCCGTCGTTGCGCGTCAGGATGGCGGCCAGCCATTTGATGCAGCAGGGACG
The DNA here is from genome assembly GCF_045371305.1 of Sphingomonas sp. 179-A 2A2 NHS. Lineage (NCBI taxonomy): Bacteria > Pseudomonadati > Pseudomonadota > Alphaproteobacteria > Sphingomonadales > Sphingomonadaceae > Sphingomonas > Sphingomonas sp. 179-A 2A2 NHS. Next base: position 273,941 of record NZ_JBIQDE010000005.1, on the reverse strand, counting down.
TGGTGCCCGGCTTGCATCTGGTGAGGGGCGCGTTGTTCCGCACAGAGACAGATGCGCCGAAGGTGGGCGCTGAGCTCGCCCGGCAGTTTGCGGTGCCGACCATGTCGGTGTCGCGATCGTCGGGCGGTGCGGTTCGTACGACCGCCGGGGTAACCGTCGCAATGCGCGCTAATCCGGTGAGACAAGCGTGACTTTCCAAGGCGTGTTCCCTCGTTCAACAACGGGGCACGCATCACGGTTCGCCGGATTCAAATGTTCCGCGCGTGCGACCCCAATGACGTCGTCACGCGAGGCAGAACCTCGATCGCCCGGAACACCCCGTCCGCACGAAGGACAACCGCGAGAGGCAGGTCTCCTGGCTTCCGGGTCATCGCCTTGCTCGGCCTTCCCGGATCAAGCTGATCCAGTGGCACGCGAGGAGCAAGGCTCGCCGGTCACAGTTGCGGGGGCAGCTCCAGATCCCGAGCATGATGCTCGCTCCTGGATTCCCTTTTCATTCCATTACTGGAAACCTATCGCGCAGGGATCCCTAATGGTCGGGGGGGCGGAGGGCAAGACACGCGTGAAAGCGCTGTCTTTGTGCGGCGAGCGCTCGGGCAGCTCGTGCCTGGCGCTAGCAAGGACCCAGTGAACTGAGGGCCCTTCCACAATTTCGCTGCCGCCAAGACGCGTGATCGCGAGATGGCTGACAGGATCGCGCGTCATCGGCACGAGCAGGGTTAACGCCAGAACACCATCGAATGCCCGATCGACCAAGGGCAAGCGATCGCGGTGCACACCGAAGAGACAATCATGGTCGATTGTTCGACCCTATGGCTGACTAACCTGAGGCTCGGCGCACATGACATGTGCGGGCGGACGCGCGAGCCAGCCACGGGCATTGAGGCGACGTCGCTGCCGACCGCGATCATTGGCGATGGAGTCAGATTTGGGACGTCCCGATTGTCCGCTGGAGCGCCAGTTTCGCGATGGAGCCGGCCGTTTGAGCCAAGTCGTGGCCGCCGGCACCGTGCTGTCGCTTCAGCGGCTCGAACCGCAGTCGTTTGCGGCGCGTTAAACGGGCTGAACCATCTACTGCCACGTTCATAGTTCTCGGCGAGTACGTGCAGGAATGAACAGAACTCGTGTCGAATGTGGCAAGATCGAGCAAATGCCCGACGACCTCATGTTGTTGACGAGAGCGTCACGCAGCACTGCACCGCGGGACTTCGAATGCGCGACTGTCAGGGTAGCAAAAGCTCACGGAGGTGGTGAGCTTCTGTTCGTCGCGCGCCTTCAAGCGGCCCGCATAATTGCGCAGGCGCTTGTGATTTAGGTAAGGGAGCTCGCCATGGCCTCGCAGTGTTGAGCCGATGCGCCGAAATTACGAATGTTTGTCGCCAGATCATCTCGCCATCGCGATGCGTGAAATTGATGCGTTATGCGACGAGTTGTCGAAGCATACGTGCGCTACCTACGATCAGCGAGTGATGCGCTGCTCGACGAGCGCACAGCACCGTAATGCGAGAAACCGCGGTTTTCTCAGGTGGCGGGTGGTGGAGCCGAGGGGAATCGAACCCCTGACCTCTGCAGTGCGATTGCAGCGCTCTCCCATCTGAGCTACGGCCCCGCCCGGTCCCGGCATAGCCGGGGAGCGCCGCCCTTAGCCGGGTCCGCGGCCCGATGCAACGCCCTGGCGATTTCGCCTTGCGCTCCGTGCTGCGCCAGAGCGCCGCAAGAGAACGGCAGCCGCCCGTTTCGGATCCGCAACGGCAGGAACAACCCTGCCGGCTTGTAGCTTTCTCCCGTATCGCGACCGCTGCAAAGAAGAGCGGCGCCCCCGCATGCAAGGAGTGTCCGACATGGGTTACGAGAGGTATCCGCGCGGCGATTATTACGGCCGCCGGGAACATCAGGACGAACAGCGGAACTATGGCGCGGATCGGGAGACGGATGTCAGTTCGCGCGATTATCTGACTGCCGGTGCGCAGGATCGCGACCACGATTATTGGGGCGGCGAGTTCGACTCCGATCGAGATGGTGGCGGCTTTGGCCGGCGGGACTATGGCTATCGCGGCATGGGCGGCGGGCGCGGCTATGGCGCCCGGGATTATGGCCCGCGCGAGTACGGCCATGAAGGCTATGCGCGGCGTGAGCGCCCGACAGGTGGCTTCGGCGGCGGATACCGCGGCGCGCGGCAGGGCCAATGGCAAGGCGGCGGCGACTATGGCCGCGGCGGCTATCAGGGCGAAGACCGCGGCTTCGGCCGGGATCGCTTCCAGGGCGGCGGCGGATACGGCCCACGCGGCGATCGGTTCGGCGGCCGTGGTGGCTACGGCTCGGGCGAACGCCAGCGCTATGGTGCCGACCGCCAGGTACCGCGCGACTATGATTATGATGACCGGGGCTTCTTTGCCCGGGCCGGCGACGAGGTTCGGTCATGGTTCGGTGACGAGGAAGCGGAGCGCCGGCGCGAGGCGGACATGCGCTACGACGAGCGCGCCTATGCCGATCGCGACTCGGATTACCACAGCTGGCGCCGCAATCAGATCGATGCGCTCGACCGCGACTATAACGAGTATCGCAGCGAGAACCGCAGCAAGTTCGAGCGCGAATTCTCGACGTGGCGCACGGGCCGCCAGGCACAGCGCGATGCACTGACCAAGGTCGAGGAGCATATGGACGTTGTCGGCTCCGACGGCGCGCACGTCGGCACTGTCGACAAGGTCCTCGGGGACCGGATCCTCTTGACCAAGAGCGATGCAGATGCCGGCGGACATCATCACTCGATCCCGTCGCGCTGGATCGAAACGGTCGATACCAAAGTGACGTTGTCCAAGACTGCCGACGAGGCGAAGAGCCACTGGCGCGACGAGGAACGCAACCAGGCTATGTTCGGGGACGAGCCGCGCAGCACTGGCAATGCCGGCACGTCGGGTCGCGATAGCCGCACCGGCACCTCTGACGATGGTGACGCGCAGGGGCGGATGCTGAACCGCAGCTTCCCCGGCACCTATTGAAGATCTGCCGCGGCCCGCCCGCGGCAGGTTTCACCACAAGCAACGGCAGCCCGGGCATTGCCCGGGCTCTTTGCGTCGGCCCGAGTGCTGAGGCATAGCCGGCGATCGAAAACCACCTGTCAGGAGAGAGATTATGCCACGCGCCTGGAGCCTGAAGTCCCGTCCGCAGGGCATGCCGAAGCACAGTGATTTCGAACTGGTTGATGTCGAGGCTCAGCCGCTCGCCGAGGGCGAAGTTCGCATCGCGAACCGCTGGCTGTCGGTGGATCCTTACATGCGGGGACGGATGAACGACGTGAAGAGCTACGTCCCGCCCTTCGCGCTGGGCGAACCGATGCAGGGCGGCGCGATCGGTGAAGTCGTCGAGAGCCGCGCCGCCAGCCGGCCCGTCGGCACCAAGGTGCAGCACATGCTGGGCTGGCGCGACGAGGCGGTGCTGCCGGCCGAGCAAGCACAGAAGCTGCCCGATATCGATGCGCCGGACGAAGCGTTCCTGGGCCAGTTCGGCATGCCGGGAATGACCGCTTATTTCGGGCTGCTCGACGTCGCCCAAGCAAAGGAAGGCGACGTCGTGTTCGTTTCCGCCGCCGCTGGCGCCGTTGGCTCAACGGTGGTGCAAGTCGCCAAGGCCAAGGGCATGACGGTGATCGGTTCTGCCGGCGGCGCGGAGAAGTGCGCCTGGGTGAAGTCGCTCGGTGCGGATGCGGTGATCGATTACAAGGCCGGTGATGTGGTCGCCGCCCTTGCCGAGGCGGCGCCCGAGGGCATCGATGTCTACTTCGACAATGTCGGCGGCGATCATCTGGATGCCGCATTGCTCGCGGCGCGGATGAACGCGCGTTTCGCGATGTGCGGGATGATCGATGTGTACAACGAGGGCCAGGCCCAGTCGCTGAAGTATTTGTTCAAGGTTATCGGCGCCCGGATCATGATCAAGGGCTTCATCGTCAGCGACTATCTGGCGGGCGCGGCCGACTTCTATCGCGACATGGGTGGCTGGCTCGCTGCGGGCAAGCTGAAGCGCGAGGAGACGGTTCACGACGGGCTGGAGAAGATGCCCGACGCCTTCTTGGGTCTGTTCACCGGCGGTAACACCGGGAAGATGCTCGTTCGTCTGTAACATGCGGCGACGTGCCGGGCGGCGAGCGCCCGGCATGCGCTCCGATCAGATCGGCCCGCTGAAGGTGTCGCACACGGCCGGGTCACCACTTTCGAGCCCACGGCGCAGCCACGCCTGACGCTGTGCCGAGGTACCGTGGGTGAAGCTTTCTGGCTGGACGCGGCCTTGCGCCTCGCGCTGCAGCTTGTCGTCGCCGATCGCGGCCGCGGCGGTCATGCCTTCCTCGATGTCGCCAGGCTCGAGCCGGTTGCGGTTCTGTGCGGCCCAGACGCCAGCGTAACAATCCGCCTGCAGCTCGAGACGTACGGACAGCGCATTACCTTCGGCTTCGCTGGCGCGGGCCTGGGCGCGGCGGACCTGATCGGACTGGCCGGTTAGCGTCTGGATGTGATGGCCGAATTCGTGCGCCACGACGTAATATTGTGCGAAGTCACCTGCCGCGCGGAAGCGGTTGGCAAGCTCGTCAAAAAAGCTGGTGTCGATGTAGATGCCTTGATCGGACGGGCAGTAGAACGGCCCCATTGCGGACATTGCCGCGCCGCACCCCGATTGCCCGCGGCCGCTAAAGAAGACGAGCTTTGGTGCCTGGAACTGCGCGCCGGAGCGGGCGAACAACTGCTCCCAGGTGTTTTCGGCCGACGAGAAGGCGTTGCAGGTTGCGCGCGTCTCCGCATCAACGGAGCAGGCCGCCTGGGCGCCCGTGCCGCCAGCCGTACGCTCCGTACGCGTTGGGGCGGTGCTGGTGCCACCTGTGAACAGGCCGCCGAGATTGCCGAGCCCGCCGAAAAGCGCGAAGATGATGAGCACCACGACAATGCCGCCGCAGCCGAAGCGGCTGCCGATCATCGGTAACAGCCCGAGCAGCAGTCCGCCGCCACCGCCGCCGCCGAAGCTCTGGCCGCGCTGATCCTCGACACGAATGTCGGGATCGAAATCGTCGAGCCGCATCGCGCTTACCCCTTTGTTACTGACCCGGCATGAATGCGCGAAGGCGAAGTGCGGTTGCAAGCCGGCCGGCTTGATCGGCCGTGTTGCCGAGCGCATGACGAACGCGATTTCTTTCCGGCCGCCCGGCGGCCTTCGGTCGCGCCGTCAGACGCGCGCGCATAACGGGAGACACTCGATGTTCCTCAAGGGCAAGACGGCGCTGGTGACCGGTTCCACCTCCGGTATCGGCCTTGCTTATGCCAAGGCGTTTGCGGCCGAAGGCGCGGCGGTGATGATCAATGGCTTTGGCGACGCGGAGGCGATCGAGAAGGAGCGGGCGGCGCTGGCCGAGGCGAGTGGCGCGGAAGCGTTGTATGATGCTGCCGACATGACCCAGCCGGAGGCGATCGCTGCGATGATCGCGCGCTGCCACGCCGAGCTTGGTGGGCCCGATATCGTCGTCAACAACGCCGGCATCCAGTTCGTCTCGCCAATTGCGGATTTCCCGAACGAGAAATGGGATGCGATTCTGGCGATCAACCTCACCAGCGCTTTTCACGTGATGAAGGCGGCGGTGCCGTACATGCGGCAGAGGAAATGGGGACGGATCATCTCGACCGCGTCGGCGCACAGCCTGGTCGCCAGCCCCAACAAGTCCGCCTATGTCGCGGCGAAGCACGGCCTTGTCGGACTGACCAAGACGGTGGCGCTGGAAACCGCGACCGACGGGATCACGGTGAATTGCATCTCACCCGGTTATGTATGGACGCCGCTGGTGGAAAATCAGATTCCCGATACGATGAAGGCACGCGGCATGACGCGCGAACAAGTGATCAACGACGTGTTGCTGTCGGCGCAACCAACGAAGCAATTCGTAACCCCCGAGCAGGTTGCGGCCTTCGCCTTGTTCCTGTGCCGTGACGAGGCGGCGGCGATCACGGGCGCGAACCTGTCGGCGGATGGGGGATGGACGGCGGCTTGATCAGAACCAACCTCTAATGAGATTGGGGCGAAGAGTGCGGAATTGGGGAGGCAGCGGTCGCGTGAATGTCCGCGGCGGCGCCTAGCGGTTCCGCCGCCCCGGCCGCTGAAAATCGTTTGGACTGGTGCCGCCGAAGCCTGTGTTTGTACCGACACTCGTTATTGTTAATCGGATGCCGGCGAGTTGAGAGACGCCGCCGCTGTCGTCAACTCACCGGGGCGGGCGCTTGGGCTGATTGCGGCGCCGGCAGGGGTGTGTTGACCGGGGATGCCGCCGCAGGGCCCATAACCCGCGGTATGCTACCGGCGGCAGGCAAGCGGGTGGCGGGGGATTGCACCTCTAACGACGCCAGATACTCCTTTCCATGCCGGTCGATCAGCGTGACCTCCGCTGCGTTTGCCTTCGCCACCGCCTTCAGGAAGGAACGCGGCCTTTTCATCAGATGGGGAAAATCTAGCGTGACCAACCCCGCGCGCCGCGCCGCCTCCTGCGTGAAATGCACGCAATTGCGCGTGTTCATGCGATAGGTTCCGTCGCCCTTCTTGTCGTCCCACTCATCCACAAGCCGCAGGATGGCGGCATATTGCGCGTCGGTGAGGACGAGGGAGAATTGCGCATCGCTCGCCTCCATATAGCTGCGCTTGGCGACGTCGATCCCCCCCGGTACCGGACCGAACAGGATTGCCGGGGTCACCGCTTTGGCCGTGAAGCCGTAATTGAGGTCGACCGGCTCGCCACCCGCCTCTGGCGTGCCCCGCAGCGTGAAGAAGGCGTGGGGGAAATGATTGCCGAACTCATGGCTCCAGAAGGTGATGACCACCTGGGCGTGGGCCGGCAGTGCTGCGAGCGAGAGCAGCAGGGCGAGGGCGGCGGCAGCGACGCGCTTCATGCCGCTGAGTGTGTCATTCCCCCGGTCGTTGCTCAAGCGGGAAGCGTGCCAGTCACCTCTCCATCGCCATAACTTGGCGCAGAGCGAGACGCGGAAATGCCCGCCGGTGACGAGCACCGACGGGCATCCTTCCTCCCCAGGAACTTGGTTGCCGGGTGCCGGCGCGGGGGAGCCGCGCCGTCGGTCGGTGCCTGAGCGGCACCGCCGGCCGGGCCTGCGCGTCTTGGCGGCAGCATCGCTGCCGCCATGCGCATCAGGCTGCGAACTGGTTCATCGTGTTGTGGACGCCGCCGGCCTTCAGCGCGGCCTCGCCGGCGAAATATTCCTTGTGATCGTCGCCGATGTCGCTGCCTGACATGTTCTGGTGCTTCACGCAGGCGATCCCTTCGCGGATTTCCTTCCGCTGCACGCCCTTGACGTAGCCGAGCATCCCCGCCTCGCCGAAATACTCCTTGGCGAGATTGTCGGTCGACAGCGCCGCGGTGTGATAGGTCGGCAGCGTGATGAGGTGGTGGAAGATGCCGGCCCGCGCCGCCGCATCCTTCTGGAAGGTGCGGATCCGCTCGTCGGCCTCTGCCGCCAGATCGCTGTCGTCATAATCGACGCTCATCAGCTTCGCCCGGTCATAGGCGGAGACATCCTTGCCGGCCTCGACCCAGGCGTCGAACACCTGCTGGCGGAAGTTCAGCGTCCAGTTGAAGCTGGGGCTGTTGTTATAGACCAGCTTCGCATTGGGAACGACTTCGCGGATGCGATCGACCATCGACGCGATCTGCTCGATGTGCGGCTTCTCCGTCTCGATCCACAACAGGTCGGCGCCATTCTGCAGCGACGTGATGCAATCCAGCACGCAGCGGTCGGCACCGGTCCCTTCGCGGAACTGGAACAGGTTCGACGGCAGGCGCTTCGGACGCATCAGCTTGCCGTCACGCTCGATCACGACATCGCCGCGCAGCGTCGACAGGTCGGTGACTTCCTCGCAATCGAGGAAGGCATTGTACTGGTCGCCGATGTCGCCCTTCTCCTTCGAGAAGGCGATCTGCTTGGTGAGGCCGGCGCCGAGCGAGTCGGTGCGGGTCACGATGATGCCGTCATCGACGCCAAGCTCGAGAAAGGCGTAGCGGCAGGCGCGGACCTTCGCGAGGAAGTCCTCGTGCGGCACGGTGACCTTGCCGTCCTGGTGGCCGCACTGCTTTTCGTCCGACACCTGGTTCTCGATCTGGAGCGCGCAGGCGCCCGCCTCGATCATCTTCTTGGCGAGGAGATACGTCGCCTCGGCATTGCCGAAGCCGGCGTCGATGTCGGCGATGATCGGCACGACATGCGTCTCGTAATTGTCGATCGCCTGCGTCAGCCGCTGCGCCTCAATCTCGTTGCCCGTCTCGCGTGCCTTGTCGAGATCGCGGAACATCATGCCCAGTTCGCGGGCATCGGCCTGCTTCAGGAAGGTGTAGAGTTCCTCGATCAGCGCGGGAACGCTGGTCTTTTCGTGCATCGACTGGTCGGGCAGTGGGCCGAACTCGCTGCGCAGCGCGGCGACCATCCAGCCGGAGAGGTACAGATACCGCCCCTTGGTGGTGCCGAAATGCTTCTTGATCGAAATGAGCTTCTGCTGGCCGATGAAGCCGTGCCAGCAACCCAGCGACTGGGTGTAATTCGCAGGATCGGCGTCATAGGCGGCCATGTCGCGGCGCATGATGCCGGCGGTGTAGCGCGCGATGTCGAGCCCGGTGCGGAACCGGTTCTGCAGCCGCATCCGCGCCACGGATTCAGCGTCGATCCCGTCCCACGTGCCATTGTAGCTGGCAACGAGCTGGCCGATCTGACTGGTCTGTTCCTGGTAGGTCATCATTGTTCCTGTCGCGGATGGTGGCACGCGGGACCGGTCCCGCACGATTGGATCAGGCGAGTGATCGGTCAGCCGAGGCGGCCGAGGCGGTGGTACAGGTTGGAGAATTTGGCCGAGCGGGGTTCGTCGGCGATCTTCTTGATATACTCGCCGATGGCTTCCTTCATGAGGCCGAAGTCCTCGGTCGAGAAAACGGCGCGGCTGCGCTGCGGGGTAGCGTCCATGGTCGTTCCTCCTGTGTGAATGCTTACAACTGCGATTATAAGAACAGCATGGAGCGGGTATTCACAACGCGGCACTCTGGTGATTCGGTGTCATCGGGTCGGACAAGCGGCGGTCATCATCTGTGTTGCTGTAAAGAATTGACACGCTAACGCCGCTCCGTCAGCGTGGCGGCATGGCAGAGCGAAAGTTGATGGCGGGGCATGTGGTGCGGCGGCTGCGGCGGCAGCAGGCGCTGAGCCAGGCGGCGATGGCCGAGATGCTGGCGATCAGTCCCAGCTACCTCAATCTGGTGGAGCGCAATCAGCGCCCGGTATCAGCGACCCTGCTGGTGAAACTGGCGGAGACGTTCGATTTCGATCCGCGCGCGTTGACCGCGGCCGAGCCGGGCGGTGGGCGGGACGCAATGCGGCGGCGGCTCGCCGACCCGATGTTCGCCGACCTGGAGATCGATCGCAACGAGCTGGAGGAATGGCTGGCCGCGGCGCCCGGCGGGGCGGAGGCATTCGCGCGTGCGTTCGATCGCATGGGGCAGGGGGCCGCCACCGCCGTCGCGAGTGATGATCCGGTAGCCTTGGTACGGCGGGAGATCGGCCGGTGGCGCAACCATTTCCCCGATCTGGACGCAGCGGCGGAGGCGCTGGCCGACGAACTCCGCCTCGGGGCTGGCGACCTCTACGGCGCAATGTCGGAGCGGCTGCGGGTGAAGCACAGCCTCGCTATCCGCATCCTCCCGGTCGATGTGATGCCCGACGTGCTGCGGCGGCTGGACCTTCACGCGCGCCAACTTCAGCTGTCCGAACTGCTCGATCCGTCGAGCCGCACCTTTGCCGCGGCGTTCCAGCTGGCGCTGATCGAGTCTCGGGCTGAGATCGACGCGCTGGTGGCGGGCGCCGGCTTTGGCCAGATCGCCGCCGATCGCCTGTTCCGCCGTCATCTCGCCAGCTATTTCGCCGCAGCGGTGATGATGCCCTATGCCCGCTTCCTGCGCGCCTGCGAGGCGACGGGTTACGACATCGAGCTGCTGCAGCGCCGCTTTGGTGCCGGGTTCGAGCATGTCGCACACCGGTTGACGACGCTTCAGCGGGTCGGCGCGCGGGGGCTGCCCTTCTTCATGATCCGCGTCGACCGGGCGGGGCAGTCATCGAAACGCTATGCCGGGGCGAGCGGCGCGGCGCTGGTCGAGGCGGAGGGGCGCTGCCCCTTGTGGCATTTGCACCATGCGTTCGATCGGCCGGGGCACCTCGCGGTTCAGTTGGTCGAACTGGAGGATGGCGAGCGCTGGCTTACGATGGCGCGCACGGTGACGCCGCAGGGGCAGCGATACGGACTGGTTTCGGCCGAATTTGCGGTCGGCATCGGTGTGGCGGCGGAACATGCCGGGACGCTGGCGGTCGCTCGCGGCTTCGACCTTGCCGGCGTGGCGATGCCGATCGGGCTGGGGTGCCGCCAGTGTTTCCGCCAGGAATGTCCGCAGCGTGCCGCCGCGCCGGCGGGCCGCGCGCTGACCATCAACGAGCGCGAGCGGCGGATCACCGCGCTGACCTTTGCCGGGGATTGATCGGCGGCGCCGCGGCTCAGGCGGCCTTTACCGCCTGCCCGATCTCCAGCGCCTCACCGCGAGTGATGATGACCTTGTCGCCCAGCTTCGCCGTCTCGAACAGTTTCTTGGCGAAGGGCTTGGGCACGCCGATGCAACCGTGCGTCATATAGCCGTCAGCCACCTCGCTGGCGTGCACCGCGATCCCATCATTGGTCAGGCGAAGCATGTACGGCATCGGCGCGTGATAGATGTTGGAAACGTGATCCTTGCTCTTCTGCGTGATCGGATAGACGCCGAGCGGGGTCGGCTTCGAATCGGCGCCGAACAGGATTGCCGCCGCGCCAATCTCATGCCCGTCGCGAAAGACGCTGAGCACCTGCGCGGCAAGATCGACGGTGATGATGAGCGTGCCGGTCGCCGGGGCAGCGCTTTCGTCCCAATGATGGTCGCCCATCTTCATCGGGCCCTGGATCGGCAGGATGGATTTGACGATGTAGGCCGCGGGCTGTGACTGCGGGCCCGCCTGCTCGGGGGTGGCCGGTTGAGCGGGCCGGAGCGGCGGTATCGACTGGCTCGCGAGAACGCGCGGCGGTGGCGGCGGACGGCTGGCGGCATAGCCGACCGACGCGACGGCAACCGCAAACGCGATCAGGACAAGGCGAGCCGGTGAGAGCATGATTCGGGATCTAGTAAGGTGACGTTGCGCTTGGCTGACGCAAGACGGTTAACGCAAGCGCAAGCGTGATCACGCTCCGGCGGTGTTGAGACACTCCAACTGGTCGGCGGTGAGTTCCAGCGTCATGGCGGGCAGCAGTTCCTCCAACTGCCGCGCGCTGGTGGCGCTGGCGATTGGCGCGGTGACACCGGGCTGCGCCATCAGCCAGGCGAGTGCGATCTGCGCGAGGGTGGCGCCGGTCTCACCGGCCACCTCGTCCATCGCGGCAAGCACTGCCTTGCCGCTCCCGGCGAGAAGATCGCCCATGCGGCTGCCGCGCACGCTCTTCGTCAGATCCTCGGGTGAGCGATACTTGCCCGTGAGGAAACCCGATGCGAGCCCGTAATAGGGGACGACGCCGACATTCTGCTCGACGCAATAATCCTGAAGCTCGCCTTCGAAGCGGTGGCGGCTGACGAGATTATACTCGGGCTGGAGCGCGTCATAGCGCGGCAGGCCGGCAGCACGGGCATGTTCGTTCGCGGACTTGAGTCGGGCGGCGTGGAAGTTCGAGGCGCCCAGTACACGGACCTTGCCGGCGTGGACCAGCTTTGCGAACGCCTCGAGGACCGCTTCCTGTGGTGTCGCCTCGTCGTCCTGATGCGCGAAGTAAAGGTCGATGCGATCAGTGCCGAGCCGCTTCAGCGATGCCTCGCAAGCGGCAGCAATCCGCGCTGGCGCCAATTTCTCGCCGCCCTCGCCGGGCAACATGCCGACTTTGGTTGCGATCAGTACCTCGTCGCGCTTGCCGGACGCCTTCAGCCATTCGCCGATCATGGTTTCGGATTCACCGCCGCGGTGGCCGGGGACCCATGCAGAATAGGCGTCGGCCGTGTCGATCATCGTGCCGCCACCCGCCACGAAGGCATCGAGCACGGCAAAGCTGGCGGTGCGATCCGCCGTCCAGCCGAAGACGTTGCCGCCGAGCACCAGCGGCGCAATCTGCAGATCAGAGGAGCCGAGCCGGCGCTTCATCATTGTCGGTTCCGTTATTCTGAACGTCGCGCAGACTGATGCTGTTCGCGTCGAGCATTGCCGCGGCTTCATTGAGTTGGCGTTCCTCATCCGCCGTAACCGCGCCGGCCGGCGCAGGTTCGGAGGAGCAGCCGGCAGTGATACCGGACGCCAGCAAGGTGATGGGGAGGAGCGCGGCGCGCGCCCCTCCAGAGCGTGGCCTCACCGATCCTGCAGTGCGTTGCCCGCGTCGATCAGCGCGTCGCCAGCATCATCCCGCGCGCGATCAGCGGTATTGTCGATCGCAGCGCCAGCGCGATCTGCGCCGCGTTCGATGTCTTGGCCGGCATTGTCGAGCGACCGTTCGGCGGAGCCAAGCGCCCGATCGGTCGCCGCGTCGACATCGTCGATCGCGTTGCGGGTCGTGGTGCTGACATCGGTGCCGATCGCATTGGCGGCTTCTGCACTTTCGTTTCGTGCGCTCGGGCTGCAGGCAACGAGAGCAGTGGCAGCGGCAAGGATGGTGGCGGTGGCAAGGGTTCTCATCGATACTCTCCCTGTTTCGTCCGAAAGCCGGCACGCCCGGCGTCCGCTCCACAACGTCAGCTAGCGGCTTTGGCTCCGTAACGATATCTTGCCGACCGCTGTTCGTCGGAGGCGATCGATCGTTTGACGAGATATAAAGATATCTTTATATCTTTCTGTTGTGACCAAGGCGCTCGAAACTTTCCGTGCTCTCGCCGATTCGTCGCGGCTGCGCATCCTACGTCTGCTGCGGACGATGGAGCTTTCGGTTGGTGAGCTGGCGCTGGTGCTGGGGCAAAGTCAGCCGCGGGTGAGCCGCCATGTGAAAATCCTGTGCGATGCCGGCCTTGCGGAGCGCCGCAAGGAGGGCAGCTGGGTGTTCGTGGCGCTGGGCGATGCTGCGCTGGTAGATCCCGTGCTGGCGGCGGTGGATGCGCTCGACAGCGACGTGCCCGACCGGGATGGCGCCACAGACGCGGCCCGGCTCGCGGCGGTGCGCGCGGATCGCGCAGCCTCCGCTTCGCAATGGTTCGAAACGCATGCCAGTGAGTGGGATGCGATCCGATCCCTCCATATCGCCGAATGCGATGTCGAGGCGGCGATGCGCAAGGTGTTGGGCGAGGCACCGCTTGGCCGGCTGGTCGATATCGGCACCGGCACCGGGCGGATGATCGAGCTGTTCGGCCCGCGCGCCCGCACGGCGCTGGGGATCGATCGTAGCTCGGAAATGCTACGGCTGGCACGCGCGAAGATCGGCGAGCAGGGGCTCAGCAACGCGGAGCTGCGTCAGGCCGATCTCTACTCGCTGCCGCTGGCGGACGGCGCGGCGGACGTCGCGATCGTCCATCACGTTCTTCATTATGCGCAGCAGCCGGGTGCCGCGATCGTCGAGGCGGCGCGTGTACTGGCGCCAGGCGGGCGACTGCTGATCGCCGATTTCGCGCCGCATGACCGGGAGGAGCTGCGCACGCGTGACGCCCATACCCGGCTCGGCTTCTCGGACGCGCAGATCGAAGGCTGGTTCGCCAATGCGGGGCTGGAGACGGCCCGGGTGGAGACGCTGGAAGGCGGCGAATTGACGGTGAAGATCTGGCTCGGGCGCAAGCCCGATGCCGCATTGCATGAGGTGAAGGCGGCATGACGCTATCGGTCAACCAGCTTGAGGAGGCGCGCCGCGCGCTGGACGCCCCGCTCTTTGCTGATGTTGCGGGGGATATCGACGTCAGCTTCGAATTCTTCCCCCCCAAGACGGAGAAGATGGAACAGACGCTGTGGGATTCGATTGGCACGCTAGCGCCGCTAGGGCCCCGCTTCGTTTCCGTGACCTACGGCGCAGGCGGTTCCACGCGCGAGCGCACGCATGCCACGGTGGCGCGGATCGCGCGTGAGACGGCGATTCCGGCCGCAGCACATCTCACTTGTGTCGAGGCGACGCGCGATGAGATCGATGCAGTGGCGAGTGAGTATTGGGCCGCCGGCGTGCGGCACATCGTGGCGCTGCGTGGCGATCCGCCGCGGGCCGGCGAGCGTTATGTGGCGCATCCCGGCGGCTACGAAAATGCAGCCGCGCTCGTCGAAGGGCTTCGGCGGTTGCATCCCTTCGAGATCTCGGTCGCGGCCTATCCGGAATGCCACCCGGACTCGATCGATCCCGCGGCTGATCTCGACAATCTGAAGCGCAAGATGGATGCCGGGGCGACGCGGGCGATCACCCAGTTCTTCCATCAGCCGGACGTGTTCTTCCGCTATCGGGATAAGGTGGCGGCGGCGGGGATCGACGCGGAGATCGTACCGGGGATCATGCCGGTGAGCAATTTCGCCGCCGTCGTGCGGATGTCCAAGATGTGCGGGACTGAGGTGCCGGCCTGGATGGAACGGCTCTTTGCCGGGCTCGACGATCTGCCCGAGGCACGGCAGTTGGTTTCGGCCACGCTCGCCGCCGAGCTGTGCCGCAAGCTGTATGCGGGCGGGGTGAAGCAGTTCCACTTCTACACGCTCAACCGCGCAGAGATGAGCTTCGCGATCTGCCACCTGCTGGGCGTGCGAACGAAGCCCGGCGCGGTGGCGGCAGCGGCATAGGTTTCTCCTCGCGCTTGCGAGGCCGCCAGGGGAGGGCCTGTCCCCCCTGCGCGGTGATCCTGGTGACAGGCCCTCCCCCGACCCCTCCCCAGCGGAGGGGGGAGAAAAGACATGAACGCACGTGAATCCTTCCATGCCGAAGCAGCGAAGCGCATCCTCATCACCGATGGTGCATTCGGCACCGAGATCCAGAACTGGAAGCTCTCTGAAGCGGATTATGCCGGCTCACTCGGCCTGTCGCATGATCAGAAGGGCAACAACGATATCCTCGCGCTGACCAAGCCGGAGGTGCCGGCGGCGATCCACCGCGCCTATTTCGAGGCGGGCGCGGATATTGCGGAGACGAACACCTTCTCGGCGAACCGCATCAGCCAGGCCGATTATGGCGCCGAGGGCTTGGTGCGCGAGATCAACGTCGAAAGCGCCCGGCTGGCCAGGAGCATCGCCGACGAGTTCCAGGCAAAGGACGGGCGCCCCCGCTTCGTCGCCGGCGCCGTCGGACCGACGAACAAGACGCTGTCGCTGTCTCCTGACGTGAACGACCCCGGCTATCGGGAAATCGACTTCGACTATCTGAAAGACGTGTACCGCGAGCAGATCGACGCGCTGGTCGAAGGTGGTGCCGATTTCATCCTGATCGAGACGGTATTCGACACGCTGAACGCCAAGGCCGGCGTGATGGCAGCGATCGAGGCTGGCGCGGCGCTTGGGCGTGACTTGCCGATCATGCTGTCGATGACGCTGACCGATTTGTCGGGCCGCAATCTCTCGGGCCACACGGTCGAGGCCTTCTGGCATGCAGTGCGGCACGCGAACCCGCTGACGATCGGGCTCAACTGCTCGTTCGGCGCGCAGCAGCTGCGCCCGCACGTGAAGACGCTGTCGGACATCTGCGACGCGCTGATCATGGTCTATCCGAATGCCGGTCTGCCGAACGAGCTTGGCGCCTATGACGAGGCGCCGGTGACAACCGCCGGGCTGGTGCATGAATGGGCCGCGGCAGGGCAGGTGAACGTGCTAGGCGGCTGCTGCGGCTCCACGCCGGCGCACATCGCCGCGATTGCAGAGGCGGTGAAGGGCGTTGCGCCGCGTCGCTTGCCGGCGCCGCCGGTTCGCACGCGGCTGGCGGGGCTGGAGCCGTTCACAATGGCGGCGGCGTAATCAATTCACACCGTTCGTCCCGAGCAAACTCGTGGACGAGCCGCGAGCGGATCGCACGGTGTCTCGCTTTAGCTCGTCCTGAGCGCCTGTTTCACAGGCAGTCGCAGGGCTCGACACGAACGGAAAACTTGTGACCACGAACTCCTCTTCCACCTTCGTCAATGTCGGCGAGCGCACGAACGTCACCGGATCCGCGGCGTTCAAGAGGATGATCATGGCGGGCGATTACGCCCGTGCAGTCGAGGTTGCGCGCCAGCAGGTGGAGAATGGTGCACAGGTGATCGACGTCAATATGGACGAGGGGCTGCTCGACGCGCACCACGCCATGACGACGTTCCTGAAGCTGATTGCGGCGGAGCCCGATATTGCCCGTGTGCCGGTGATGATCGACAGCTCCAAGTGGGATGTGATCGAAGCGGGGCTGAAGTGCGTATCCGGCAAGCCGATCGTCAATTCGATCAGCATGAAGGAAGGCGAGGAGGAATTCCTCGATCGCGCGCGCCGGTGCATGAACTATGGCGCCGCGGCAGTGGTGATGGCCTTCGACGAGGTGGGCCAGGCAGACACCAAGGATCGCAAGGTCGAGATCTGCGAGCGCGCCTACAAGCTGCTGACCGGCATCGGCTTCCCGCCAGAGGATATTATCTTCGATCCCAATGTGTTCGCCGTGGCGACGGGGATCGAGGAGCATAACAATTACGCCGTCGACTTCATCGAAGCGACGCGCGAGATCAAGGCGCGCTGCCCGCACGTCCATATCTCCGGCGGCCTTTCCAACCTGTCGTTCAGCTTCCGCGGTAACGAGCCGGTGCGCCGCGCGATGCACTCGGTATTCCTTTACCATGCGATCCCCGCCGGCATGGACATGGCGATCGTCAACGCCGGTCAGCTCGACGTGTATGACACGATCGATCCTGAGCTGCGTACTGCCTGCGAGGATGTGATCCTCAATCGCGATGCCGAGGCTGGCGATCGCCTCGTCGCGTTGGCGGAGCGCTTCTGCGGCACTGATGCGGTGGCGGAAAAGCAGGCCGCGGAATGGCGTTCGTGGGATGTCGTGAAGCGACTGGAACATGCGCTGGTGAAGGGCATCGACGCGCATGTCGTGGAGGATACCGAGGAAGCGCGCGTCGCGATCTTCGAGCGCGGCGGGCGGCCGATCGAGGTGATCGAAGGCCCGTTGATGGACGGGATGAACGTCGTCGGCGACCTCTTCGGCAGCGGCAAGATGTTCCTGCCGCAAGTGGTGAAGTCAGCGCGCGTCATGAAAAAGGCGGTCGCGCACCTGCTGCCGTACATAGAGGCGGAGAAATCGGCGGGCGCAAAGGCGAAGGGCCGCGTCATCATGGCGACGGTGAAGGGCGACGTTCACGATATCGGCAAGAACATCGTCGGCGTCGTTCTGCAGTGCAACGGCTTCGAGGTGATCGACCTTGGCGTGATGGTACCGTGGACCAGGATTCTGGAAGCCGCGAACGAGAACGACGCTGACATGATCGGCCTCAGCGGCCTGATCACCCCATCGCTGGACGAGATGGTGACGGTGGGTGAGGAGATGCAGCGCGCGGGCATGACGATGCCGCTGCTGATCGGCGGCGCGACCACGTCCAAGGTTCACACCGCGCTGCGCATCGCGCCAGCCTATCAGGGGCCAGTGGTTCACGTGCTCGACGCCAGCCGCGCGGTGGGCGTGGCGACGGCACTTGTATCCGAGACGCAGCGCGATCCCTTCGTCACCAAGGTGTCGGACGAATATGCCGCGGTACGCGCGGCGCGCGAGGGCAAGGGGCAGAACGACCTGCTGCCGCTGACCGAAGCGCGTGCGCGCGGCTTCGTTGCCGATATGGCGCTGAAGCCGGCCGCGCCGTTGAAGCCCGGCGTGCATGTTTTCGACGACTGGGATCTGGCGGACCTGCGCGAGTACTTCGACTGGACGCCCTTCTTTCGCGCGTGGGAACTGGCCGGCACCTTCCCGGCCATTCTCGATGACGCGGTGGTCGGCGAGAGCGCGCGCGCGCTTTATGCCGATGCACAGGCGATGCTGGACAAGATCGTCGCGGAAAAGTGGCTTACGGCGCGCGGCGTCGCCGGTCTGTGGCCGTGCCACCGGCATGACGACGATGTCTGGGTCTATACGGCGCATAGCCAGGATCATCGCAGCCCGGATGGCGCGAGCGTGCCCGAGGGCTTCCGTGTTCCCGATCTCGACCGGACCAACGAAAAGACCGTGCGGCTGCCGTTCCTGCGCCAGCAGATCGCGAAGCGCGAGGGCCGCGCGAACATGTGCCTGGCCGACTTTGTCGATCCCAAGGGGGATTGGATCGGCGGCTTTGCCGTCGGCATTCACGGAATCGAGCCGCATCTCGAACGCTTCAAGGCGGCGGTGGACGATTATTCCGACATCTTGCTGAAAGCACTGGCGGATCGCTTCGCCGAAGCCTTTGCCGAGGCCTTGCACCAGAAGGTGCGGACCGAATTGTGGGGTTACGCCCCGGACGAGCAGCTGACGAACGAGGCGCTGGTTCGCGAGCAATATCGCGGCATCCGACCGGCGCCTGGCTATCCGGCGTGCCCCGAGCATAGCCTGAAGACCATCCTGTTCGACATGCTGGATGCGGGGCGGACAACCGGTATCACGCTGACCGAAAGCTACGCGATGTTGCCGACCGCCGCGGTGAGCGGCTTCTACTTCGGGCACCCGCAGGCGGAGTATTTCGGCGTGGCGCGGATCGGCGAGGATCAGGTGGCGGACTATGCGGTGCGCCGCGGTGTGGACCTCGAAACGGCGAAGCGGCGGTTGCGACCAAACCTCGACTGATCCTGCGCCCCGATTAATCGATCGGTGGCGCGATGAGATCAATCCCGTGCCGCGCGCAGATGGTGTGGAGCGCGGCCTGTTGCTCGGGCGATGGCGTGATCTGATCGGGCAGGCCCGCGTGATCCGCCGGGCGTGACGCGTCGCGCAGCATGTCCTCGAAGCCGCCGCGCGTCATCGTCAGGCAGCGGCCGCCCTCCACCGAGAGGACGCGGAAGCCGTGCGGCACTCCGCGGGGAAGGGCGATGACGTCGCCCGCCATGCCGGCGATGGTCCGATCCCCCAGGCGGAAGCGGAACAATCCTTCGATGATGTGGAAGAATTCATCCTCGTCGCGATGGATGTGCAGCGGCGGGCCGAAGCCGAGCGGCAGGTGGTGCTCGACGATCGAGAGGCCGTCCGCGGTGTCGTGACGGCTGACATGGATGTGAATGCGGCCGTTCATGAACCACAGGCCGTGATCCTGGGCGTCGGGCACCTCCGCAGGGGCTGGCATGCGCGTCTCTCCTGATGGGCTATGGCGTGGCATCGCCGGACAGGAGTTCTGCGTCAGCGGGCGCGCGACCGTGCGGCGACCACGCGACGGGCATGCGACGAACGGGTCAGATCACGCCGGTGCCGCCGTTCGCGCCGAACACGCTGCCACTGGTGAAGCTGGTCTGCGGATCGGCGAGCGCGACCCATATCGGCCCGAACTCGGCCGGCTGCCCGGCGCGGCCGAGCGGCGTATCCTGGCCGAATTCGCCGAGCTTGCCGGGCAGCTGGCCACCCGCGACCTGCAGCGGCGTCCACACCGGGCCGGGGGCGACGCCGTTGACGCGGATACCTTTGGCCGCGAGCTGCTTCGCGAGCCCCTTGGTGAAGATCAGCAGCGCGCCTTTGGTCGTGGCGTAATCGAGCAGCTCCTCGCCCGGACTGACCGAGTTCACCGACAGCGTGTTGATGATCGTCGAGCCGGGTTTCAGCAGCGGGATTGCGGCCTTGGAGATGTGGAATGTCGCATAGACGTTGGTCTTCATCGTGCGGTCGAACTGCTCCGCGGTGATCTCCTCGATCGACTGCTTCGACTGCTGATAGGCGGCGTTGTTGACGACGATGTCCAAGCCGCCGAGCGCCTTCGCAGCGCGCTCGGGAAGTTCAGTGCAGAATTTCGCATTGGTGAGATCGCCGGGGATAAGCTCGACGCGGCGGCCTTCCCCGCGCAGCAGCTTGGCTACATCCTGCGCGTCCGGCTCCTCGGTCGGGAAATAGTTGATCGCGACGTCCGCGCCTTCGCGCGCAAAGGCGATTACGGCCGCGCGGCCGATGCCGGAATCGCCACCGGTGACGAGCGCCTTCAGCCCCTGCAGTCGGCCGGAGCCGCGGTAGCTGCGTTCGCCGCAATCTGGCACCGGCTTCATGTCGCGCTGCAATGCCGGCCATTTCTGCCGCTGCTCGGGGAAGGGCTGGTTGGTGTAGGCGGTCGCCGGACTGGGTGTCGGGCGCCGCGCGCCTTGCGCCAGCGCCGGTGCGGCGGCGAGGCCGGCGCCGGCGACAGCGCTGGCCTTCAGCAGATCACGGCGGCTGGCATCGTTCATTCGTTGGCTCCGGCAGCAAGGCGCCGCGGGACCGCGGCTTTTCCTGTACGCCAGATGAACGAGCGGACGGCGGTTAGTTTCCGCCAATGCGAATAAAGACTTAGCGGGGTTCGGCGGTGAGGCGCGAGATCAGCACGGCGCTGCGCAGTGCTTGGCGCGGCAGGCTGGTGAGATCGACCCATTCGCCCACCGCATGCGCGCCGCCGCCGGACGCGCCCATCCCACCCAGCGTCACCGCATCGGCCGCGACGAAACTCGAGTCGGCGGCGCCGCGCTTCGATGGATCCATCTCCTTCATTTCCGGCAGGCCGATGTCGCGGTTCACCGCATTGAGCCGATCGAGCAAGGCGCGGTTCGCGGCCGTCGGCGGCATCGACGGATAGCCTTCGAAGAAGCGGATCGAGCCTTCGGTGCCGGGCAGATGCTTGGCGACGATCGCCTCCATCGCAGCCTTGATGCGCGTATCCTGCTCGGGCGTCAGGCTGCGCAGATCGCCGCGCGCCACTGCGCGGGCGGGGATGACGTTGGTCTTCCCCTCTGCCGTGCCCTTCACGCCCGGCTCGTCAAGCGCAGCGGGGGTGCCGGCGACGAGGACGCTGGCGTTGAAGGTGAGGTTCGGTTCGGGCAGCGTGCGGCGGAATTCATCCAGAATGCGCGCCATTTCGAACGTCGCGCCATAGCCCATCCACTGGTTGAAGATGCCGCTGGAATGGCCGGTGCGCCCGGTGGTGACGATCTCCCAGTTGGTGGAGCTGCGCCGCGCCGTGGTGGCATAATCCTGGCCGCTGTCGGTGGCGACATTCTCATATTCGAACGCGATGTCCGCCCATTTCCCGGCAGCGATCAGATCGCGGCGGGCCACGTCGAGCGGCGCACCGGTCTTTTCCTCGTCGCCGGTGAGGACGACCTGGATATCGGCGTTCTTGAGCGTCCCGGCGGCGTGCATGGCGCGCAGCGTGGCGACGATCACGACGAGGCCGCCCTTGTCGTCGCCGACGCCCGGTCCTGTCACGCGGTCCCCGTCGCGCGTCCAGCCGGTGAACGGGCTGTCGGGTTCGAACACCGTATCGAGGTGGCCGATCAGCAGCACGCGCTTGCCGCGGCCATTCCCCTTGTGGGTCGCGATGATGTGACCGGCACGCCCGGTTTGCGCCATGTCGATCCAGTCGACCTTGAAGCCGAGCGGCTCAAGTTCCGCGCGCATCATCTCGCCCACTGCCTTCACGCCGGCAATGTTGAGGCTGCCCGAGTTCTGCCGAACGAGCTTTTCAAGCAAGGCCTCGTGCCGCGGCGCCTCCTGTTCGATCACCGCCTTCATGCGGTTTTCGGTGGGGGTGGTGGCAGCGGCCGCCGGGAGCGGAGCGGCGAGGGGCGCGAGCAAGAGCGCGGCGGCAGCGAAGCGAAGCATGTGAGAGCCGCTATCAGTCGTTGCGGGCGCAGAACAAGCGGAAACGAGCGCGATTGTGCTTGATAAGACCTGCCAGGCTCCATGTTGCAGCACCGCGAATGTTGAGAATGTTGAGGCTCCAGCGCGTTTTTTTCCAACGACGGCTTCTTCCGCTCCCACCTTGAGCAGCGTTATACCAATCGCCTACCGTTGTAGGACAGGCTCTGGCGATCTTCGCCGAGCTGTTTCAAATCATTGCGCGGATGCGCATCCATTGAACGTCCGGTCCGTATCGGCCATTTACGAGAGGCTACGCAGGTCGGCGTGGCACGAGTGAGCGGGCACCATAGTCCGCAACCCGCAGGAGACCCAAATGAACCTTATCCTTGCTGCCGGGCTGTTGCTCGGCACCCCGATCGCTACCGACGCGCACCGCGTCGAAATCGATCATAAAGGCCAGCGCGTCGACGTGACGTACCGCAGCGACGTGGCCGTCAAGCACAAGCAGATCGGCGCTGCCGGCCCGGGCGGCCGTGCGAGCACGCTGCAATGCGCCTGGAAGGCGAACGTGAGCGTCCAGCGTGAAGCCCGCAGCGCTGCCGGCCACGTGCTGTCGCGCACGATTTCCAGCGATACCCCGATCGAGGGCCGCCGCGCCGGCTGGTGTTCGGGCCAGCGCGAAGCGATCGCGCAGGAAGTCGCGGCGCGCAGCGATACCGTGCGCGACCATCTGCTTGCCGTTGCCGAGAAGGATCGCGAAGCACTCGCGCTCGAACTCGATCGCGCGCACAGCCCGGCCCGCAGCTGAGGTGCGGCTGATCGCATTGGGTGCCGCCGTTGCCCTTGGGGTGACGGCGGCGGCGGCGTCTGCGCAGGTGTCGCTTGGCGGCAGCGTGGAAGCATCGACCGATGAACGCCGCCGCGGGATCAGCTGGAGCGACGGCAAGATTTCCCCGGCCGCGAGCATTCGCGCAGGGCTTCCCTCGGGCGTCGATCTCGGCGTTCGCGTGACCGGCACACGCGGCGATCCGCGCCACGGCGGGGCGGATGCGGTGGTGGACGCGACCGGCGGCTTCGGTACTGACGTTGGCGGCGGGCTGCGGCTCGACGGCTTCGTCACCGGGCATCTGTTCACCAGGGCGCGCGGCAAGATGGATTATGTCGAGGTTGGCGCCGGCGCGAGCTACGCGCTTGGGCCGGCGGAAGTCGGCATCGATGCTCGCTACGCACCGGATCAGGGCGCCATCGGCGGCGACAATCTGTGGATTGGCGGGCGTGCGCGCGTGGGCGTGCCGGCAACGCCGTTCACGCTGATGGCAAGCGCCGGCCATTCCTCCG
The DNA here is from genome assembly GCF_045371305.1 of Sphingomonas sp. 179-A 2A2 NHS. Taxonomy (NCBI): domain Bacteria; kingdom Pseudomonadati; phylum Pseudomonadota; class Alphaproteobacteria; order Sphingomonadales; family Sphingomonadaceae; genus Sphingomonas; species Sphingomonas sp. 179-A 2A2 NHS. The sequence goes on along the minus strand of NZ_JBIQDE010000005.1, from coordinate 250,859 downwards.
GTTCGGTGGACGATCCGATCCGTGCGGCACGGCTGCGGCCCGGCGGGAGCTATTGGGACTGGTCGCTGGGCGTGGACCATATCACCGGCCCGCTGACGCTTGGCCTGGTCTATACCGGCACCGACATTTCCGAGCGTGTGCCGTCGCCCTTCGCCAATGCGCGCGACACGGGTGATCGGCTGACCGCGCGGGTGGCGCTCAACTTCTGATCCTGTCGGGAGCGAGGTCTCCCGCGCCTGGCCCGGCTTGCCATCCGCCGTCACGACGCTTCGGACGGCACGCCGGGGGCGAGCCGTGTTGCACGTGCAACCTTCCGCCGCCGCCTGGTAATAAATGGCTAGCGGCGCATGGCCACTCGTGTTGCCGCTCGCGATGGAGGCGGGCGCGTGGCGGGAGGACGGGCGTGACGGATCGACAGGCAAATAGTGATGCGGCGCTGCTCACGGCGGCACTTGATAATGTCCATCGCTACTGGATGAACATGGGTGACGAGCTGCGCGAAGAGGATAGCCTTTCGCTGTTCCGCAGCGGGATCGCGCATCCCCTGCTGAACGGCGTGACGCGCGTCGACGATCCGAGCCGTGTCGAGCGGATCCGCGCGGCGGTGGAGCAGCTGCGCGACATACCATCGCTCTGGTGGATCGGGCCGGACTCACATCCCGGTGCGATCGATGCGCTGCTCGCCTGCGGTGGGACGGTCACCGACGAAATGCCGCTCTATGTGCGCTCGCTTCTCGATCTTCCCGAAGCGCCGCTGCCGGACGGCATCGTCATCGAGGAAGTGAGCGGTGACGCCGCCGTCGCAGAATGGGTCGATTGCTATGCGCCGTCGATGGGCGTGGCGCCCGAGCAGGTCGCGCGGATGACCGAGGTGGAGCAGCGGCGCGCTGATCCGCCCGGCAGCCTGCGGCGCTTTGCGGCGCGGCAGGATGGGCGGATGGTCGCGACCTCGGCCATGCTGGCGGCGGATGGGGTGGCCGGGATCTATGTCTGCTCGACACGTGAAGGGTTCCGGCGGCAGGGGCTGGGCGCGGCTGTGACGCTGGCAGCGATGCGGGCCGGCCTCGAACACGGCCTCGGCCACGCGGCGCTGCAGGCGTCAGCAATGGGCGAGCCGGTCTACCGGCGGCTCGGCTTCGAGAAGATGGCCGTGCATAAATGCGTGGCGTTCTGAGCGGGGCCAGCGCGGCGCCGCTCAGCGTCGCTGCGGCCGCGCCCTTTTGGCCGCATAAAGCGCCGCGTCGGCGCGGATGAAAAGTTCCTCCGGATCATAGGACCAGGGGTCAATCGGCGCGGCGATGCCGCTCGTCGCACCGATCGAGAAAACCTGCCCATGCCAGTGGATCGGCGCGCGCAGGGCTTCGAGGAAGCTTGCGACACGCTGCTCGACCAGGTGCGGGGGCTCCTGATTATCGACGACCAGCGCGAACTCGTCGCCGCCGATGCGGGCCGCGAGAAGCGCTTGGGGAAAGTGAGCCACCAGCCGTTCGGCAAAGGTGCGCAGGCAGGCATCGCCGGCGAGATGGCCGAGCCGGTCGTTGACATGCTTGAAGCCATCGAGATCGAACAGCACGAGCGCCCCAAGCCGGGCGGCGGCGAAGCGGGTACAGCGCCGGTTGAGGAAGCGGTGTTCGTAAATCGCGCGGTTGGCGAGGCCGGTGAGCGCGTCATTTTCGGCAAGGCGCCGCAGCGCTTCCAGCCGACGCTTTTCCTCGGTCACATCCTGCTTGATGCCGTGGAGGACGGGCGTGCTGCCGGGGCGCCAGACCAGCTCGCCGTTGATGCGCAGCCAGCGCACCTCGCCATCCGGACGCCGGATCTCCGCGTCGAGATTGAGCCGGGTGCCGCGGTTGATCGTCTGACGGCGCAACTCCTCCAGGCGATCACGCGATTCCTCGGTGTAGAGCGCGAGAATGTCGCGACGGTCGACGTCAGCGCCAGGTGCCAGCCCGAAGATGTGATGCACGCCGCTCGTCCAGTTGAGGCGCTCGTCCGCCAGGTCGCAGGACCAGGCCCCGATCCCCGCCATCGCCATGGCGCGATCAAGCAAGGGATCGACTGCGGCTGCGGCAGATCGCGGTGGAACGCGGTTGAACGGGGCGGTGGAAAGGGCAGCTTCCTGGATCAGCGAAGACATAACACGCGCGTAACGACAAATTCCTTAAGGGTCAGTTGCGCCGAGAATGGCTTAGGTGGGCAATGAGAAAGGGGCGCCCGATTGCTCGGACGCCCCTTCGTTCTCCCGTCTTCAGCGTCGCCGCCACGTGAACGCGGCGGCAGCGCGATCAGAGGCTGTAGTACATGTCGTACTCGACCGGGCTCGGCGTCATTTCCCAGCGCGCGACTTCGCCCCACTTCATTTCGACATAGGCCTCGATCTGGTCCTTGGTGAACACGTCGCCCTTCAGCAGGAAGTCGTGATCGGCGAGCAGGCTGTCGAGCGCCTCACGGAGCGAGGCGGCGACGGTCGGCACCTCGGCGAGCTCTGCCGGCGGCAGGTCATAGAGGTTCTTGTCCATCGCCTCGCCCGGATGGATCTTGTTCTGGATGCCATCGAGGCCGGCCATCAGCAGCGCGGCGTAGGCGAGGTACGGGTTCGCCATGGCATCCGGGAAGCGCACTTCGACGCGCTTCGACTTCGGGCCGGTGCCGTACGGGATGCGGCACGATGCCGAACGGTTGCGCGCCGAATAGGCAAGCAGCACCGGCGCCTCATAGCCGGGCACCAGCCGCTTGTAGCTGTTGGTGGTGGGGTTGGTGAAAGCGTTGATCGCCTTGGCATGCTTGATGATGCCGCCGATGAAATAGAGGCAGGTCTCGCTGAGCCCGGCATAGCCGTTGCCGGCGAACAGCGGGGTCTTGCCTTCCCAGATCGAGAAGTGGGTGTGCATGCCCGAGCCGTTATCTTCCTTGATCGGCTTGGGCATGAAGGTCGCCGACTTGCCATAGGCATGCGCGACCTGGTGCACGACATACTTGTAGATCTGCATGCGATCGGCGGTGGTGGTCAGCGTGCCGAAGGTGAGGCCGAGCTCGTGCTGCGCAGCGGCCACCTCGTGGTGGTGCTTGTCGCAGGGCAGGCCCATTTCGAGCATGGTGGAGACCATCTCGCCGCGGATGTCGACGGCGCTGTCGACCGGCGCGACGGGGAAATAGCCGCCCTTGGCGCGCGGACGGTGCGCGAGGTTGCCGCCTTCATATTCGCGGCCGGTGTTGGTCGGCAGCTCGATATCGTCGATCTTGAAATACGACTGGTTGTACGACGTGTCGAAGCGGACGTCGTCGAACATGAAGAATTCGGCTTCGGGGCCGACATAGACCGTGTCGCCGATGCCGGTTTCCTTGACATATGCCTCGGCGCGCTTCGCCGTGGTGCGCGGATCGCGGCTGTAGCCTTCGCCGGTCGACGGCTCGACGATGTCGCAGAACACGATCAGCATCGGGGTGGCCGAGAAGGGATCGGTATACACCGCGTCCAGATCCGGCTTCAGGATCATGTCGCTCTCGTTGATCGCCTTCCAGCCCTCGATCGACGAGCCGTCGAACATCAGGCCGTCGGTCCACTCATCCTCGCCCATCACGGACGACACCATGGTCAGGTGCTGCCACTTCCCTTTGGGATCGGTGAAACGAAGATCGACCCACTCGATCTCCTCGTCCTTGATCTTCTTGATGATGTCTGCGGCGGTCGCTGCCATGGTCGTTACTCTCTCTTGCGGTTGCGCCGCCGAACGGAAGCCGGCGGGCGCGATGACGGGACGAAGTTTTTTCCGGTCTGTGCCGGATGGTGCGGGTCAGATTGCGTCGTCGTTACGCTCGCCGGTGCGGATTCGCAGCGCTGTTTCGACGGGAATGACGAAGATCTTGCCGTCGCCGATCCGGCCGGTCTGTGCCGCCTGCGCGATCGCTTCCACGACGCGCTCGGCCAGACCGTCTTCCACGACGACCTCGAGCTTCACCTTGGGCAGGAAATCCACGACATATTCGGCGCCGCGATACAGCTCCGTATGGCCCTTCTGCCGGCCGAAGCCCTTGGCCTCGGTCACGGTGATTCCGGACACGCCCACTTCGTGCAGCGCTTCCTTCACCTCATCGAGCTTGAACGGCTTGATGATCGCTTCGATCTTCTTCACGCGGAAACGCCCACCCCTTGGTTAGAACCCTCGCCCCGTGACTGGTGCTTGCATCGAACGTGCCAGTCGCCGCCCCGAAGGGCAAGGCGGCGACTCGCCCCGGCGACCGACAACCGCTGCCTAAGGATTGGGCAGGGGGCGGGTACATGCCGGTTTGTGGGGCACGTGCTTGCTTCCGTTTCAGCGCACGCCGGTCGGCACGGGGGACTTCTGCGCGCCCGGCGCCGGCGCCACTGTCTTGGTACCGCCGCCGAGGTTCTTCTGCGCCCAATGCGCCTCGTCAATGACGTAGAGGCGGATCAGCTGCGCCTGTTCTGGCGTCAGCACCTTCGCGAAGCTAACCATGCCGCGGTCCTTCAGCATGCCGTCGATCAGGATCGCCTTCCACGTGTCGGGGTCGCCGAGCGTCGCGGAACGCTGCAGGTTCGGCAGCACGCCGCCGCCGCCAGCGCTGGCGCCATGGCAGACCTGGCAATAGCGGCCGAACAGCGCCTGGCCCTGTGCCACCTGCTGCGGAGTCGCCTTGTTCTCGGGCAGGGCCACCGGGGTCGAATCCTGCGGCTTGGTTTCCGGCAGCTTTGCCGTGCCGCCGAGCTTGAACACCAAAAGGCGCGGCACGTTCGGCACGTCGCGTGCCTTGCCGATGGCATAGCCGATCGACAGCGGCAGCGCGCCGCCGCGCCCGGCGAGCACCGCCACATATTGGTCGTTGCCGATCATGAAGGTTGACGCGCCGGCCATGATCCCGGTGCCGACCGGATAGGTGAAGAGCTGCTTTCCGCTATCCGCGGCATAGGCGCGGAACTCGCCGAGTGCCGTTCCCTGGAAGACGAGATTGCCAGCGGTCGTCATCGTGCCGCCATTCCACGGCGTCGGATAATCCACCGTCCAGCGCGCCTTGTTGGCGACCGGATCCCACGCGACGAGCCGCCCGGTGGCGCCGGCGATCGCCTGCTTCACCGCTGCCGGATCGCGCGGATACATGGCGTTGCCGAGATCCTGGCCGACGTTGAAGCCGAGCGGCTTCGCCTTATCCAGGTCCGACGAGGGGTTGAGATAGGCCGAGCCGACGATCTGTGCCGGGATATAGGCGAGGCCAGCCTGAGGGTTGAAGCTCATCGGCTGCCAATTGTGCGCGGCGATCGCGCTCGGCACCGCAAGGAACGGCTTGCCCGTCTTGTAATAGCGCGCCTCCGGGTTCTCGATCGGACGGCCGGTCTTCAGGTCATAGCCGCTTGCCCAGTTGACGCCGGGGATGAACTGGCCGGCGTTGATCAGCTTCCCGTTGGTGCGATCGATGACGTAGAAGAAGCCGTTCTTGGGCGCCTGCATCAGCACGCGGCGCTGCTGGCCGCCGATGTTGAGCGTGGCGAGGTTGATCGGCTGGGTGGCGGTGAAATCCCAAGTTTCGCCCGGCGTTTCCTGGTAATGCCAGACATATTCGCCGGTATCGGGCTTCAGCGCGACAATCGAGGAGAGGAAGAGATTGTCGCCCTTTCCCTCGCTGCGCAGGCCGTGGTTCCAGGGGGAGCCGTTGCCGACGCCAAGGTACAGCTGGTCGAGCTCCGCGTCATAGACGATCGAATCCCACACCGTACCGCCGCCGCCGGACTGCTTCCACTGGCCGTTTTCCGACCACGTCGGCGCGACCTTGGCCATGGCCGCATCGCTCGCCTCGCCATCCGCTGCGCCGGTGGGGTTGGGGACGGTGTAGAAGCGCCACTTCTTCGCGCCGGTCGCGGCGTCATAGGCAGTGACATAGCCGCGCACGCCGAATTCCGCGCCGCCGTTGCCGATGACGACCATCCCCTTCACCACACGCGGCGCGCCGGTGATCGTGTAAGGCTTTGAATTGTCCGTCGTCTGGACGGACCAGTCCTGCTTGCCGGTGGCGGCGTCGAGCGCGATCAGGCGGCCGTCGATCGTGCCGAGATACAGGCGCCCCTTCCATGCAGCGACGCCGCGGTTGACGACGTCGCAGCACGCCTGGACGCCCTTTTCGCGCGACACGCCGGGATCGAATTCCCACAATTTCTGCCCGGTGCCAGCATCATAGGCGAAGACCTTGGACCAGGGGCCGGTGACGAAGAGCTTGCCGTCGATGACGATCGGCGTCGCTTCCTGGCCGCGTGCATCGGGCATGTCGGCATACCAGGCGAGGCCGAGCTGGCCGACGTTCCCGGCGTTGATCTGGGTCAGCGGCGAGAAGCGCTGTTCCTGATAATTGAAGCCGGTCATTGCCCAGTCGCGGCCATCGCCGCCGGTGGTCAGAAGCGCGGCATCGACCTTGCCCGCGCCGGTGGCGGCGCTGCGATCCGCCGCCTCGTTTTCATTGGTAGCTGCCTTGCACGATACCAGCGCCAGCGCTGCGATCAGCGCATATCCAAGCCGCATCATCCTCTCCCCCGCTCCGTTCCGAGCGAGGCGGGAAACTGGCGCAGGTCGGGGCGAAAGGAAAGAGGATAAGTCGGTCGATTTAGCCTGTCATCCCGGACAGGTCGGGGCCGATTACCCGTGCATTCGCGGCCGTCCCGTGCACGCCGATGGTGCGGCAATGCGCCGCAATGGCGCGGGACGGTGCGCGAGGCACCGAAATGGGATCAGGAATAGGGCGGCTTGTGCAGCCCCGCCGGCGACACGGTGAAGATCTCGCACCCCGTTTCGGTAATCCCGATCGAATGTTCGAACTGCGCCGACAGCGAGCGATCGCGCGTCACCGCCGTCCAGCCATCGTCGAGCAGCTTCACGTCCGGGCGGCCGATGTTGATCATCGGTTCGATGGTGAAGATCATGCCCGGCTTCAGTTCGGGCCCGGTGCCCGGGCGGCCGACATGGACGACCTCCGGTGCGTCGTGGAACAGCCGGCCGAGGCCATGGCCGCAGAAATCGCGCACCACGCCGTAGCGATGCGCCTCGGCATGGCGCTGGATGGCATGGGCGACATCGCCGAGTGTGTTGCCGGGCAGCGCCTTTTCGATGCCGATCATCAGGCATTCGTAGGTGACGTCGACGAGGCGGCGGGCCTTCAGCGGCACGTCGCCGATCAGATACATGCGCGAGGAATCGCCATGCCAGCCATCGACGATCGGCGTCACGTCGACATTGACGATGTCACCCGACTTCAGCGTCTTTTCGCTGGGGATGCCGTGGCAGACGACATGGTTGATCGAGATGCAGCAGCTGTGCGTGTAGCCGCGATAGCCGAGCGTCGCGGGGACGCCGCCGCGGCTGGTGATGAAATCGTGCACCAGCCGGTCGATCTCCGCCGTGGTGACGCCGGGGACCATGTGCGGCACGATCATGTCGAGCGTTTCGGCGGCAAGGCGGCCCGCGACATGCATGCCGGCAAAGGCATCGGGGCCGTGGAGCTTGATGGCGCCGGTGCGCCCGAGCGGTGCGTCGCTGGTGACGGTGACGTAATCGGTCATGCCGCGCGATATAGCGTGACGGCGGCACTTTTGCGAGGCTATGCCTGTCCGCGCATGGATAGCGAACGCATCTGGACCGCCGCGCTCGTCGTGATCGGGGACGAGATTCTCTCCGGCCGCACGCAGGACAAGAACGTCGCGCAGATCGCGCAATGGCTGAACGTGCAGGGCATCAGGCTGGTCGAGGTGCGCGTCGTGCCCGACCGCGAGGAAGCGATCGTCGAGGCGGTGAACACGTTGCGCGCCCGCAACGATTATCTGTTCACCACTGGCGGCATCGGGCCGACGCATGACGACATCACGGTGGACGCGATCGCCGCGGCGCTTGGCGTGCAGGTGGTGTTCCACCCCGCCGCCGTGGCGGTGCTCGATCGTTATTATGCCTCGCGCGGCGGCGTGACCGATGCACGGCTGCGCATGGCGCGCGTGCCCGAGGGCGCGGACCTCATCGAGAATCGAATGTCGGGCGCGCCCGGCATCCACATCGACAATATCTTCATCATGGCCGGCGTGCCGAACATCACCGCCGGGATGCTGGACGCACTAACCGGCACGCTGGAGGGTGGCCGCCCGGTCGTCAGCCGCCAGATCGGCTGCTGGGTCGCGGAAAGCGAAGTGGCGGACCTGCTGCGCAACGCGGAAAAGACCCATGAGGGTGTCGCGATCGGCAGCTATCCCTTCTTCCGCGAAGGGCGCACCGGCGCCAACTTCGTCGTTCGATCGCCAGATCCGGCCGCGGTGGACGCTTGCATCGCAGATCTTACCCAGGGGCTGGAAGCCGCCGGACACACGGTGTTCCCAGAGGGCATCTGACGGCCGACGCTGGGCCAGTTTTTCCCGAGAATTTAACAAGATCTTTCCAAGTCGCGCGTAGCGAGCGGGAAGGAAGCTTGGTGTCGCGATGCAGTTCGATCTGTTCACTCTTTACGTCCTGGCGATCGGGACTCTCCTGCTCAGCGCGGCGATGACCGTGTGGGAAGGGGAGGCGCGGCCGCAGCGGCGGGCGACCTTGCGGCTGTTCGCCGGCGCCTATGTGATGCTGGCGGTGGGATGCGTGCTGGCGACGGTGCGCGCCCATGGCAGCGGACCGCTGCTGCCGGCGCTGAGCAACCTCAGCTTCATGGCCGGATACCTGCTGATCCTGAACGGTGTCGCTGCGCTGCGGGGGCGGCGCTATCGGACTGCGTCGGTCGCCACGCTCGCCGCCATCGCCGCGATCTGGGCGATCGGGGGCGCCGGTGGGCAGGGCACGGTGTGGAATTACGTGTCGGCCGGGCCGATCGCGCTGGTGTCCGCGGCGACGACCTGGGAAGTGCTGCGCAACCATATGCTTCGTGGCCTGCGCGGGCGGCGCGTGGTGATCGTGATCCTGACCGTGCACGCGATGTTCTACGTGGTGCGCGCGACCGCGCTGCCGCTGATGGTGGGCATGTGGGGCAATGACGTGCTGGCGCTGGCGAGCACGCTGACGATGTACGAGGGCGTGCTGTATTCGGTCGCCCTTCCGATGAGCCTGCTGGCGATGATCCGCGAGGAAGCGCACGACCAGCTGCTGCAGACGTCGCGCACCGATTATCTCACGGGGCTCGGCAACCGGCGCTGGTTCTTCGAGGAAGGGGAGCGGGTGATGGCGCGTGCCGGCATGGGCGAGCCGATGTCGCTGCTCGCCTTCGACCTCGACCATTTCAAGGCGATCAACGACCGCCATGGCCATGCGACGGGCGACGCGGTGCTGAAGCTGTTCGCGCGCGTGGTGCGCGGCGCGACAGGCGAGGACACGGTGCTGGCGCGGATCGGCGGCGAGGAATTCGCCGCGCTGCTGCCGGGCCACGCACGGATCCATGCCCGCCAGATCGGCCAGGTGGTGGCGGCGCGGTTCGCCGAATCGGCCGCGAGCGACGCCGCGACCGGCGGGGTGGCCGCCACCGTCAGCATCGGCGTGGCCGAACGCGGCACCGATGGCGAGACGCTCGCTGACCTGCTGTCCGCCGCCGACCGCGCGCTGTACGTGGCGAAGGCGCGCGGGCGGAACCGGATCGAGTTTGCGCCGCGGGTGGCGCTGGCCGAAGCCTGCTGAGCCCGCGGCGCTGAACCGGCGCCGGCGGGGCCTTATTCGCTGACGAGCCCGGTGATGCGCTCGATCGACTCGGCGAACTCCATCTTGAAATCCTGCACCACCTGGCCGGCGGGGCGCACCTGATCGACGAGGCCGACGCCCTGGCCGACGAAATAGGTGACCATCTCGCGCGCCGCCGGATCGCCCTTCTGCGCCGCGACATCGCAGGCGCGGATCGCGGGTTCGCTGATCAGCGACTGGTAGGGCATCGGGAGCGGGCCCGGCGATTCGGGGCCTTCCCACGCATCGGTCCAGGCCGAGCGCAACTGGCGCGACGGCTTGCCGGTGCGGCTCTTGGAGCGGACCGTGTCACGCGAGCTGGCCTCGACCATCTTTTCGCGGAACACGTCCGAACATTCGCTTTCCGGCGTCGCGAGCCAGACCGAACCGGTCCACACGCCATCGGCGCCCATCGCCATCGACGCGGCCATCTGCCCGCCGGTCATGATCCCGCCGGCGGCAAGGACGGGGACGCGCTTGCCATGTGCCTCTAGCGCGCGGATCACCTCGGGGACGAGGACCATGGTGGAAACCTCACCGCAATGGCCGCCCGCCTCGCCGCCCTGGACGACGAGGATGTCGACCCCCGCATCGACCTGGCGGATGGCATGTTCCTTCGCGCCGACCAAGGCCGCGACCGGCACGCCGCGTTCACGCCCCATGTCGATCATCGCCTTGGGCGGAACGCCCAGCGCGTTGGCAATGAGCTTGATCGGGTGACGGAAGGCGACCTCCAGCATTTCCAGCGCGAGGTTCGGATCGAACGGCGCGGGCGCATCGGAATTGGCGCGCTCCTCCGGCATGGTGAAATGATGCTTCTCGGCGAGCTGGCCGACGAAGGCGCGATGCTCGGCCGGCACCTTGTCCATGATCGACGCGCGGGTGAGGCCCTTGGCACCGCCGGTGGCGAGATTCTCCGGGATCAGCACGTCGAGGCCGTAGGGCTTGCCGTCGACATGCGCGTCGATCCAGGCGAGTTCGGTCTCCAGGCTTTCCAGCGTATGGCCGGTCGCGCCGAGCACGCCGAACCCGCCCGCGCGGCTAACCGCGGCGACGACGTCGCGGCAGTGGCTGAACGCCAGCAGCGGGAAATCCACGCCCAGCATGTCGCAGATCGGTGACTTCATGATCCTCTCCCCAAGTCCGTTTGGCGGCCTTTTTGCGGCTGCGCGTGCGAAAGGGAAGGGGGTAAGGCGAGCGGCTTAGTGGCGCCGGGCTTGTTGGCCCGCGCGGGAAGAGGAAGCGGGACCCGGAAGCATGCCCGGGTGACGAGACAGGAGGCGCGGTTATTCGGCGGCGACGGGTGCGACGCCGAGGCGCGGGATGTCGATCGCGGGGCAGCGGTCCATCACCACCTTCAGCCCGGCCGCTTCGGCGCGTTCGGCCGCGGGCTGGTTGATGACGCCAAGCTGCATCCACACCGACTTGGCGCCGGCGGCGATCGCCTCGTCCACCGCCTCGCCGGCGGCTTCGGAGCGGCGGAAGATATCGACCATGTCTATCGGCACGCCGATCTGCGACAGATCGCGGAAGACATATTCGCCGTGGATATGCTCGCCGGTGATTTGCGGGTTGACCGGGATCACCCGATAGCCGTGATCCTGCAGCCGCTTCATGACGCCATAGCTCGGCCGATCGGGGCGATCCGAGGCGCCGACGAGCGCGATGGTGCGCGTTTCCTCGAGCAGCGCCTTGATATCGGCGTCAGCGGTCAGCGGCATGGGGGCTCCCCTCGACAATCTGGTCCGCTCGTGCCGCCGGCAGAAAGGCGCGGGGCACGACCGGTACCTAGACTAACGCGCTGCAACGTCCGCGGTTTCCAGCCAATCGGCAACCTTCTGCGCGATCGGGCGGAAGATCGTGTCCGCCGGATCGGCCGCAGGGGGATCGCCGGCGTCGGATTTGGTGCGGATCGCGATGTCGAGCGGCACCCGGCCAAGGAAGGGGATGCCGAGATCGCGCGCCGCGGCTTCCGCCCCGCCGCTGCCGAACGGATCGGAAATCTCGCCGCAATGCGGGCAGACGTAGCCGGCCATGTTCTCGATGAGGCCGATGATCGGCACGCCCGCCTTATTGAAGAGGTCGATCGCGCGGGTGGCGTCGATCAGCGCGAGATCCTGCGGCGTCGAGACGATGACCGCGCCGGCCGGGCGGTGCTTCTGGATCATGGTGAGCTGAACGTCGCCGGTGCCGGGCGGCAGATCGATCACCAAAGTGTCGGCAGCGCCCCAGTCGGCGTCGACGAGCTGGCCGAGCGCGCCGGCCGTCATCGGGCCGCGCCACGCGATCGCCTTGCCCGGCTCGATCAGCTGGCCCATCGAGAGCATCGGCACGCCGTAACGCGTGGCGATCGGCAGCAGTACCTTGTCCTTAGCCTGCGGGCGTTCGCCTTCGGCGGCCATCAGCCGCGGCTGCGACGGGCCGTAGATGTCCGCATCGACCAGCCCGACGCGGCGGCCGGCGTGGCTGAGGCCGATCGCGAGGTTTGCCGACACCGTCGACTTGCCGACCCCGCCCTTGCCGCTGGCCACCGCGATCAGCCGGCGGTTGAGCCGTTCCGCCGTCACCACCACGCGCGCTTCCGGCCCGGCGGCCATGCGCACCGCTGCCTCCAGCGCATCACGCGCCGTCCCATCCAGCCCGGTCGCGTCCACCACCACGCCGATGCGGCCGCCTTCGACCCTGACGACGGCCCGGTCGCCGGCAACCGCAGCCACCGCATTTTTCACGTCATTCTCGTTCATGGATTGGCCCGATACGCCGCTTCTGTGCGGCTTGGCACTGTTTTTCGCGGGTAAGACACCTATAAAGGAGATCATGACGATCTTGCCGCAGTGGCTGCGCCGACCGCCGATTCTGATGAGTGAAACACCTAAAGGCCCGTGGGGCGGCGGTGGCACCGACGACAATAGCGGTGCGCCGCGCAATCCCTGGGCAGTGCCGCCGGGCGGCCGCAAGGGCTCCCCGAAACCGACCGCGCTCGACGAATTCCTGAAGCGCGCCCGTGGCGGCGGTGGTGGTGGCGGCGGGGGCGGCCCGCAGCTGCCGATCGGCGCCAATGCACGCCATTTGTGGCTGATCGGCGTCGCGCTGATCGTCGCGGTGTGGGTGATCTTCACCTCCGTCCACCAGATCGGGCCGCAGCAGCGCGGCGTGGTGACCTTTTTCGGGCGCTATTCGGGCATGCTCGATCCCGGCATCCGCGTGACGCTGCCGGCGCCGTTCGTATCGGTGCAGAAGGTGGACGTGGAGCAGGTGCGGGTGGACGAATTCCCGCGCAACGGCAGCGAGAACGTGCTGACCGGCGACCAGAACATCCTCGACCTCGCCTACACCGTCCGGTGGCGCGTGGATAACCCGCGCGACTTCGTGTTCAACATCAAGGACCCGGTGGAGACGGTGCGCGCGACCGCGGAAAGCGCGATGCGCGCGGTGCTGGCGACCACGACGCTGAACGAGGCGATCGGCGCCGGGCGAACCACGATCGAGGCACGCGTCACGCAGATGATGCAGCAGATCCTGGATGATTATAAGGCCGGCGTGCGCGTGCAGGGCGTGTCGATCCGCCAGGCGGCAGCCCCGGCGAGCCTGATCGACGACTTCAACGCCGTGACCGCGGCGCAGCAGAAGGCGGTCGGCGATCTCAACAATGCGCGCAGCTATTCGCAGCAGGTGATCGCCCGCGCGCAGGGCGAGGCCGCGGCGTTCGACAAGGTATATGAGCAGTACAAGCTGGCGCCCGAAGTGACGCGCCGCCGCATGTATTACGAGACGATGGAGGCCGTGCTGGCCAAGACCGACAAGACGATCGTGGAAACCCCGGGCGTGGCGCCGATCCTGCCGCTGGATCGTGCCCGCAAGCTGGCCGACCCGCAGGTGGAAGCCGCACCGGCGCCGGCGCAGGGGGCCGGCCGATGAGCGGGGTGATGCGTAACCCGGTGACGATCGGCTTCGCAGCGCTGGGTGCCGCGATCCTCGCCGCGGCGACCTTCGCGATCGTGCCGGAGACCAAGCAGGCGGTGATCCTGCGGCTGAACAAGCCCGTCGGCCAGCCGGTGAACAAGTACGAGCCCGGCCAGGTGATCGGCAATACCGGCGCCGGCCTGATCGCGCGCATCCCGTTCATCGACAAGATCGTGTGGGTGGACAAGCGCGTGCTGGACGCTGACCTCGACAACACGCTGGTGTTGTCCACCGACCAGCTGCGCCTCAACGTCGACGCGTTCGCACGCTTCCGCATCGTAGATCCGCTGCGCGCGGTGACATCGACCGGCAGCACGTCGAACACCGAGGAGCGGGTGGCCGAGCAGCTTCGCCCGCTGCTGGGCACGGCACTGCGCAACGAACTGGGCAAGGTGCCGTTCTCGGTGCTGCTGAGCCCGGAGCGCGGCAAGGTGATGGACGCGATCCAGGCATCGCTGCAGCGTGACGCCAAGCAATATGGCGCGACGATCGTCGACGTCAGGATCAAGCATGCCGACCTGCCCGAGGGCAGCCCGCTCGAAAGCGCGCTGCAGCGGATGCGCACCGCGCGCCAGCAGGAAGCCAATACGATTACCGCGCAAGGTCAGAAGCAGGCGCAGATCGTGCGCGCCGAAGCCGACGCGACCGCCGCGCGCATCTATGCCGAGGCGTTCAGCAAGGATCCCAAGTTCTACGATTTCTACCGCGCGATGCAGTCGTATCGGCACACCTTCGGGGCGGACGGAAATCCGAGCCAGGGGGGCTCGACAAGCATTATCATGGGCCGCGACAATGCCTATCTGAAAGAATTCAATAACCGTTGAACGGCGGCGAAGCGGAACCGGTGGCGATCTGGCCCTATTCAATCACCGTTCATCGTCTTTTTGGTAGTTGATTATGGTCCGGCCCCGGGCCGGATAAACGAGAGGAACATGAAGATCGTGCGTTATGCCTATGCGCTGACTGGCGCTCTACTCCTCGGTGGTACCGCCGCCTCACTGGCGCTGCAGAATCCTGCCACCGCGCAGACCGCGCAGAACGAGCCGGGCACCATCCAGTCCGCCGCCCCACGGGCGGGCGCGCCGATGAGCTTCGCCGACCTCGTGGCGAAGCTGCAGCCGGCAGTCGTGAACATTTCCACCGACCAGAAGGTGACGATCGCGCAGCCGGCGAACCCGTTCGCCGGCACGCCGTTCGCTGACCTGTTCGGCCAGTTCGGCGGCGGGCGCGGGCAGAACGGTGCGCCGATCACCCGCGAGGCACAGTCGCTGGGTTCGGGCTTCATCATTTCGCCCGACGGCTATGTCGTCACCAACAACCACGTCGTTGCGCCGGGCAACCGCCAGGCGACCGTGGAAGCGATCCGGGTGACGCTGCCCGATCGCAAGGAATATGTCGCGAAGCTCGTGGGCCGCGACGCGGCATCCGACCTCGCGCTGCTGAAGATCGACGCACCGGGCCCGCTGCCCTTCGTTCGCTTCGGCGATTCGACCGGCGCACGCGTCGGCGACTGGGTGGTCGCGATCGGCAATCCGTTCGGCCTCGGCGGCACGGTGACGGCGGGCATCGTCTCGGCCGTGCACCGCGTGACCGGTCAGGGCGCAAACGACCGCTTCATCCAGACCGACGCCTCGATCAACCAGGGCAATTCGGGCGGCCCGATGTTCAACCTGAAGGGCGAAGTGATCGGCATCAACAGCCAGATCTTCTCGCAGTCGGGCGGCAATATCGGCATCGGGTTCGCCATTCCGGCGGAAGACGCCAAGCCCGTGATCGACACGCTGATGAAGGGCCAGCCGGTCCAGCGCGGCTATATCGGCGTCAGCATCCAGCAGCTGAGCGACGATCTGGCAGCGGCGCTTGGCCTGCCGAAGAATTCGGGCGAGATCATCGCACGGGCAGAGCCGGGCGGCCCGGCGGCCAAAGCCGGCGTGCGCGCGGGCGACGTGGTGACCCGCGTCAACGGCACTGCCGTCAGCCCGGACACGACGCTGTCGTACCTCGTCGCCAATGTCCGCCCGGGCCAGCAGGCGCGGCTCGACATCATTCGTGACGGCAAGCCGGTGACGGTGACGGTGACCACTGCGGTTCGCCCGCCCGAGGAGCAGCTGGCGCAGGCCGGCGGCGCGGATGACAGCTTCGCCGAGGACGATTCGGGTGCGCAGGCCGCACCGGCGAGCAACGGCATCGGCGTGACGGTGCAGCCGCTGACCCCGGCGATCGCCCGCCAGGTGGGTGTCGATTCGACCGTGCAGGGCGTGGTGATCAGCTCGGTCGATGCGTCCAGCGACGCTGGCCAGAAGCTGCGCCGCGGCGACGTGATCGTCACGGTGAACTCGGTACCGGCGCGTACCGCAGCCGACGTCCAGCGCGGGGTCGCAGCCGCGAAGGCAGCGGGCCGGCCGCAGGTGCTGCTGTCGGTGGTGCGCGGGCGCAATCCGCCGGCGTTCATCGCGGTGAAGATCAAGTAAGCGCCCGATCATCGGGTGACCAAGCGGGGCCTCGCGTGATGAACGCGGGGCCCCGTTCGTTTTAGGCGGGCGCGCCGGGAGAGGGGCTCGACGCCGCGCGGCGAAGGGATAGGCTGAGGCACATGAGCGACAGCATCTTCATCGGCGCCAGCGAGGGCGGCGCACATCCCCAGGCGCTGAACCTGAAGCGCGCCAACCGGCACGGGCTGATCGCGGGGGCGACGGGCACCGGCAAGACGGTGACGGTGCAGGGCATCATCGAAGGCTTTTCGGCCGCCAGCGTGCCGTGCTTCGTCGCGGACGTGAAGGGCGATCTGGCCGGGCTTGCCATGCCGGGATCGCCGCAGGGCAAGAACCACCAGAGCTTTGCCGAGCGTGCGGCGGCGATCGGCGATACCGGCTGGGCCTATGCCGACTTTCCGGTGCAATTCTGGGACCTGTACGGCGAGCGCGGGCATCCGGTGCGCACCACCGCATCGGAGATGGGGCCGCTGATGCTGGCGCGGCTGCTTGGCCTGAACGAGGTGCAGGCGGGCGTGCTGGAGATCGCCTTTCATGTCGCCGACAAGGACGGGCTGCTGCTGCTCGACCTCGACGATCTGCAGGCGATGCTGGCGCATTGTGCGGAGCGGGCGAGCGAGCTCACCACCACCTACGGCAATGTCTCCAAGCAATCGATCGGGGCGATCCAGCGCGCGCTGCTGCAATTGCGCGGGCAGGGCGGCGAGCATTTCTTCGGCGAGCCGGCGCTGGAGCTGAGCGACTTCATCGCCACCGACGATCGCGGCCGCGGGATCGTCAACGTGCTGGCGGCGGACAAGTTGATGGCGGCGCCCAAGCTGTACGCGACCTTCCTTTTGTGGCTGCTCTCCGAATTGTTCGAGACGCTGCCGGAGATCGGCGACCCGGAGAAGCCGGTGCTGTGCTTCTTCTTCGACGAGGCGCATCTGCTGTTCGACGATGCGCCGCCGGCGCTGATCGACAAGATCGAGCAGGTGGTGCGGCTGATCCGGTCGAAAGGCGTCGGCGTCTATTTCATCACCCAGAATCCGATCGATATCCCCGACGCGGTGGCGGGGCAGCTGAACAACCGCATCCAGCACAAGCTGAACGCCTTCACCCCGCGCGACCAGGCGGCCGTGCGCAGCGCGGCGACGACGTTCCGCGCCAACCCGGGGGTCGACGTGGCCAGCGCGATCACCGAGCTGAAGATCGGCGAGGCGCTGGTGTCGCTGCTCCAGCCGGACGGCGCGCCGTCGCCGGTCGAACGCACGCTGATCAAGGCGCCGGCGAGCCGGGTGGGACCGCTGAGCGAGGCGGAGCGGCGGGTGATCATCGAAACCGATGCGATCGGCGACAAATACGACACCGCGGTGGACCGCGAATCCGCCGAGGAGCTGCTGGCGGCGAAGACCGCGGAAGCCGCCGCCGCGGCGGCTGAGGCGCGTGCCAGTGACGCGGCGGAGAAGGCAGCGGCGGTGCGGGCGAAGGAGGAGGCGCGCGCGGCGCGGGAAGCGGAGCGGGCGCGGATCGCGGCGGAGAAGGCCGCGACGAACTCACCGCTCAACAAGGCGCTGACCTCCGCCACGCGGGCGGCGGGATCGTCGATCGGGCGGCAGGTGGCGAACGAGATCGGCAAGCAGGTGTTCGGATCGACGCGCGGCAAGGCCTCCGGCGGGCTGGTCGGCTCGGTGCTGCGCGGGGTGCTGGGCGGGCTGTTCCGGGGGTAGGGACTGGCGACAGCCCCTCGCCCGGACCATCCCGCCAGCAGGAGGGGAGGAACGGGCGCGGCTATTCGGAACGTTCGACCTTCACCAGCAGCGTGCCTTCGGTGACCTGGCCGCCGGTGACGGCGTTCAGCTCCGCGATGAGGCCATCGAACGGCGCGACGAGGCTGTGCTCCATCTTCATCGCCTCCAGTGTGACGAGCTTCTGGCCCTTCACGACCGCGGCGCCGGCGGCGATTTCCACCGCGATGATGCGGCCGGGCATGGGCGAGAGGATCGCGCCGTCCGCCGCCGCGCCGCCGGCGGCGCCGGTCGCGCGGAAGGGGGCGAGCTCCCACGTCTGGCCGCCTTCGGTGATGAGCACGCTGTCGAGCGGCGCGGGCACCTCCACCTCGGGCGCGTCGGTGAAGTCGATCGCGATCGGCTCCCCGGCGAGGAGGAAGCGGCCTTCGCGGCGCGCGGGCGCGTTGAGGCGGAAGCCGGCGACCGGCACGTCGGGCGCAAGCGCGGCGGCGGCCTCGATCAGCGCTTCCTCGCTGGGCAGCGCGGGCGGCATCAGCGCCTCGCCCTCGCGGGCGATGAGGCCGGTATCGACATTGCCCGCGGCGAACTCGGGGTGGTCGAGCGCCTCGACCAGGAAGCCGGCATTGGTGCGCACCGGCCAGATCACCGCTTCGTCCAGTGCATCGGCCAGCAGCTCGCGCGCCTCGTCCCGCGTCTCGCCATGCGCGATCAGCTTGGCGATCATCGGATCGTAGAAGGGGCTGATCTCGGCGCCTTGCTCGACGCCGGTGTCGACGCGCACGGCATCGCCCAGATCGAGCGCGTCGAGCTGGCCGATCGAGGGGAGGAAGCCCTTCACCGGATCCTCGGCATAGAGGCGTGCCTCCATCGCCCAGCCGGTGATCGATAGCTCGTCCTGGCGGCGCGGCAGCGGTTCTCCACTGGCGACGCGCAGCTGCCATTCGACCAGATCCTGGCCGGTGATCGCTTCCGTCACGGGATGCTCGACCTGGAGGCGGGTGTTCATTTCCATGAACCAGATGCGGTCCGCGCGCAGGCCCTCGCTGGCGTCGGCGATGAACTCGATCGTGCCGGCGCCGACATAATCGACCGCCTGCGCCGCCTTTACTGCCGCGGCGCAGACCGCTTCGCGCGTGGCCGCGTCCATGCCGGGCGCCGGCGCTTCCTCGATCACCTTCTGGTGGCGGCGCTGCAGCGAGCAATCACGTTCGAACAGATGGACGACATTGCCGTGGCCGTCGCCGAACACCTGCACTTCGATGTGGCGCGGGGAGAGGATGTATTTTTCGATCAGCACGCGATCGTCGCCGAAGCTGGCCGCGGCCTCGCGCCGGCAGGAGGCGAGTGCGTCGGCGAACTCTTCCGATTGATCGACGCGGCGCATGCCCTTGCCGCCGCCGCCGGCGACCGCCTTGATCAGCACAGGATAGCCGATCGCATCCGCCTCGCGCTGCAGACGATCGGGGGACTGATCGTCGCCGAGGTAGCCGGGCGTGGTGGGGACGCCGGCTTCCTGCATCAGCTTCTTGGCGGCATCCTTCAGCCCCATGGCGCGAATGCTGGCGGGGCGCGGGCCGACCCAGACGAGGCCGGCGTCGATCACGCTTTGCGCGAAATCGGCATTTTCGCTGAGGAAGCCATAGCCGGGGTGGATCGCCCCCGCGCCGGTTTCGCGGGCAGCGGCGATGATCCGCTCACCGACGAGATAGGATTCGCGTGCGGGCGAGGGGCCGATGTGAACCGCCTCGTCCGCCTCGCGCACGTGCAGCGCCTCGGCATCGGCATCGGAATAGACCGCGATGGTGCGCACGCCGAGCGCGCGCGCGGTGCGGATGATGCGGCAGGCGATCTCGCCGCGATTGGCGATGAGGAGCGAGCCGATCATGCTGCGACCCCGCGAATGTTGAGGAAGTTGAGGCTCTGGCGCGTTTTTTTCCAACAGGCCTCAACATTCGGGGCGGGGGCAGTGATCATGGGACGAAGAATACCTGCGGGGGTGGGACGTAGGACAGCGATCATTGCGCGCAGCCGGTGGTGCGCTGTGTCCAGGTGATGTTGTTGATCCGCCAGCGGCCGCCGTCGCGCACCAGATCGACATGGTTGGTGCCGCAATGGCTGGGCTTGCCGTCGACGGTGAAGGTGTAGCTGCCCCAGACCATCGCGATATTCCCGTCGATCTCGATCGCGGGCATGCCGGTGAAGGTTTCGGCGAGCTTCGGGCCGGGCTTGCCGAGCTTGGCGGCGAAGGCGGGCCAGTCACTGGTGGTGACGGCGGTGGTGCCGTCGGCCTTTTCGACGACCGCGGTGGCGCGGCCGTCGGAGCGGACCTCGGCGAGGATCGCGGCGGGATCGTTGGCGGCGAGCGCGTCGAACAGGCGCTGCACGGGGGCGATGACCTGGCCTTCTTCGGACGCAGACGGCGGGAGCGCGGTGCCCTTGGGCAAGGGTGCGACCGGCGTGACTTGCAGGGCGAGGAGGAGGAGGGGGAGGATCATGAGCGGTGTTCCTGAAGCCGGAGCGCGGGCGTTGCCCCCGAGACGCCGTCATGCTGAACTTGTTTCAGCATCCATGGTGCCGTGCGTGGGGCGACCGGAAGGGGGAGATCAATCTGATCGAACGGTCGAATGCGGGTTGGGCCGAGCCGGTCTCGGCGTTTGAGCTGGATCCGCTGACACACCGTGCGCGGTGGGATGGATGCTGAAACGAGTTCAGCATGACGGACCAGGTTGACGTGGGCTGGCTGTTGCCCGCGCGCGCCGTCATGCTGAAGTTGGTTCAGCGACCATGGTGCCGCTGGCGACTGGATTGAGAGGGAGCGGTGAAGCAACCTTGTGTGTACCTGCTCGCGAGCCAGCGTCTGGGCACGCTGTACATCGGCGTGACGAGCAACCTTGTCGCGCGATTGGGGCAGCATCGCAGCGGTACTGTTGCGGGGTTTACCTCGCGGTACGGCGTGTTCCTGCTCGTGCGATACGAGTTCTTCGCGGACATGCCGAGCGCAATCGCGCGTGAGAAGCAACTCAAGCGCTGGCATCGGCAGTGGAAGATCAACCTGATCGAGAGCGACAACCCGGAGTGGGTGGATCTGGCGCCGGCACTTGGACTGGAGCCGTTGGTGACCCGTGTGCGGCGGGATGGATGCTGAAACGAGTTCAGCATGACGGACTGAGGGGCAGGTGAGGAAGCGTTCCCCAAGCGCGGCGTCATGCTGAACTTGTTTCAGCATCCATCTTTCCGCCAGCGGCTTGGCCGTTTGAGGAGCGATGGACCCTGAAACGAGTTCAGGGTGACGAAGAGGTGGGGTAATGGCCTGGCCTCTCCCACTTGCGTCATGCTGAACTTGTTTCAGCATCCATTGTGCCACAAGCGACGTCGTCGCCTGCGGAGAGATGGACCCTGAAACAAGTTCAGGGTCACGGGCGCGGGAGGCCAATGCGTCCCCCATCACATCCGGAACACGCCGAACGATGGGCGCTCGGGGATGGGGGCGTTGAGGCAGGCCTCGAGCGCTAGGCCGAGGACGTCGCGTGTCTGGGCGGGGTCGATCACGCCGTCGTCCCACAGGCGGGCGGTGGCGTAATAGGGGTTACCCTCGTCCTCGTATTTCTGGCGGATCGGGGCCTTGAAGGCGTCCGCTTCCTCCGGCGTCCAGCTGGCGGCGTCACGGTGGACGGTGGCGAGGACGCTCGCCGCCTGTTCGCCGCCCATCACGCTGATCCGGCTGTTGGGCCAGGTGAACAGGAAGCGCGGGGAATAGGCGCGGCCGCACATGCCGTAGTTGCCGGCGCCGAAGCTGCCGCCGATCAGCACGGTGATCTTGGGCACGCTGGCGGTGGCGACGGCGGTGACGAGCTTTGCGCCGTGCTTGGCGATCCCCTCCGCCTCGTATTTTCCGCCGACCATGAAGCCGGAGATGTTCTGGAGGAACAAGAGCGGGATACGCCGCTGGCAGGCGAGTTCGATGAAGTGCGCGCCCTTGACCGCGCTTTCGCTGAACAGGACGCCGTTATTGGCGAGGATCGCGACCGGCGAACCGTGGATATGCGCGAAGCCGCAGACGAGGCTGGAGCCGTAGAGCGCCTTGAACTCGTGGAACTCGCTGCCGTCGACGAGCCGGGCAATCACTTCGTGCACGTCATAGGGCGCGCGCACGTCCTGCGGCACGATGCCGTAGAGATCCTCCGCGGCGTATTTCGGCGCTTTCGATGGCCGCAGGTTCACGTCCGCCTCGCGTTCCGGCGGCAGCGTTGCGATGATGTCGCGCACGATGGTGAGGGCGTGCTCGTCATTCTCGGCGAGGTGATCGACGACGCCGGACTTGCGCGCGTGGAGATCGCCACCGCCGAGATCCTCGGCGCTGATGACTTCGCCCGTCGCGGCCTGGACGAGCGGCGGGCCGGCGAGGAAGATCGTGCCCTGTTCGCGCACGATCACCGTTTCGTCCGACATGGCGGGGACGTACGCGCCGCCGGCGGTGCAGCTGCCCATCACGCAGGCGATCTGGGGGATGCCCTTGGCCGACATGTTCGCCTGGTTGAAGAAGATGCGGCCGAAGTGATCGCGGTCCGGGAAAACCTCCGCCTGGTGCGGCAAGTTCGCGCCGCCGCTGTCCACGAGGTAGATGCAGGGCAGGCGGTTCGCCTCGGCAATCTCCTGCGCGCGCAGATGCTTCTTCACGGTGAGTGGGTAGTACGTGCCGCCCTTCACCGTCGCGTCGTTGCACACGATCATGCACTGGCGCCCGGAGACGCGGCCGATCGCGGTGATGAGGCCGGCGCCGGGAATATCCTCGCCATAGACGCCGTGCGCGGCGAGCTGGCCGATCTCGAGCAAGGGCGAGCCGGGATCGAGCAGGCGTTCGACGCGCTCGCGGGGGAGGAGCTTGCCGCGCGCGGTGTGGCGTTCGCGCGACTTTTCGTTGCCGCCAAGCGCGGCGCGGGCGACGTCGGCGCGGAGTTGCTCCGCCAGCGCGCGGTTGTGCGCGGCGTTGGCCTGGAAGGTCGCGTCCGTGGAGGAAACCTTGGTGTCGAGGACGGGGGCGGTCATTGCGCCGCGCCTCCGTCATGCTGAACTTGTTTCAGCAACCATCGTGCGACGCGCGGCGTGGCCGCCTGCGGAGAGATGGACCCTGAAACGAGTTCAGGGTGACGGCAGCTGTTTGAGATCACGATGCCGCTCCGATCAGTTCGCGGCCGATCAGCATGCGGCGGATTTCGTTGGTGCCGGCGCCGATGTCGAGGAGCTTGGCGTCGCGCAGGAAGCGTTCGACCGGCCAGTCCTTGGTATAGCCCGCGCCGCCCAGCGCCTGCACCGCTTCGCCGGCGACCTTGAAGGCGTTTTCGCTGGCGAGCAGGATCGCGCCGGCGGCGTCGAAGCGGGTCGTCTGGCCGCTGTCGCAGGCGCGGGCGACGGCATAAACGTACGCCCGGGCGGAATTCAGCGCGACATACATGTCGGCGACCTTCGCCTGCATCAGCTGGAAGGCGCCGATCGGCTGGCCGAACTGCTTGCGCTCGCGAATGTAGGGCAGGACGACGTCGAGGCAGGCCTGCATCACGCCGAGCTGGATGCCGGCAAGCACGGTGCGCTCGTAATCAAGGCCGCTCATCAGCACGCCGACCCCGCCGTTGACGGGCCCCATGACGTTCTCGTCCGGCACTTCGCAATTGTCGAAGACTAGTTCCGCCGTGGGGGAGCCGCGCATGCCCATCTTGTCGATCTTCTGGCCGATCGAGAAGCCGGGCATGTCCTTTTCGATGAGGAAGGTGGTGATGCCGCGGCTGCCCTCGCCCGTCTTGGCGTAGACCACCAAAGTGTCCGCATAAGCGGCGTTGGTGATCCAGAACTTGGTGCCGTTCAGGACATAGCCCGCGCCGGTCTTTTCCGCCTTCAGCTTCATCGAGACGACGTCGCTGCCGGCGCCCGCCTCCGACATGGCGAGGCTGCCGACATGTTCGCCGCTGATCAGCTTGGGGAGGTGTTTCGCCTTCTGCTCCGGGGAGGCCCAGCGGCGGATCTGGTTGACGCACAGGTTGGAATGCGCGCCGTAGCTGAGGCCGATCGACGCCGAGGCGCGGCTCACTTCCTCGCAGGCGATGACATGTTCGAGATAGCCGAGGCCGAGACCGCCATACTCTTCCTCGACGGTGATGCCGTGGAGGCCGAGTTCGCCCATCGCGGGCCATAGTTCGTCGCGGGGAAACCAGTCGTCCGCGTCGATCTTCGCGGCGAGCGGCATGATCTTTTCGTCGGCGAAGCGGCGGGTGGTGTCGCGGATCATTTCCGCGGTTTCACCAAGCGCGAAATCGAGAGTGGGCTGCATCGAAACTCCTCTTGCCCCCGACATAAGCGGGGGAAAGAGGTAACGAAAGCAACAATTCCCTCCGCCCGGAGAGCCGGGCGGGAGGGGAACGACGGATCAGGCCGCCAGGTTGCGCAGCACGTACTGCAGGATGCCGCCGTTGAGGAAATATTCCAGCTCGTTGACGGTATCGATCCGGCAGCGCGTCTCGAACGTCTCGGTGGTGCCGCCCTTGCGGGTGAGCTTCACCGTCACGGTCTGACGCGGGCGCAGCGTGGCGACGCCCTCGATCGTGAAGGTCTCGCTGCCGTCGAGCTTCAGCGTCTCACGCGTGACGCCATCGGCGAACTGCAGCGGGAGGACGCCCATGCCGACGAGGTTCGACCGGTGGATACGCTCGAAGCTTTCGGTGATCACTGCGCGCACGCCGAGGAGGTTTGTGCCCTTGGCCGCCCAGTCACGCGACGAGCCGGTGCCATATTCCTTGCCGGCGATGATGACGAGCGGCGTGCCGTCCGCCTTGTGGCGCATCGCGGCGTCGTAGATCGGCATGACTTCGCCGTTGTAGGACGACATGCCGCCTTCGATGCCGGGCACCATCTCGTTCTTGATGCGGATGTTGGCGAAGGTGCCGCGCATCATGACTTCGTGGTGGCCGCGGCGCGCGCCGTAGCTGTTGAAGTCCTGCTTCGAGACCTGATGCTCCTGCAGCCAGGTGCCGGCGGGGCTGTCCGCCTTGATCGAGCCGGCGGGCGAGATGTGATCGGTGGTGATCGAATCGCCCAGGATCGCCAGCGGCTTCGCCTCGATGATGTCGGTGATCGGCTTCGGCGTCATCTCCATGCCCTCGAAATAGGGCGGGTTGGCGACATAGGTGGAGCCGGCGCGCCAGCTGTACGTGTCCGACCCCTCGACCTCGATCGCGCGCCACTTCTCGTCACCGGCATAGACGTTGCCGTAACGCGAGCGGAACATCGCATCGTCGATGTTGGCGGCCATCACGTCGGCCACTTCCTGGTTGGTCGGCCACACGTCCTTCAGGAACACGTCCTGACCATCGCTGCCCTTGCCGAGCGGCGTGTTGGTGATGTCCTCCGTCACCGTGCCCTTCAGCGCATAAGCGACGACGAGCGGCGGCGAGGCGAGGAAGTTCGCGCGCACGTCCGGCGAGACGCGGCCTTCGAAGTTGCGGTTGCCCGAGAGGACCGAGGCAGCGACGAGATCGTTGCCGTTGATCGCAGCCGAGATCGGCGCGGCGAGCGGGCCGGAGTTGCCGATGCAGGTGGTGCAGCCATAGCCGACGAGGTTGAAGCCGATCGCGTCGAGATCCTCGGTGAGGCCGGCCTTGTTGAGATAGTCGGTGACGACCTGCGAGCCCGGTGCCAGCGAGGTCTTCACCCACGGCTTGCGGTTCAAGCCCTTCTCGCGGGCCTTGCGGGCGACGAGGCCGGCGGCGACCAGCACCGACGGGTTCGACGTGTTGGTGCAGCTGGTGATCGCGGCAATGACGACGTCACCGTCGCCGATGTCGTGATCCATGCCCTCGACCGGCACGCGGACGGGCTGTTCCTTGTGATAGACCTTGAACAGATCGCCGTTGAAGACTTCGTCGACGGCGTCGAGGCTGACCTTGTCCTGCGGACGCTTCGGGCCGGCGAGCGACGGCACGACGGTGGACATGTCGAGTTCGAGCGTGTCGGTGAAGACGGGATCCGGCGAGGACGCATCGCGCCACATGCCCTGCGCCTTGCTGTACGCCTCGACCAGCGCGATCACCTCGTCCGGGCGACCGGTGAGGCGCATGTAATCGAGCGTCTTGTCGTCGACCGGGAAGAAGCCGCAGGTGGCGCCATATTCCGGCGCCATGTTGGCGATCGTCGCACGATCGGCGAGCGTCATCTGATCGAGGCCCGGGCCATAGAATTCGACGAAGCGGCCGACCACGCCCTTGGCGCGCAGCATCTGCGTGACGGTGAGCACGAGATCGGTGGCGGTGATGCCCTCGCGCAGCGCGCCCGTCAGCTTGAAGCCGACGACTTCGGGGATCAGCATCGAGACCGGCTGGCCGAGCATCGCGGCTTCCGCCTCGATGCCGCCGACGCCCCAGCCGAGCACGCCGAGGCCGTTCACCATGGTGGTGTGGCTGTCCGTGCCGACGAGCGTGTCGGGATAGGCGATCGCGGCGCCTGCGGTGGCATGCTCGCCGGTCTCGGTCGTCGACCAGACGGCGTTGGCAACATATTCAAGGTTCACCTGGTGGCAGATGCCGGTGCCGGGAGGCACGACCTTGAAGTTGTCGAGCGCCTTCGAGCCCCACTTCAGGAACTCATAGCGTTCCGCGTTGCGCTGATATTCGAGATCGACGTTGTCCTCGAACGCCTTGGGCGTGCCGAATTCGTCGACCATCACCGAGTGATCGATGACGAGGTGGACAGGGACCTGCGGGTTGATCTTCGCCGCGTCGCCGCCGAGCTTCGTGATCGCATCGCGCATCGCGGCGAGATCGACGACGCAGGGAACGCCGGTGAAATCCTGCATCAGCACGCGCGCGGGGCGATACTGGATCTCGCGTTCCGACTTGCGCTCCTTCTGCCAGTCGATGATCGCCTGCACATCCTCGGGCGTGACGGTCTTGCCGTCCTCGAAGCGCAGCATGTTCTCGAGCAGCACCTTCATCGAGAAGGGCAGGCGCGAGATGTCGCCATACTTCTGCGCCGCCACCTCGAGCGCATAATAATCGTAAGACTTGCCGCCCGCCTGGAGCGTGCGGCGTGCCTTCAAGGTATCGTGGCCGATGGCGGTCATGTGGGTCCTTTCCCCAATAATGCAGCCAGTCTGGCGCGCGGCGGGGAGGCGGGGGCCCTGATCCAGATCTGGGCCCTCGCGCGGGCGCGCCCGGACGGGCGGAAGCGAGACGTCGAGCGGGGCGATAGCAGCGGCGAGGGGTGGGGGGAAGGGTGGGAAATCGCGGATTTACGCGCGCCGATCGTGCGCGATCATCGCGGCGTCGAATCGCGCGGTGCGGGCCGGTTCATCGGCGGCCGAAAGTGCCTGCGGGATGCCGCAGGACGGGCGGCGGGAACGATCCCGACCGCAATGCGCGTTCAGCCCCGCTCGACGAGCAGGGCGAAAAGCTGATCGATATTGTGCTGCGCGTCCTGCACGACCGGGTTGTTGGCGTTCCCGGGCAGGGACAGCGGCCGGCTCATGATGTCATGCAGGCTTCGCGTCTCGTCGGTCGTCAGCAAGCCGCGCTTGCGAAGCACGATGGCGAGGCTGAGGATGCCGTTGAAGGCAGCGACGTCGAGCGCCTGCTGCGCTTCCAGCACTTGCTGCGCCGACAGATCGTGTTCCCGATCGGGCATGGCGCCGGCTCCTCGCGTCGTTACTTGGACGCGAACTGGCCCGCCTGGGCGCCGAATTCCTGCTTGGCGAAGGTGCGAGCGGCGGCGGCGGTCTTGAATGTCTCCGCCTGCAGGTTCGCCGTCACGATCGGATAGCTCTGCGAATTGTAGCGGGTGTCCCGCACGGTCAGGCGGAAGTCACCATTGCCATCCTTGGCAATCAGGAAACGGGCAACGGGAATTCTGGACATATCGCCTCACATGCCGGGAAGGGGGGAGCAGCCCGGACCCGCGCGAGGGGGCCGAAGATCGGCCCAGCCGAGTGGATCCGGGCACTGTGCCTGAGAGGGCGGGCGGGG
Source organism: Sphingomonas sp. 179-A 2A2 NHS (assembly GCF_045371305.1). NCBI lineage: Bacteria > Pseudomonadati > Pseudomonadota > Alphaproteobacteria > Sphingomonadales > Sphingomonadaceae > Sphingomonas > Sphingomonas sp. 179-A 2A2 NHS. The sequence goes on along the minus strand of NZ_JBIQDE010000005.1, from coordinate 222,993 downwards.
GGTGCCGGGCACCCCGCCACCCGCCGCTCGATCAGGCGCCCTGAAGGTTCACGGCAGAGGTCTTGCCGCGACGATCGGTTTCCAGCTCGTAGGTCACGCGCTGGTCCTTATCGAGCGTGCGCATGCCGGCGCGCTCGACGGCCGAGATGTGGACGAAAGCGTCGCCGCTGCCGTCTTCCGGCGCGATGAAGCCATAGCCCTTGTCGTTATTGAAGAATTTTACGGTTCCGGTGATCATGAGAATATCCTTGTCCCATGGGTGTCGGGCATGCGCCAACAGCGGCACATCCCGGCGTCTTGAGGCTAGAAAGGGACAAAGTGTGGAGCCGAGACGGCTCGTCATCATCCGTCGCAGGCGACGTTCAGCAACCCCTAGATAGGACTTCCGGGCGAAACTGAAAGGCCGCGGGGCAAATTAGCTGCCCCGCCTGCTTTTTGCGCTCGTCAGTCCTCGTCCTGGAACCCGGAGCTTGGCGGCGGTTCGTGGCGGCCGCCGGGCTGAGTCATCTCGGGCGGGTCGCTCGCGTCCATCGTCTCGTCGAGCGCATTGTCGAGCCGCGCGTCGATGTCCTCCGGATCCTCTTCGAGGCGGCGGGTGATCGATTCGTCCTGGCCTGCGTCCTGCCGGGGATCGCGCGCCTGATTGCCGGCGCTCGGGGTGTCACCGGGCTTGCCGCTCGACTGCTGGTTCATCCTTGCCTCTTCTCGCTTGCGTCACCCGGATCAACCAAGGGAACGCCGGAGGGTTGCGATCAAGGTTTCGTAATGGCGCGGACCATCCAGCGGGCGTCGGCGCCGTAGGTGGCGAGCTTGGCGGCAAGCCCGGCCGTCGGCGATTCCTCGTGGAAGCCGAGCGTGCGCCAATAGGCAGCGGCGCCCTCTACGGCGATCAGCTCCGCGCGGCCCAGCCCGTCGAGCGAAGCGGCGTCGAAGGCGCGCCTGACGAGGCGGCGCCCGAGATCAATACCACGGCCGGCCGCGGCAATCGCGAGATCGTGGATGTAGAGGACCTCGGCGGGCTCGCCGTCCGAGAGGACCGCGCCGACCGCGGGCGGCGACTGGCGGGGCCAGGCGTGGGCGAGGATATAACCGACGAGCTGGCCGTCGCGCTTCGCGGCGAAGCAATGGGACCGGGAGAGCGTGATCCGGCTGGCGAAGGCGGCCTCGTCCTCGACCAGGAAGGCAGGATAGGCCTGCGCCTGGATGGCGAGCGCGGGCGCGAGATCCTGCAGCGTCAGCGGCAGAAGCGTGATGGCGGGATCGTCACGCGGCATGGCGGCCTTGTCGCGCACCGGCCATGCGGCGGCAAGGCGGGGGCTTAGCCGGTAGCTGCTGCCGGGGCGGCGCGCTCGCGGCGCATCGGGCGCCAGCTCGTCTCCCTGGCGCGGCGGGCGAGATAGGTGTCGAGGCCGATCTGCGCGCCGAGCAGCATGTAGAGGAACGACTGGAAGGCGATGCCGACGAACGCCCCGCCGAGCAGATAGATGAGATGCGCGTGCTGCAGCGCGCCGGCGAGGCTGCCGGCCCAGGCGAATTCGCCCGCCTTGTAGCGGCGGCGGAGCACTTCCATCCGGATGACGCCGATGACGTTGATCAGCAGCCAGAGCGCCAGCCCCGGGAAGCCCTGTTCGCCGAGCATCTCGAAATAGCTGGAATGATAGGCGCGGCTCTTGTCGACGGTGAGGTTGCGCTTGACCGTGGTGGCGGCGCCTTCGCCTTCGACATGGACGGTATCGTAGCGGATCTGGTTCTGACGGTACGCCTCGAACCCGCCGCCGAACGGATGGGTCTTGGCGTAGTCCCAGGTCCATTTCCACACCGCGATCCGGGTGGAGGCGGATTCGTCGGCCTTGTACGTCTTGATCGTGCCCATCCGCTCGCTGAACGCGCTGGGGAGGAAGGGGACGGCGGCGACGCCGATCAATGCCAGCGCAGCGATATACAGCATGCGCCGCTTCACCTCGCGCAGCATCAGCACGGCGAGGAGGCCGATGCACAGGAGGCCGGTGCGCGCCGAGGTGCCGACCGGAATCAGCAGGCAGGCGAAGACGAGCGCGCCGACGAACAGCCACACCTTCCAGTCCGGCGGGAAGATCGTGCCGTAGCGGCCGAACCACAGGATGATCGGGATGAGCGAGATCGCCACCGCGGAGATGATCGAGCCTTCGTAGAGGCCGGAATTATTGGCGACCATGAGGTTCAGTTCGCCATAGCCGCCGCCCGAGGCGAGCGTCTTGATCCCGCCGACGATGATGATCGAACTGGCCGAGAGGACAATGAACAGCAGCAGCGCCTCGATCCGCAGCTTCGTGCGCAAGGTGAGCGGGAGGAAGACGGCAAAGGCGAGGTTCTTCCACACCCATTCCCATTTGCCGGCGGCGTCGATCGGGAAATCAGCGGTGCGGGTGGTGATGCCGCAATAGATCAGCAGCAGGAGGATCAGCCCCTGGCGCGGGGCGAAGCGCGAATCGCGCTTGTCGTCCATCACCAGCCAGCCGAGCACGGCAAGGCCGGCGGCGACCGCGGAAATGGGCACGCTGTTGAGCAGATAATAGGTCAGCCGCTGGGGCGAGACGATGTCGATGTAGACATAGGTGAGGACGAACAGGAACGGCCGGCGGAAGCCGAGCCCGAACAGCGCCAGCAGGAAACCGATGAAGGCGAAATCACGCACGCCAGCCGAACCTTTGCTTGGCCGGTGCTTCGGTCTCCGCGGGCCTGCGCGGTGTTTCGGCAGGCGACGTCTCCTCGTCGAGATCGTCGCGGCGCAGAAGCAGGAACGCGGCGAGCAGCATGAGCCCGTGGCTGAGCCCGAGGGCGAAATTATCGATCATCGCAGCGGCGCCGTTCGTCCCGAGGTTGGCGGCAGGGTAATGGCGGGCAGTTGACGCGCCGTAAACGAACCCGGCGCGGAAGATCAGGGGCGTTGCAGAAATGCCGCAGATCTTGCCAAATCGTGGAACGGATGGGACTTTCACGGAACCAAAGACGTTGGTGACCCGCGCCGCGCCCGTGCGTGCGCTGACACACTACGGGAGACGTCTTATGATCTCAAAACTTCTTGCCGGTCTTGCAGCCAGCGCGCTTGTCGCCGCGCCGGTCGCCGCGACCGCCGCACCTGCGGCGACCGCGCCGGCCGCGTCCAAGCTTTCCCTGACGCAGGCGCGCGCTGGTGCGCCGGTCGGCAAGGCGAGCAAGGCGGCAGCCGGGACGTGGGTGCCGGCGGTGCTGGCAGCGGCGATCGTGATCGGCGGCATCGTGCTCGTCGTGGACGATGACGACGATTCGGACAGCAACTGACCGGTAGCGGCGGAGGGGCATGTCTCCTCCGCCGCACCTTAGGCGGGTGGCCAGCGGGATCGCCGGCGCCTGATTTTGACTCGCCGTTAAGCGCGGCTGTGCCATCTGGGCAGCGATGCGCATCCTCCACGTTCTCGACCACGGCCTGCCGCTGCAGAGCGGTTACACGTTTCGCACGCGCGCCATCATCAAGGCGCAGCTGGCGCGCGGCTGGGACGTCGCGGCGGTGACGGGCGCGCGCTATCATCACGATGCGCCGGCGCACGAGGCGGTCGACGGGATCGATTTCCACCGCACACCCCGCGCGCTTCAGCTGCCCGCGCCGCTCGGCGAAGCAGCGGAGATCGCGGCCTTTTCGCGGCGCATCGCGGCCGTCGCCAAGGATTTCCGCCCGGACATCATCCACGCCCATTCGCCGGTGCTGGACGCGCTGGCCGCGTTGCCGGTGGTACGCCGGTTGAAGCTGCCGTTCCTCTACGAGATCCGCGCCTTCTGGGAGGATGCCGCGGTGGGCAACGGGACGGGACGCGAGGGATCGGCGCGGTACCGTGCGACTCGCGCGCTGGAGAGCTGGGCAGTGGCGCGGGCGGACGCGGTGGCGGTGATCTGCGAGGGGCTGAAGCAGGACCTGATCGCGCGCGGCGTGGCCGAGGACCGCATCATGGTATCCCCCAATGGCGTCGACATGGGCATGTTCGGCGATCCGCCGGCGCGCGACGATGCGCTGGCGGCAGAACTTGGGCTGGACGGCGAGGTGATCGGCTTCATCGGCAGCTTCTACGATTACGAAGGGCTGGACGATCTGATCGCCGCGATGCCGGCGCTGATCGCGCGGCGGCCCGGGGCGCAGCTGATCCTGGTCGGCGGCGGGCCGATGGAAGCAAGCCTGCGCGCGCAGGCCGCGGCGTCCCCGGCGGCGGCGCGCATCCGCTTCGTCGGGCGCGTGCCGCACCAGGAGGTGGAGCGCTATTACAGCCTGGTCGACGTGCTGGCCTATCCCAGGAAGCGGATGCGGCTGACCGATCTGGTGACGCCGCTGAAGCCGCTGGAGGCGATGGCGCAGGGGCGGCTGGTGGCGGCATCGGATGTCGGCGGCCATCGCGAGCTGATCCGCGATGGCGAAACGGGGACGTTGTTTGCGGCGGACGATCCGGCCGCGATCGCCACGGCGCTGGCCGGGCTGCTTGCGGACCGGGATGAATGGGACGCGCGGCGGGCGCGGGCGCGGGCGTTCGTCGAGCGCGAGCGTAACTGGTCGTCAAATATTTCGCGCTACGAACCGGTTTACCAGCGGCTGTTGGCTGCTCGGGAAAAAGGTGGTCGATGAGCGCGAAGCAACGAGATGCAGACGTGGTGCGGCGGATCGGTGCCGCGATCATGATCGCGGCCGGCGTGATCGTCGCCGCACTGGTCGCCGCCATGCCGCAGGTCGACCTCGACTTGGCGATGTGGCGCCTGTCGCTGCCGCAATTGCTGCACGCGGCGACGCCGCCGATCGGGGTGACCGGGCGAACGCTGCTGGCGCTAGTGGCGATGGCACCGTTCCTGGCGCTGGCAGCGGTGCTGTATTGGGGTGGGCGCCGGCCCGCGCCGGCTCGCGGCCGCCGGGTGACGGCGGAGCTACTGTCCGAAAGCGCGCCGGTGGTACGGCGGGCGGATGCGCATCCCGATGCCAATCCGCGCCGGCCGATCCGCGCCGCCGAAGACCTGGGCCCGCCGCTGCCGATGGTGACGGTGTCCGTCACGCGCGGCGTGCCGGAACTGGAGCAGCCGTTGCCGGCGGATCTCGACCAGCCGCTGGCCGCGTTCGACCCGATCTCGGTGCCCGACGTGCCGCGCGAACCGGTGCGGTCGGTGCCACAGCTCGCCCCGGCGCCACCGGTGCAGGAGATGGTGCCGGGACCCATTGCGCATGCGGAGCCGGCGCCGGTGGAAGAGATCGAAGAAACCCCTTTGGCTGAGTTCGAATCGCCGCCGATCATCCCGGTTGAGGTTGAGGTTGAGGTTGAGGTTGAGGTTGAGGTTGAGGTTGAGGTTGAGGCTGAGGCTGAGGCTGAGGCTGAGGCTGAGGCTGAGGCTGAGGCTGAGGCTGTGGCTGTGGCTGAGGCCGTCGCCGCGCCCGAACCGCTGCCGGAGCCGATGGCGGACGTTCCACCGGTGACGGCGCCGCGCGCGGAAACAGGTCAGGCGCAGCCCGAGCCGGCGGACGAGAGCCTGGCCAGCCTGCTCGAGCGTCTCGAGCGCGGGGCGCGGCGCAAGAAGGCGGCGCCCGCGACGCCTCAGATGCCGGCGGAGCCGGAGCCGCCGGCGGCCGCGGAGCAGCCGGCGAGCCTCGACGATACGCTCGTCATGCTGCGGCGGATGGCGCGCGGCTGACCGGATTCAAGCGCCGACCACCGTCAGCGCCTCGATCCGGACGTGAAGCATTCCGGCGCTTTCGCTGCGGCGGGTGACCGACAGTTCCGCCAGCAAATGCCCGGGTAGCGACACGTCGATGTCGCCGACCGTCTCCAGCCACGATCGGGCGGCCACTGGCGCCCGCATCTCGATCGCGTGACGCGCGCCGCTGAACGTGGCGCTGTGCCACGCGGTGGTCTCGTCAGCCGTGATCTCGATCGGCGTGCCGGCCAGCGCGGCCGAGGCGGTGAGCGCACGGCCGAGCAGGATGGTGGGGCAGGGGCCGCGCATCATTCCGCCCCACGCAACAAGGCCTCGACCCGCGCGCGGACGTGCGCGCCGGGCATGCGGCCCGCGCGCATGTCGAGCACGAGGCGCGGATCGTTGACCGCGCGGCGCCCGAAGGTGGTGGGAGCAACGCCCGTTCGGCGCAGGTAACGGTCAATCTCGACCAACAGGGACATGGCATCCTCCGATTCGCTGTTCCCATTTTGTTCCTGCAACTTCTCCAACTTGTCTAGGAAAAATCCTAGGCTATGATCGAGCGATGCGAACTGTCGGCGAGACCCTGGAACAACTGGCGGTGGCGCGCGGCGTGAGTCTGTCCGAACTGTCGCGGCTGATCGGTCGCAACCTTGCCTATCTGCAGCAATTCGTGCGGCGCGGGACGCCGCGGCAGCTGGCGGAGCGCGACCGGGCGACGCTCGCGCAGTTCCTGGGCGTTGACGAGGCGCTGCTCGGCGGGCCGGCGCGCGAGGCGGAGGTGGCGGTGCCGTATCTGTCGGTTGCCGCCTCGGCCGGGCGCGGCGCGGCACCGGGGGAGGAGCGCGTGGTGCGGGCGGAGCATTTCACCGCGCGGATGCTGCGTGACGCCGGCGTCAGCCCGGACAGTGCATCGATCATCGACGTGGTAGGCGATTCGATGGCCCCGGGCATGCTGGCGGGCGATCGCTTGCTGGTGGATTGCAGTGACGTGCGGCTGTCAGCGGGCGCGATTCACGTGGTGCGGCGGGGGGACGAGCTGCTGGTGAAGCGGCTGCGGCGCGAGGGCGCGCGGATCGTGCTGGCGAGCGACAATCCGGATTATGCGCCGATCACGTGCGCCGCCGGCGAGGTGACCGTGATCGGGCGGGTGAAGCTGTTGCTGCGCGCGCCCTAGGCGCTGGCGGCGTCTGGGGCATGTCCCCCGACGGCGCGCGGGACGAAGACGAGCATGCCGTCAGCTGCCGCGCGTGCGGTCTTTCTGCCAAAGGATGATCGCGACAACACTGCCGAAGGCAAGACCGGCGAGGAAGCCGATCGAGGGCTGGCCGAAGACAAGGCCGATGATCGTGCCGAGCAGCAAAGATGCGGCGATGATGAAGCCGCCGGCGTTGGCCGGCCGGGGTGCGGGATCGGTCATGATGGCGGCGCCCTTCGCACGTCGCGCGGCGCGACGCTACTGCCCGCGCGTTAACCGTCGCCGTTCACCGAGCCTAGGGAAGTGTACCGGTAGAGCGGCGAGCGAAGGCGGGAGAACACCGCCGCCCCCGAACACACCGAGAAGGTCGCCCTTGCCCAAGATCCTCTACCTCGCCGGGCGCGGCGCGGTCGCCGATGCCGCATCGCTGATCGAGATCCATGGCGATGCCGCCGCCGATGCCGCCGCAGCGCGCGCGGACGCCAGCCGCAGCCGTGGCAACTACATCCATTTCTGCCACTGGCGTCAGATCGAGCGGCTGATCGACTGGCTTGCGACCGACGCCCCCGTCGGCGCGGTGCATTGATCGCGCGGCGCCATTGCCGCGTGTCGCAGCTTTCCCTAGGGAATTGCCATGTTTGGGCGGGGCGCGCCGATCGGCGCGGCAGGTCTGGTCGCGTTCCTCGCCGCGTTACCCGCCGCGGCGCAACAGGCGAGTGCGCCTGTCGCAGAGCCGGCGCTGGACCCGAGCGCGCCACTGGCGGACATGCCCGACATCGGCGTCGCCTGGCCGGAGCTGACGCCCGAGCCCGCGAGCGCTGACCCGCGCAGCGCGGCGACGATTGGCGAGACTCGCTACAACTGGCGGATCGACGGCCTTGGCGCTGCCTCGACGCCGCTGCTGCGCCAGCGCTTCGCCGATTTGTCGGTGCTGGACCAGCATGACGGGGAGCCGGCCAATGCGGCGCAGCTCGACCGGCGCGCGCGTGAGGATTCCGAGCTGCTCCTGACGCTGCTGCGCGGCGAAGGCTATTATGATGCGCGCGTGCAGACCCGCGTCGAGCCCGGCGACGGGCGGCTGCAGGTGGTGCTGGAGGCGGAGCCGGGCGCGATCTACCGGCTGAAGGACGTGACGATCGAGGGCGTCGCCGCGGCGGGGGACAAGGCCGACGACCTGCGCCGGGCGTTCGGCGTGGCGCCCGACCAGCTGGTCAACGCCGACACGATCGCCGAGGCCGAGGCGCGGCTGCGCGCCGAGGTGGGGGCGCAGGGCTTCCCCTTCGCCAAGATCGGCGAGCCGGTGGTGACGATCGACCATGAGACGCAGACGGCGACGCTGGACCTGGCGCTCGATCCAGGCACGTCGCGGGTGTTCGGTGCGATCCGCACCAATGCCGACAACCATGTGTTCGACGCGAAGCACGTGCAGGAGATCGCGCGGTTCGATCCGGGCGACCTTTATTATGCGCCGAGGCTCGACGATCTGCGCCGCGCACTGATCCAGACCGGCCTCGTCTCGGTTGCGGAAGTGAAGCCGGTGCCGGGGACGACCCCGGGGACGGTCGACATCGACGTCCGGCTGGAACCGGCGCCGCCGCGCACCATCGCGGGCGAGATCGGCTATGGCACCGGTGAAGGCGCGCGCGTCGAGGCGAGCTGGACGCATCGCAACCTGTTCCCGCCCGAAGGCGCCCTGACGCTGCGCGCGGTGCTGGGCACGCAGGAGCAGCTTGGCGCGGTGACCTATCGCCGCAACAACTTCCGTGGGCGCGACCGGGTGCTGACGGGGCAGATCGCAGCCGCGCATACGCGGCGCGACGCTTATGAGGCGCGCACCTTCACGCTGTCCGGCAGCCTCGAGCGGCAGACCAACATCTTCTTCCAGAAGGCCTGGACCTGGTCGCTGGGCGCGGAGCTGCTGACATCCGACGAGCGCGACGTGATCGTATCGACCGGCGAGCCGCGGCGGCGCACCTTTTTCATCGCCGCCGCGCCGAGCAGCCTGATCTACGACGGGTCCGACGATCTGCTCAATCCGACGCGCGGCTTCCGGCTGGGCGGGCGGCTGAGCCCCGAACTGTCGCTTCAGGGATCGGCCTTCGGTTATGCCCGCACGCAGGTGGATGCGAGCGCGTACAAGTCGGTCGGCGGGGTGGTGCTGGCCGGGCGGGTGCGGCTGGGCACGATTGTCGGCGCGCCGCGCGACGCGATCGCGCCGTCGCGGCGCTTCTATGCCGGCGGCGGCGCATCGGTGCGCGGCTACGGCTACCAATCGATCGGGCCGCGCGATCCGAACAACGATCCGATCGGCGGGCGCAGCCTGGCCGAATTCGCGATCGAGGCGCGGGTGAAGGCGTTCGGCAATTTCGGCGTGGTGCCGTTCTTCGACGCGGGCAACATCTACACCCGGCCGCTGCCGGACTTTTCGGGGCTCCGCTACGGCGCGGGCGTCGGCGTGCGCTATTACAGCAGCTTCGGGCCGATCCGCGTCGACGTGGGCACGCCGCTGAACCCGCAGCCCGGCGACTCGCGGCTCGCGGTGTACGTCTCGCTCGGACAGGCGTTCTGATGCGCACCGTGTGGCGCTGGGTGCTCGGCGGCCTGCTGTTGGTGGTGGCGATCCTCGCCGCGAGCCTGTGGATCGTCGATACCGATGTCGGCCATCGCTGGGTGGCCGAGCGGATCAACAAGGCGCGGCCGGCGAACGGCCTGCGCTTCACCGTCGGGCGGATCGACGGATCGCTGTACGGCGCGGCGGTGCTGCGCGACGTGCGGGTGCACGATCCCGAGGGGCTGGTGTTCGTCGCGCCGCGCGCGGACCTCGACTGGCGGCCGTTCGCCTGGCTTTCCGGGCGGCTGGAGATCCGATCGCTCGTCGTGCCGGTGGCGACGCTGGCGAAATGGCCGCGCACGCGGCCGACCGGGCGGCAGGGGCCGATCCTGCCCGATTTCGACATTGTCATCGGGCGGCTTTCGGTCGAGCGGCTGGTGGTGGCGAAGCAGGTGACCGGGCGCACCCGCTACGGCCGGGTGAACGGGCGCGCGGATATCCGGGGCGGCAAGGCGCTGGTGGAGCTGAGCGCGCTCGTCGAGGGCAGCGACCGGCTGGAATTGAAGATCGATGCCGCGCCCGATCGCGACCGGTTCGACATCGACGTCCGGGCGCGGGGCGCGGCGCAGGGGCTGCTGGCGCGCACGGTGGGCATTCGCCAGCCGCTGTCACTGGACGTCGGCGGCGCGGGGCGTTGGACTGCGTGGCAGGGGCGGGCGGTGGCGCTGGCGGGCGGGGTGCGAGTGATCGACCTGGCGCTGGGCAACCGCGCGGGCGCCTATACGCTGACCGGCATGATCGCGCCCAGGACGCTGACCAAGGGCAAGCTGCAGCGGCTGACCAGCCCGAGCGTGGCGGTGAACGGCGGCGCGACGCTGGCAAACCGCCGGCTCGAGGGCAATCTGTCGCTGCGCTCGGCAGCGTTGGCGGTGGAGGCGGACGGCACGGCGGATCTGGGCGCCGGCGCGTGGCGCAACCTTCGGCTGCGCGCGCAGCTGCTGCGGCCCGCGGCGCTCTTCCCGAACATGAGCGGGCGCAACGTGGAGCTGCGTGCGGTGCTGGACGGGCCGTTTGCGACCGCCGCTTTCGACTATCGCATCACGGCGCCGCGCGTGGCGTTCGACAATACCGGGTTCGAGATGGCGCGGGCGGCAGGCAAGGGGCGGCTGTCGCCGCCGCCGGTGCTGCTGCCAGTGCGCCTGACCGCAGCGCGCGTGACCGGGGTGGGCGATGTCGCGGGCGGCATCCTGCGCAACCTGTCGGTGGATGGCGTGCTGCGCGTCACGTCGCGCATGGTGACCGGAGACGACCTTCGCCTGCGCTCCGACAAGCTGACGGGACGGATCGGGCTGGTGCTGGACCTGCGCACCGGGGAATATCAGGTCGGGCTGAACGGCGTGCTGGGGCGGTATCTGATCCCGGGGCTGGGCGTCGTCGACGTGACCTCGCGGCTGCGCGTCGTGCCCGGGCCAGGCGGGCGTGGCACGCGCGTGGTGGGCAGCGGGACGGCGCAGATGGTGCGGCTGGACAATGCCTTCTTCCGCAGCCTGGCCGGCGGGCTGCCGCGAATCGTGACCGGGCTGGAGCGGACGCCCGACGGCATCCTCCACTTCCGCAACCTGGTGCTGACCGGGCCGTCGATCCGGTTAACCGGCAACGGATACCGGCGGCGCGACGGCACCTTCCACTTCGAGGGCGGCGGGCGGCAGGCGAGCTATGGGCCGGTGACGCTGACGCTGGACGGGCCGATCGAGCGGCCGAAAATGGACCTTCGCTTCCAGCGCCCGAACGAGGCGATGGGGCTGCGCGACGTGCGGTTGCACCTCGATCCCACGGCGAGCGGCTTCGCCTTTGGTGCGGCTGGCACCTCCCGGCTCGGGCCGTTTGACGGTGCGGGCGAGATCCTGCTGCCACGCGGCGGACAGGCGCAGATCGCGGTGGCGCGGCTGGACGTGAGCGGAACGCGGGCGGCGGGCACGATCGACATCGTCGAGGGTGGCTTTGCCGGGCGGCTGGCGGTCTCCGGCGGCGGGATCGATGGCGAGGTGCTGCTGAACCCGGTCGGCGACATCCAGCGGATCGCCGCCCGGCTTGGCGTGCGCGATGCGACGCTGGCGGACGCCGTGACGGTCCGGCAGGGGCGGCTCGACATGGTGGCGCTGCTCGATCCGACGGGCACGTCGGTCGAGGGGAGCGTGAGCGGTCTCGGGCTGCGGCGCGGGGCGCTGAGCCTGGCACGGTTCAACGCGACCGTGCGGCTGCGCGGGGGCGAGGGGCAGGTGCGGGCGAATATCGCCGGATCTCGCGGGCGCGCATTCGCGATCCAGAGCGTGATCGACGTCGCGCCCGACAGCTATCGCATCGCGGCGGAGGGGACGGTCGATCGCCGCCCGCTGCGCCTGGAGACGCCGGCGGTGCTGACGCGCGACGGCGAGGCGTGGCGCCTGGCCGCGACGAAGCTTGCCTTTGCGGGCGGCGAGGCGATGATATCCGGCCGGTTCGCCCCCGATGGCAATACGATCGACGCAGCGCTGGCGCGGATGCCGCTTGCCGTGCTCGACATCGGGCAACCCGGGCTTGGCCTTGGCGGCACGGCATCGGGCAAGCTCAGCTACACGAGCAGCGCGGGCGGGGCGCCGACGGGCCGGATCGACATGACGGTGCGCGGGCTGACGCGGTCGGGGCTGCTCCTGTCCTCCGCCCCGATCGACATGGGGATCGCCGGCGTGCTGACGGCCGACAAGGCCGGGATCCGCGCGATCGTCGCTTCGGGGGGCAAAACGGTGGGACGTGCGCAGGCGCTGCTGCGGCTGGGCGAGGGGGATCTTGCGACGCGGGTGGCGCGCGCCGGGTTGTTTGCGCAAATGCGCTACGACGGGCCGGCCGATACGATCTGGCGATTAAGCCGGCAGGAGATGTTCGACCTGTCCGGCCCGGTGTCGATCGCTGCCGACGTAAGCGGAACGGTGGCGAGCCCGACGATCCGGGGCGCGGTGCGCGCGAACGGGGCGCGGATCGAGAGCGCAACGACGGGCACGATCCTGACCAACGTTCAGGCGGCGGGCCGCTTCGCCGGATCGCGGCTCGCGATCGAGCAGTTCAGCGCGGATGCCGGGCGCGGCGGGCGCGTGAGCGGCACCGGCCGGTTCAACTTCGGTGCTGAAGAGGGCGTAGGGCTGGACCTGACGCTGAACGCCGACAAGGCAGTGATGATCAACCGCGACGATATTGGTGCAACCGTGACGGGGCCGCTGCGGTTCCAGTCGAGCGGGCGCGGCGGGCTGATCTCGGGCGCGGTTCGGCTTGACCAGAGCCGGTACCGGCTGGGGCAGGCGACCGCGGCGAGCGCAGTGCCGCGGCTCAACGTGCGCGAGATCAACCGCATCGACACGGGCGAGGAGCTGGCGCGGCCGCCCACGCCGTGGCGGCTCGACATCCATGCGCGTGCCTCCGACCAGCTGCTGGTCAGCGGGCTGGGGCTGACGAGCGAATGGTCCGCCGACCTGGCGATCGGCGGCGCGCCGGACAATCCGGCGATCACCGGGCGCGCGGACCTGATCCGCGGCGATTACGAGTTCGCCGGCCGCGAGTTCGAGCTGGTGCGCGGCGTGATCCGCTTCGCCGGCGAAGTGCCGGCCAATCCGGCGCTCGACATCGAGGCGAATGCCGACACCACCGGCCTGAACGCCTCGATCCGGGTGACGGGCGTGGCGCTGAAGCCTGAGATCACCTTCACCAGCGTGCCTGCGTTGCCGGCGGACGAGCTGTTGTCCCGATTGCTGTTCGGCACGTCGATCACCAACCTGTCGGCGCCTGAGGCGCTGCAGCTGGCCGCGGCGGTGGCGGCACTGCGGGACGGGAACGGTGGGCTCAATCCGATCAACGCGGTGCGCCGTGCCGCGGGCCTCGATCGCCTGCGCATCCTGCCGGCCGATCCGCAGACCGGACAGGGAACGTCGATCGCGGCGGGCAAGTACGTGACCCGGCGGCTGTACGCGGAGATCGTGACCGACGGGCAGGGCTATTCCGCGACTCGCGTCGAGTTCCAGGTGACGCGCTGGCTGTCGCTGCTCTCGAGCATCTCCACGTTGGGGCGGCAAAGCGCGAACGTCCGGATTTCGCGGGATTATTGAGGACGCGGAAGGCTCGCCGGACGCGGCGGAGGATCAAGCCGGAACCCGGGTTATACTGCCTGCCACACTTCGAGGCTCAGGCCGGGAATAACGCGAAAATCATCGGCGTTCATCGTGATGAGCCTGAGCTGATGCACTATCGCCGTGGCAGCGATCAGCCGATCAAGCACCTGCCGACGGGAATAGCCAAGAGCCTCGACGATCGTCCGATATTGCGCCGCCACCTTGTCATCGACCGGCAGCGTAGGCAACGTCGCCAGAAGACGGTCGAGCGCGGCGCGACGATGCTCCCGAAGTGCAGGCACGGCGACGACGCCACCTTCCAGTTCAATCCGGGTGATGAGTGACAGGTGGGGGATGACACCGAGGGTTACCAGGCGCTGGCTGACGCCCGCCGTCCCATCGCGCAGGTGAATCGCCGCGTCGCTGTCGAGCAGGAACCCGTTCACGTCGCAGCACGGGCCGGGATTTCAACCGGATCGCGCTGGCCGCGTTCCCGACGCAGCGGGGCATCGGACCAGATATCCTGAAGCGTAGTGGCAAGTGCGGCGATGCGCTTCTTCTCCTCGGCGGGATCGTTCTTGAGCGTGACCTCGATCTTGTTGCCGACGCGCTCGAGCAACACGCCCATCCCGATCTCGGCGCCAAGCTCTTTGGGCAAGCGTATCGCGGCGCTATTGCCGCTCTTGAAGATCTTTCCTTCTATGACACCCATCGCGACCTCCGTATATCCGTGTATATACGATATCGTACCGGTCCACGCAACCGAACGCCCTGCGCGCCGTTTCCGCTTCATCTTCAACGCCATCGCCGGGGACCGATGACGCTGCCGCAATATCTCTCCCTCGCCACGTTGGCGGGGATGATGGCGCTCTTCATCTGGGGGCGCTTTCGCTACGACGTGGTGGCGATCCTGGCGTTGCTCGCGGCGCTGGCGCTTGGCATCGTCAAGCCAGAGGAGGCGTTCAAGGGCTTTTCCGACGATATCGTCATCATCGTCGGATCGGCGCTGGTGATCTCGGGCGCGGTGCAAAGATCGGGCGTGATCGAGCGGGCGTTGCGCGGCATCTCGCGGCGGGTGCGCAGCGTGCGTGGGCAACTGCTGGTGCTGACGGGATCGGTCGGCGTGGCGAGTGCGCTGGTCAAGAACATCGGCGCGCTGGCGATGCTGATGCCGGCGGCGTTCCAGATGGCGCGCAGGAGCAATGCGAGCCCCTCCGTGTTCCTGATGCCGATGGCGACCGCCTCGCTGCTGGGCGGGCTGATGACGCTGGTCGGCACGTCACCCAACATCATCGTCAGCCGGGTGCGCGAGCAGATGACCGGGCATCCGTTCGGCATGTTCGATTATACGCCGGTGGGCGCGTGCCTGCTGCTGATCGGGCTGCTGTATCTTGCCGTTGCCTATCGCCTGATCCCGGCCGACCGGCGCGCGGCGCCGACGATGGGCGAGGCGCTCGACATCACCGGCTATGTCACCGAAGTCGTCGTTTCCGAGGGATCGCCGGCGGTCGGCGAGACGGTGGGTGAGTTCCTGGAGCGGCACGAGCAGGAAATCACCATCACGCAGATCCTGCGCGCCGAGATGCGCAGCGCGCCGCACCGTGATGACGTGCTGCACGAGGACGACGTGCTGATCCTGGCCGGCGAGCCCGACGCGCTGGAGCGCGTGATCGCGCGCGACCGGCTGAAGCTGGAAGGCGCGGACCGGCTGGCGCCGGAAGGATCGGCCGGTGACGAGACGGGCGTGATCGAAGCGGTGATCAACATCGGTTCAATCCTCGTCGGGCAGACGGCGGGGCGAATCCGGCTGCAGACGCTGTACGGCATCAACCTGATCGCGATTTCTCGCGGGGGCGAGCGGCTGTCGCGGCGGCTGGCCAATACCGTGCTGCGTGCGGGCGACGTGGTGGTGCTTCAGGGGCCACTCGGCCTGTTGCCCGAGCGACTGCGCGATCTTGGCTGCCTGCCGCTCGCGGAGCGCGAGATGCGGCTCGGCACGTCGCGCAAGGGCTGGCTGGCGGTGGCGATCCTCGGTGTCGCGATGAGCGCGACGGCGCTGGGGCTGGTGCCGGTGGCGGTGGCGTTCTTCGCGGCGGCGGGCACAATCCTCGCAATCGGCGCGCTGCCGCTGCGCGATGCGTACGACCATATCGAATGGCCGATCCTGATCATGCTGGGCGCGCTGATCCCGGTATCGGATACGCTGCGCACGACCGGGGCCTCGGACGTGATCGCGACATGGCTGGCGCAGGTGGCACAGACGCTGCCCGGCTGGGGCGCGGTGGCGCTGATCCTGGCGGCAGCGATGGCGGTGACGCCGTTCCTGAACAATGCGGCGACGGTGCTGGTGATGGCACCGATCGCGGCGACCTTTGCCAGTGATCTTGGCTATCGCCCCGAAGCGTTCCTGATGGCGACCGCGGTGGGCGCGGGATGCGATTTCCTGACCCCGATCGGGCACCAGTGCAACACGCTGGTGATGGGGCCGGGCGGCTATCGCTTCGGGGATTATGCGCGGCTTGGCGCGCCTTTGTCGCTGATCGTGGTGGCGGTCGGGACGCCGCTGATCATCTTCTTCTGGCCGCTGGCGTAAGACCCGCTCACCGGCGTTGAAACGCGCGCGCGTGGGGCACCTGCTTCGACAGGCTCAACACGATCGTTTGTGATTGGGGCAAGTCACCCCGGTTCGAGCCCGGGGTGACGGAATATCTAAATAATGCGTCCTCCCGCGCGGAGGAGCGGGATCAGAGCGGCTTGCCGATCATGATCGCCGGCGTGATGTCGGTGAAGTTCGCCACGTCCGCCTGAAGCTCGCCCATGCGCGGGTTGGCCATGGCCTGGCCCATCGCTTCGGGCGACGCGAAGTGGAAGTGCGCGATGAGCGCATATGGCGGGGTGCCGCCGCCGGGGGCCACGCCCTCGATCAGTTCGACGCGATCGGGATTCCAGATCGCCTTGGCGAGCTCGGCATGGGTCGCCTTGTAATAGGCGCCGTCGAACTTGGCGCCTTCGTGGTTCGGATATAGCACGGTGACGATCATATCTTCTCTCCCATGAAAGACGGGCGCCCTTGCGTGGGGCGCCCGTTCATTAGTTCCGGCTCAGGCGGGTTCGCCGATGATGGTCTTCACTTCCATGAAATCGGTGAGGCCCCACTTGCCGCCTTCACGGCCGTTCCCCGACGACTTGTAGCCGCCGAACGGCGTCGCTCCGTTCGGCCCCCAGGCGTTGATCGTGACGAGGCCGGCACGCAGCTTGCCGGCGATCTTCGCGGCTTCCGCCGGATCGCCCGAGATCGTCGCCGACAGGCCGTATTCGGTGTCGTTCGCCATCTCGACCGCTTCGTCGGTGTCGCCATAGGTGGTGATCGTTGCGACCGGTCCGAACGTTTCCTCGCGATAGATGCGCATGTCCGGCGTCACGTCCGCGAGCACGGTCGGCTTTACGTAGTAACCGGCGTTGCGGCCGTCCGGACGGCCGACGCCGCCAGTGACGAGGCGGGCGCCTTCGTCGAGCGCGGACTGAATCAGCCCCTGGATCTTCTCGAACTGCGCCTTGTTGACGACCGGGCCGATGTGCGCGCCTTCCTTCTCGGGGCTGTCGACCTGCGTCGCTTCCATGATCGCCTTCACGACTTCCTCAGCCTCGCCGACCTGGCTCTTGTGGACGAGGAGGCGGGTGGGCGCGATGCAGCTCTGGCCGGTGTTGGCGATGACGCCGGCGAGCGTCGGCGGCAGCACTTCGCCGAGCTTCGCGCCCTCGAGCACCACATTCGGGGCCTTGCCGCCGAGTTCCTGGTGGACGCGCTTGACCGTCGCGGCGGCGGCCGTCGCGACGGCGATGCCGGCGCGGGTGGAGCCGGTGAAGCTGACCATGTCGACGTCCTTGTGCGCCGAAAGCGCCGCGCCGACCGTCGGGCCGTCACCATTGACGAGGTTGAAGACGCCTGCGGGAACGCCGGCTTCCTCGAGGATCTCGGCCAGGATCATCGCATTCGACGGCGCTTCTTCCGACGGCTTCAGGATCATCGTGTTGCCGGCGGCGAGCGCCGGCGCGACCTTGGCGCAGATCTGGTTGAGCGGCCAGTTCCACGGCGTGATCATGGCGACGACTCCGATCGGCTCATGAACCACGCGCGCGCCCTTGGCGGCGGTTTCGGAGAAGCTGAATTCCTTCAGCGCGGCGAGCGTGCCCATGAAGTGGCCGAGGCCGGCGGGGGCCTGCGCCATGCTGGCGAAGGAGATCGGCGCGCCCATTTCGCGGCTGGTGGCGGCGGCGAGATCGGGAATGCGCTTCTTGTAGAGTGCGATCACTTTTTCGAGGATCGCGGCGCGCTCGTCGACGCTGGTCTGCGACCAGGTCTTGAACGCCTTCTTCGCGGCAGCGACCGCCTTGTCGACGTCCGCCGCCGAGCCGAGCGTGATCTCGGTGCAGGGCTGCTCGGTCGCCGGATCGATCACCTGGTGCCGGGTGCCGCCGTCGCTGTCGACCCAGGCGCCATCGATATAGTGCTTCAGGTAGCTTTGCATGTGAGCCTCTCCGCCTAAGGATTTGACGTTTCGGTACGCTAATGAGACCGACTTAGGTCGGTTGCAACTGGAAACGCGATATGGCGCGCCCGTGCCGCGACGGGACAGCGGGGGTGCGCGTCAACCGATGCGCCGGGCGGGCATGGGCGTTAACCCCGGAAGCTGCTGCCGCTGCTCGCCGCCGCGCGACAGGGCGGCAGGGAAAGGACTTTCTTCATGCGCATTCCCGCTGTTCTCCTGATGGTTGCGCTCGCCGCGCCGGCCGCCGCACAGCAAGGCCGCGGACCTTTCACGGTGCAGGAGACCGGCCAGAGCTTCGCGACGCTGGACGATGCGCTGATGGAGAATCGCGGGCGCGACTTCACCGTGCTGATCGCACCGGGCGTGTATCGCGAGTGCGCAGTACAGCAGGCGGGCCGCATCACCTTCAAGGCGGTGGAGCCGGGGACCGCGATCTTCGAGGGCGCGTGCGAGGGGAAGGCGGCGCTGGTGCTGCGCGGCGGCGGGGCGGTGGTCGACGGCCTCGTCTTCCGCAAGATCCGGGTGCCGGATGGCAATGGCGCGGGGATCCGCATCGAGATTGGCGACCTCGTAGTGCGCAATTCGATGTTCCTCGACAGCCAGGAGGGGATCCTGGGCGGCACCGATGACGCATCGAACGTCACGATCGATCGATCGACCTTCTCGGGGCTGGGGCAGTGCCATGAGACCGAGGATTGCGCGCATTCGGTGTACCTCGGCAGCCGTGGCAGCGTGACGATCACCAATTCGCGCTTCGATCGCGGGCAGGGCGGCCATTACGTCAAGCTGCGCGTGCCCAAGGTGCGGATCACCGACAACAGCTTCGATGATACGGCGGGCGACCGGACGAACTACATGATCGACCTGCCCGAAGGGGCGACCGGCGAGATCGCGCGCAACACCTTCGTCCAGGGTACGCGCAAGGAAAATTGGGGCGGGATGATCGTGGTGGCGGCGGAGCAGCGCAAGTACCGCTCCGCGGGCCTTAGCGTGCACGACAATGTCGCGAGCCTGGCGCCGGGGCAGGCGAAGAGCCCGGCGTTCGTGGCGAATGTGAGCGGTGAGCGGGTGGCGCTAGGCGAGAACCGGCTAGGGCCAGGGGTGCGCGCGTACGAGGTGCGGCAGCCGTAGGCGGACGTACCGACGGCGAATGGGCGGGGAGTGTGGACGAGCCCCGCCCTGCCCCTCCCCCGGAGGGGAGGGGCTTAGTGTCGATTAGCTGCAGGTGTTGGCGGGGCCGCTGTCGAGATCGAGGCAGCGGCCGTCGAGGCCGTTGACCTTGAGGCCGATGGT
Organism: Sphingomonas sp. 179-A 2A2 NHS; assembly: GCF_045371305.1. Lineage (NCBI taxonomy): Bacteria > Pseudomonadati > Pseudomonadota > Alphaproteobacteria > Sphingomonadales > Sphingomonadaceae > Sphingomonas > Sphingomonas sp. 179-A 2A2 NHS. The sequence continues at coordinate 203,586 of NZ_JBIQDE010000005.1, read as the reverse complement.
GGCGGCGAGCGTTGGCACGATATCCACCGTTTCCACCGACTGCGGCTGTTCGAAGCCGTTCATGCCCTTGCGCCAGAACAGGATCGGCACGCGGCGGTCATAATCCCAAGGGCTGCCGTGTGTCGCGACATAGCCGGGGCCAGGCTTGGCGATGCCGGTGACGCGGGGCTTCAGCATGATGAGGAAATCGCCCGACCGCTCCGGATCGAACGAGGCATGGGCGCGCTGCAGCAGCGTCCAGGTTTCGGGCGGTGCAGCCGGGACCGACGAGGCGGCGATCTCGTCACGGGTATAGACCGCCTGCACCTGCGGATGGGCGCGGATCTGCTTCACCGCTGCGGCGATGACGGCGGCGCGCTTGTTGGCGGGAACGCTGTCCGAAACGTAGACGTCGCCTTCCGAGCCGAGCAGGACCGGGCCCGCGATGCCGAGCTGCTTGCCGATCGCGGCGCCAATATCGGACACAGACAGATCGGCCGCGACGCGGCTTTCCATGGGCATCGCGCGCTGCTGCTGGCGCTCCGTCGTGTCATGGCCGCCGTGGTCGGCGGTCAGCACCACTTCATAGTCGATGCCCCACGAATCGAGCGTGGCGAGGAAGCCGCCGATGGTGCGATCGAGTTCCGCCATCTGGAGGCACATCTCGCCGCCGCCCGGGCCATAGCCGTGGCCGACATAATCGGTAGCCGAGGCGCCGATCGCGATCAGATCGGGGGCGGTGCCCTGACCGAGCTTCATGTCCTGGATGAGGCCAGCGGCGATCGCGAAGACCGCGCCGTCGAGCGCGGGCGAGGCGCGAAAGGCGCGCGTGTCACCGGCGGCGCGGGCGAAGCGGCCGTTGCCCATCACCTGCCCGCCGATGTCGATCGGCTGCATCAGCGGCCGGCAGAAGCCGGGCACCGGCAGCGGCTCCTGCGGGGAAGCGATCAGCTTTGCCACCGCGTCACGCCCGCGCTGGACGGCGCCGGGGACCGGACGGCCGGCGTAGGAGACGAAATCCTTGCCGCCCCAGAACCAGAGCTCGTCCACCTTGTGGCCGCCCATCATGATCGCCGCGCGATCCTTGCCGGCGACCGCGACGACGCGGCTGGCGGGGTTTGCCGCCTTCATCATCTCGCCGAGCGTCGGCACCTTCAGGTGAAGATCGGACGGGGTGTAGACATTGTGGTTGCTGCCGGCGACGCGCTCGTCCTCGGCGCAATAGACCTGCTTGTCCTCCCGCGGCGCCTTCTGATCGATCCAGGTGTTGGCGATGATGCCGGTGTGGCCGGGGCGCATCCCGGTGAGGATCGTCGAGTGGCCGGGGCACGTCTCGGTCGCGGCGTGGCTCTGGTAGCCCGCCGGGAAGACGGCGCCCTGCAGCAAGCGCGCGAACCCGTCAGTGAAGTGATTGCGATATTGCGCGAAGAGATCGGCCGAGAACTGATCCACCGAGATCGCGACGATCAGCTTGGGCGGGGTGCTTGGCGCGGGGGCGGAAGTCGTGACAGTCGTGGAGCCAGCGTCGGGCGCGGCTTCCTGCGCGGCGACGGGCAGCGCGATCGAGGCGAGAAGGGCGGCAAGAAGAGCTTTCATCGGGGACCTTAGGTGCATTGCGGGGCCGAGCGCGGTATGTGCCTGACATGGCGGCTAGGCAAGCTTGGGTAGCAACCCTGTTTTTCATGGTCATGACGCTGCTGGCGCAGGCCGCCGCAGCGCAGGTGCCGGGCATGCAAACGCGGCATGTCGCGATCAGCCTGGTTCCCGAGACGCCGCAGCCGGCGCCGGGATCGATCGTGACGCTGGCGTTTGATTCGCGGCCCGAGAAGGGCTGGCACGGCTATTGGAAGAACGGCGGCGACGCCGGGATCGAGACGCAGCTGAAGTGGACGCTGCCCGATGGGATAAGCGCAGGCGAGCTGCGTTATCCGGTACCCGGACGGCTGATCGTCGGCGGGCTGATGAACTACGTCTATGAGGCGCCGTTCGCGCAGCTGGTGGATCTCAAAATTCCCGCGGGGCTGGCGCCGGGCACGCGGCTGCCGGTGAGCGTTAAGGCGGATTATCTCGTCTGCACCGAGGAGATCTGCGTACCCGAGACGCAGATGCTGTCGACCGAGCTGACGGTGGGCGATGGCGCCGTGGACCCGGCAACGCGCGCGAAGTTCGATCGCTGGCGGCAGAAGCTGCCGCGGCCGCTCGGCTCCGAAGGCGTGTGGCAGGCAGCGCAGGGCGAGTTCCGGCTGGGCGTGCCGTTCCCCGCGAGCGCGACCGCAGAGCAGATCTATTTCTATCCCCTCGCTGGCGGCGCGATCGATTATGCCGCGCCGCAGGCGGCAGTGCGCGACGGCGACCGGATCGTGGTGACGACGAAGGCGGCGCAGACGCCGGCGACGGGCGCGATCGAGGGCGTGCTGGCGACCGGGGACGGCGAGGGATTCTCCATTCGCGCGGTGCAGGGCACCGTGGCGGCGGCGGAGGGATCATCGGGGCTTGGCACGGCCGGGTGGCAGGCGGCGGCGCTGGCGTTCGGCGGCGCGCTGATGGGCGGGCTGCTGCTCAACATCATGCCCTGCGTCTTTCCGATCCTGAGCCTGAAGGCGCTGAGCCTCGCCAAATCGGGCGAGACGGAGAGCGCGGCGCGGCGCGAGGCGCTGGCCTATACCGCCGGCGTGGTGCTGGTGTGCCTGGCACTGGGCGGCGCGTTGCTGGCGCTGCGCGCGGGCGGCGCAACGGTTGGCTGGGCATTCCAGCTGCAGGACCCGCGGGTGATCGGGGTGCTGCTGCTGCTCGTCACCGCGATTGCGCTGAACCTCGCCGGCTTGTTCGAGCTGCCGACGCCGCGCTTCGCCAGTCGGTCGGGCGCGAGCGGCGCCTTCGCCACTGGCGCACTGGCCGCATTCGTAGCGACGCCGTGCACAGGCCCGTTCATGGGCGCGGCACTCGGCGCGGCCCTCGTGCTGCCGGCGGCGGCGGCGCTACTGGTGTTCGCCGGGCTGGGGCTGGGGATTGCGCTGCCGTTCCTAGCGATCGGCTTCGTACCGGCGCTGCGGCGGCGGTTGCCGCGCCCGGGCGCGTGGATGGGGCGGCTGCGGCGCATCCTGTCCGTGCCGATGTTCCTCACCGCGCTGGCGCTCGCCTGGGTGTTGGGGCGGCAGGCGGGCGTCGACGGGATGACGATTGGGCTGGCTGCCGTGCTGCTGGCGGGGTTCGGCCTGTGGTGGACCGGGCGGCGGCAGGCGAGCGGTGGCGAGCGGGCGTGGTGGCCGGCGGTGCCCGCGCTGGCGCTGGCGGCGGTGGCAGTGGTGCTGGTGAAGCCGCAGGCGGCGACCTCAGCGCCGGCGCTCGCGGGAGCGGAGCCGTTCAGCGAGGCGCGGCTTGCCGCCCTGCGTGCGGAAGGGCGGCCGGTGTTCGCCTATTTCACCGCCGACTGGTGCCTGACGTGCAAGGTCAACGAAAAGGCGGCGATCGAGACCGACGTTGCGACTCGGGCGTTCAAGGACGGCGGTGTCGCGGTGCTGGTGGGCGACTGGACGGACGGCGATCCGGTGCTTGGCCGGTTCATCGAGACGCACAACCGCGCCGGCGTGCCGCTGTATCTCTGGTATCCCAAGGGCGCACCCGAGCCGCAGGTCTTGCCGCAAGTGCTGACCGCAGGCATGCTCGCGCAATTGCCGGGGGGCACGACTTGAGGAGAGTGATGATGCGTATCCTGTCCTTCATCCCGATCGCCGCGATCTCGCTTGCCGGGCTGGCGATCGTGCCGGCCGCCGCGCAGCAAGTGACCGGCAAGCCAGCCGGCAACTTCCGCCTGACCGACGCCGACGGCAAGAGCGTGACGCTGGACCAGTTCAAGGGCCGGCCAGTGGTGCTGGAGTGGAACAACCCCGGCTGCCCGTTCGTGCAGAAGCATTACGACAGCGGGAACATGCAGGCGACGCAGGCCAAGGCGAAAGCCGCGGGCGCGGTGTGGCTGACGATCAATTCGGGCGCGCCGGGCAAGCAGGGTTACATGACCGGGCCGGAAGCGAAGAAGTTCGTGACCGCGCAGAAGGCGCAGCCGACTGCCTATCTGCTCGATCCGCAGGGGCGTGTGGGCAAGGGCTATGCCGCCAAGACGACGCCGCACATGTACCTGATCGATGCGTCGGGGAAGCTCGTCTACCAAGGCGGGATCGACGACAAGCCGACCGCGGACAAGGCCGACATCGCGGGCGCGCGCAACCATGTGCTGGCCGCGCTGGGCGAGGTGAAGGCGGGCAAGCCGGTGTCGGTGCCCGAGACGCGGCCGTACGGTTGTTCGGTCAAATACGCGGGTTGAGTAGGGCGGCGCGCGTGTGACGCTGGCCCCTCTGGTGGGCCGAGTTTCGGTCTCTTGATTGCCGCGCCCGCTGCGGCCGGGCGCGTTCGTGTCGAAGCTGGAACAATGCCCGGCAAACCGCGTAAAGAATCTAGTTAACCCAGAGCTTGTGCGCCGCAGCATTCTCGCGCAGCATGCATCCGAAACGATCCTCCAACGTTGGGCGGCGAATGGGGCATAAGGCGTTCGACGAAATCATGGGTAGTGGCGGCACGGTCCGCCCGGAGCTGGCGGATCTTGGCCGCTGGCTGGTCGAAACGCCGGCGGATGAGCTGCGCCGCCGCCAGGAAGCCGCCGAAACCACGTTCCGCCAGCTGGGCATCACCTTCGCCGTTTATGGCGACAGCGACGCAAGCGAGCGGATCATCCCGTTCGATATCGTGCCGCGCGTGTTCCTGGCCGACGAATGGACCCGCCTGTCCGAAGGGCTGATCCAGCGCGTGGAGGCGATCAATGCCTTTCTCGACGATATCTACGGCGCGCAGGAGATCCTGAAGGCGGGCGTGCTGCCCGAGGACCTGATCTTCCACAATCCGCAGTTCCGCCCCGAGATTGCGGGCATCCGCCCGCCGCACGGCGTGTGGGCGCATATCTGCGGGATCGACCTCGTACGCACCGGGCCGGACGAATTCTTTGTGCTGGAGGACAATGCGCGCACGCCGTCCGGCGTCAGCTACATGCTGGAGAACCGCGAGGCGATGGTGCGGCTCTGCCCCGAGCTGTTCGAGCAGTTCCGGGTGGCGGCCGTCGACAGCTATCCGGACCGGCTGCTGGAAACGATGCGATCGGTGGCGCCGCGCGGCTGCGGGCAGAACCCGACCTGCGTGGTGCTGACCCCGGGGCCGTATAATTCCGCCTATTACGAGCACAGCTTCCTTGCCGATTCGATGGGAATTGAGCTGGTCGAGGCGGCGGATCTCGTGGTCGATGACGACGCGGTGTACATGCGCACCATCGCGGGCCGCGTGAAGGTGGACGTGATCTATCGCCGGGTAGACGACGACTTCCTCGATCCGCTCGTCTTCCGGCCGGATTCGATGCTTGGCGTGCCGGGGCTGATTGCAGCGTACGCAGCGGGCAACGTGGCGATCATCAATGCACCGGGCAACGGCATTGCCGATGACAAGGCGATCTACAGCTACATGCCCGAGATCGTGCGCTTCTATTCGGGGCGCGAGGCGAAGCTGCCGAATGTCGAGACGTTCCGCTGCCGCGAGCCCGAGGCGCTTAAGTACACGCTCGACCACCTCGATGAGCTGGTGGTGAAGCTGGTCGACGGATCGGGCGGCTATGGCATGCTCGTCGGGCCGACTGCGTCGAAGGCCGAGATCGCCGACTTCCGCCGCGCGCTGGAGGCGGAGCCGCATCGCTATATCGCGCAGCCGACGCTGGCGCTGTCGACCGTGCCGACGCTGGCGGACAGTGGCCTCAGCCCGCGGCACGTCGACTTTCGGCCGTTCGTGTTGACCGGATCTAAGGGGGTGCAGGTGGTGCCCGGTGGTCTCACGCGGGTGGCGCTGCGTGAAGGATCGCTGGTGGTGAATTCATCGCAGGGCGGCGGCACGAAGGATTCCTTCGTGCTGCTGGATGGCGGCAAGCGGCAGATCCAGATGATGGGCGGCATGGTGCAGGAGCAATCCGCGTGAGGCGCCGCCCGAACCCCGACGCGCGAACCGCAGCGGGTGGCCGCGCATGCTGAGCCGGACCGCGTCCTCGCTATACTGGCTGGGACGATATGTGGAGCGCGCCGACTTCATCGCCCGGCTGGTGGAGGCCACCGTTCGGCTAGACGTGCTGTCGCCGCGGCCGGCCGGCGAGGCGGCGTGGCTGTCAGCGCTGACCGTGACGGAAACCGATGCTGCCTTTGCCGCGAGCGCCGGCAGCCTGACGCGCGAGGCGGTGGCGCGGTTCCTGACCAGCGACAGTTCACACCCGGGATCGATCGTGCGCTGCCTGGACATGGCGCGGATGAACGCCAAGGCAGTGCGCACCGCGCTGACGCGCGAGGCGTGGCAGGCGATCAACGGCGCGTGGCTGGTGTTCGACAAGAGGATGGGGCGGGCCGATCCCGACCGCACGTTGGCGCTGGTGGATGCGGTGAAGGCGGAGACGCGCGGCTTCGAGGGCGCAATCCACCGCATGCTGCGCAACCAGACGACGCTTTTTATCCGGCTGGGACAGGCGACCGAACGGCTGGACAACACGGCGCGGCTGCTGGACGTGAAATATCACATCCTGCTGCCCGAGGATCAGAGCGTCGGCGGGACGGTGGACCGCGACCAGTGGACGACGATCCTGCAGACCGTGTCCGCCGTGACCGCGTATCGCTGGCTCTACAATGACGGACTGGTGCCGGCGAACGTCATTGACCTGCTGCTGGCGCGGGCCGAGCTGCCGCGAAGCATCGCCGCCGCGAGTGAAGAGACAGTCGAGGTGCTGACGTTGCTGGCCAAGCGAACTGGCGCCCATGGCGAGGCGGACCGGATGGCGCGGGCGCGCCACGCCCGGATTGCGCGCACGCGGACGAGCGAAGTGATCGTATCCGGGCTGCATCAGCATCTGCAGGCGCTGATCGCCGAGAATGACCAGTTGCACACCGCCATCGGCCGGCAGTTCAAGTTCCTCTGATGCGGCTGTCGATCGAGCATCGCACCACCTACCGCTTCACTGCCCCGCAGGGCCGCGTTGTGCAGATGTTGCGCATGACGCCCGACAATACGCATGACCAGACCGTGGCGGACTGGCACATCGCGGTCGATTGCGACGCGCGCATGACGCATCATCGCGACGGCTTCGGCAATGCGACGACCATGCTGTATTGCGCGGGGCCGGTGGAGGAGATCGAGCTGACCGTCACCGGCGACGTGGTGACGAGTTCGTCCGGCGGGATCGTGCAGGGATCCAACGAGGTGCTGCCGCCATCATTGTTCCTGCGCGCGACCCCGGCGACCGCGGCCGATGCGGTGATTGCGACCTTTGCGCAGGAGGTGAGCGGAGCCGCCGACATAGCGGGGCTCCACCGGCTGAACCTGGCGATCCATGAGCGTTATGCCGCCGACCCTGGCCGGCCAGTGCAGGGCCTGACCGCGGCGGCGGCCTTCGCCCGCCCAGTGCTGACCGCGCGCGACATGACGCAGATCTTCATTGCCGGTGCGCGATCGCTGGGTGCGCCGGCACGCTACGTGACGGGTTATTGCGACCTTGCGGGTGACCATCGGCCGACGCCGCATGGCTGGGCCGAAGCCTACGTGCCGGACTGCGGCTGGATCGGGTTCGATCCGCTGCTTGGCCTCTCACCCGAGGAGCATCACGTGCGCGTCGCGATCGCGCTGGACGCGGCGGGCGCGGCGCCGGTGCAGGGCTCGCGTCTGGGCGACGGGCAGGAGCGGCTGGACGTCGACGTCACGGTGCAAAGCGAGGAGTGACTACGCGGGTCGCCGCGCCGTTTTGCTAGGCGAGTTCGCGGGCCCGCTCGCTAACCTCGGACGGGGAGATGTCATCGTCCCCGGCCAGTACCCAGCCGCGCGCGGTGAGCAGTTCGAGCGGGCGATAGCGCGTCTTGTACGCCATGCGGGCCGAGCCCTTCACCCAGTATCCGAGATAGACATAAGGCAGGCCGGCGGCGCGCGCGCGCAGGATGTGATCGAGGATGATGAGGCTGCCGAGCCCCTGGCGCGCATCCGCCTCGGGCGCGAAGAAGCTGTAGATCATCGACAGCCCGTCGCCCTGCTGATCGGTGAGGCAGGCGCCGATCAGTGTGCCGGGCACGCCATCCACTGACGGCTCACGATATTCGACGATCACCGAATTCACGGGGGATTGTTCGACCATGTCGGCGTAATCCTGATCGTCCATGCCGGCCATGCCGCCGCCGGGATGGCGATGCCCGAGATAACGGCGGAGCAGCTGATATTGCTCGTCCGTCGCCCAGGGGCGGCAGGCAGTGACTTCGAGATCAGCGTTGCGGCGGATGAGCTTGCGCTGCGTCGCACTGGGGCGGAAATCGCGGGTGACGACGCGAACCGAGATGCACGCATTGCACCCCGCGCACGACGGGCGATAGGCAACCGACTGACTGCGGCGAAAGCCGATCCGCCCGAGCGCATCGTTCAGTTCATTCGCGTGCGCGCCCGCCAGTTCGGTGAAGACTTTGCGCTCCTGCCGCCCGGGAAGATAGGGACAGGGCGCAGGGCTGGTGACGAAGAAGCGAGGAAATCGAAAGGGCGCGGTCACCGCGACGTATCTCCGGACGAATGCGCCGGTGCGCACCCTGAACAAAGGATATGAGTACCGGACCGGGGCTTGGGAAGCGGTGACGTCACCATAAAGGCTTAATCCGCCCCGCTAATTCTTTCCAGCAGGCATCAGTGCCCCGTTACGGGGCAGTCGTTGCGTTCCGCCTAGACTGGCCACGCCGCCGCCTAAGCTGCGGCGTGCCCGGCGTAGACTAGGCGAGTTCGATCAGCTTCACTTCGTAGCCGGCGGTGCCGAGCGCCGCGAGCAGGCGATCGAGGTGCGCGCGATCGCGCGTTTCGCACTCGACGTCGAGGCTGAGGCCCTTCGCCGGCAGGTTGGTGAAGATGCGCTGGTGCGCGAGCTCCAGGATGTTGACCCGTTCCTGATCGAAGATGCGCGCCACATTGTAGAGTGCGCCGGGTTGATCCTGCAGCCGGATGCGCAGGCGAGCGAGGCGGCCCGACCGGGCGAGATCGCGCAGGAGGACGTTGGCGAGCAGCCGCGTGTCGATATTGCCGCCGCACAGCACGATGCCGACCGTCTTGCCGGCGAAGCGATCCTTGTTGGCGAGCAGTGCGGCGAGCCCCGCGGCGCCGGCGCCCTCCACCACCGTCTTTTCGATCTGGAGCAGCAGGCTGACCGATTCCTCGAGACTGCGTTCCGAGACGAGCACGATGTCGTCGACCAACGCCTCGACCATCTTGGCGGTTATGCCGCCCGGCTCCTTCACCGCGATGCCCTCAGCAAGGGTATCGCCGGCACAGGGCAGCTCCGTGTGGCGCAACTTGTTGTACATCGAGGGGTACAGCTCGGCCTGGACGCCGATCACCTCGATCGGATGATCCGCCGCGCGCGCCACGGTCGACATGCCGGAAATGAGCCCGCCGCCGCCGATCGGCACGACCAGCGTGTCCAGTCCCGGCACGTCCTGCAGCATCTCGATCGCGACGGTGCCCTGGCCGGCGATGACGCGCGGATCGTCGAACGGATGGACGAAGGTGTAGCCGCGCTCCTTCTCCAGCTCGCGCGCATGGGCATAGGCCGCGTCATAGGTCGTGCCGTGGAGCACCACCGTGGCGCCATGGCCTTCCGTCTGCACCACCTTCACCGTCGGCGTGTTGGTGGGCATGACGATCGTCGCGGGAACGCCGAGGCGGTTGGCGTGATAGGCGAGGCCCTGCGCATGATTGCCGGCCGAGGCGGCGATGACGCCGCGCGCCTTTGCCTCATCGCTCAGCAAGAGCAGCGTGTTGAGCGCGCCGCGTTCCTTGTAGGCGGCAGTGAACTGAAGGTTTTCGAACTTCAGATACACCGTGGCGCCGGTGAGGTTGGACAGCGTCTTGCTGACCAGCGTGGGCGTGCGGACAATCGAATCGCGAATCCGTTCATGCGCAGCGCGCACGTCAGCAATGCTGACAGGGAGAAGCTCGGTCGAGGTCTGTGCCGCAGTCGCCATCTTCCAAATCCCAAGGCCGGTTCGCGCCATGTCGGTCGAACGGCTGTCTTTTCTTCGAAGAAGAAGGGCAGGGGTTTCGACCGGCTCGGCCCGAACGGGATCATTGATCCAGGTTCGCAGGCGCGCACTAGGACCATCTGGCGCGCGGTGCAAACAGCGCCTATCCGCCGACAACATGAAGATCGCTTTCATCGGCACCGGCGTGATGGGTGCCCCGATGGCCGGGCACCTTGCCCGCGCCGGCCATGACGTGACCGTCTATAACCGCACGCGCGCGAAGGCGGAGGCGACGGGGCTGGCCGTCGCCGATACGCCGGCCGCGGCGGCGGCAGGCGCCGACGCGGTGGTGACGTGCGTTGGCAATGACGATGATCTTGCCGCGGTAACTCTCGGGACCGACGGCGCCTTCGGCACGATGGCCGAAGCGGCCGTGTTCATCGACCACACCACGGTGTCCGCCCACATCGCCCGCCGCCTCGCCGCGGCGCGTGCGCTCGTCGTGGATGCGCCGGTGTCAGGCGGGCAGGCGGGTGCGCAAAATGGCGCGCTTTCGATCATGTGTGGTGGAAGCGAGCCAGCAATGGCAGCCGCGCGGCCGATAATGGAAGCCTATGCCGCGCGCATAGTTCATGTCGGCACGGCGGGCGCGGGGCAGCAGACCAAGATGGTCAACCAGATCTGTATCGCCGGCGTGCTGCAGGGCCTGTCGGAAGCGCTGCGCTTCGCCCAGGCGAGCGACCTCGATCTCGACAAGGTCTATGAGGCGATTTCCGGCGGCGCGGCGCAAAGCTGGCAGATGGTCAATCGCTGGCCGACGATGGCGAAGGACGAGTTCGACTTCGGCTTCGCGATCGACTGGATGCGCAAGGACTTGGGACTCGCGCTCGACGAGGCCAAGCGCAACGGCGCGGTGTTGCCGGCGGCGGCGCTGGTGGATCAATTCTACGCAGAGGTGCAGAAGATGGGCGGTGGCCGGCAGGATACCAGCGCGCTGGTGCGGAGGCTGCCGCGATGAAGCGCCTCCTCGCGCTGGCGCTTGCATGCGTGGCCACGCCGGCGCTGGCCGATGGCATCGTCGACAACGTCAACGGCATCACCATCGGCAACGATGGCCGCGTGATTCGCTTCAAGGCGCTGCTGATCGACAAGGACGGCAAGGTCACGCGGCTGGTGCCGCCGGGCGAGGAGCCGCCGAAGCTCAGCCGCAAGGAGCTGAAGAAGAACGCCGGCAAGCCGCTGTACGACTGGCGCACCGACATGGGCGGCAAGACGCTGATGCCGGGCTTCATCGATGCGCATGGCCATGTGATGGGGCTCGGCTTCGGCGTTCTGTCCCTCGACCTCTCCAAAGCGCGCTCGCTGAACGAGGCGAAGGCGATGGTGGCGGCGTACATCGCGGCCAATCCCGATCGCCAGTGGATCCTCGGGCGCGGCTGGAACCAGGAAGCCTGGGGCCTCGGCCGCTTCCCCACCGCGGCGGATCTCGACGAGGTGTCGAAGGGGCGCGCGGTCTGGCTGGAGCGTGCCGACGGCCACGCGGGCTGGGCGAACAGCGCGGCAATGCGCGAGGCCGGCGTGACGGCCGGCACCCCGTCGCCCGCTGGTGGGCGGATCGAGAAGGCCGGCGGCGCCCCCAGCGGCGTGTTCGTCGATGCGGCGATGCAATTGATCGAGAAGGCGCTGCCGCAGCCGCTGCCCAAGGAGCGCGACGCAGCGTTCCTGGAGGCGCAGCAGGTGCTGCTGTCGAACGGCATCACCGCAGTTGCCGACATGGGAACGACGATCGACGACTGGCTGAGCTATCGCCGCATGGGCGACATCGGCGCGCTTCGCGTGCGGATCATGAGCTATGCCGCCGGGATCGACACGGCGAGCCGGATCGGCGGCAAGGGGCCGACGCCCTGGCTGTACGGCGATCGCCTGCGCATGGGCGGCGTCAAGATCTACGACGATGGCGCGCTGGGATCGCGGGGTGCGGCGCTGAAGGCGCCTTATGCCGATGCGCCGGGCGAGAAGGGGCTGTTGTTCCTGAGTGACACGCAGCTGCAGAACCAGATGAGCCGTGCCGCGATGGACAATTTCCAGGTCGCGGTGCACGCGATCGGCGACCGCGCGAACGCCAATGTGCTCGACGCGATTCAGGTGCTGAGCGACACGTACACGGGCGATCGCCGCTGGCGCGTGGAACACGCCCAGGTGGTGGACCCGGCCGACCTCAAGAGCTTCGGCCGCTATGGCACGATCGCCTCGATGCAGCCGACCCATGCCACCAGCGACCGGACGATGGCGGAGGCACGGCTGGGGCCGCAGCGGCTGACCGGCGCCTATGCCTGGAAGACGATGCTGGCCAATGGGGCGAAGCTGGCGTTCGGATCGGACTTCCCGGTCGAGCGGCCGGATCCCTGGGCAGGCTGGGCGGCGGCGTTCACGCGTACCGACGAGAATGGCGAGCCGGTCGGCGGCTGGCGGCCCGAAGAGGCGGTGACGCGCGACCAGGCATGGTGGGCGTTTACCGGCGGCGCGGCCTATGCCGGCTTTGCCGAGAAGAAGTTCGGCTCTCTGGAGCCTGGGCAGAAGGCGGATTTCATCATCGTCGATCGCGATCCGCTGGCGGGTGATGCCGCCGCGCTGCGCCAGACGAAGGTGGAGCAGACCTGGATCGGGGGCGAGCGTGCGTGGTCCCGCACGGGTGGCGCGGCGCGCTGACCAGGAGATCACTGCCCCGCCGGCGTGGCGGGGCAGGATCGGCCCTAAGGCCTATTCGAGGTCGTTTTCGCTGACGATCACCGGGTTCGCATCCGAGTTGCGCGACAGCGCCGAAAGCGCCGCGTCGCCGATCTGGTCGATGAAGCGGTTGAACGTGTCGATCGCATCGCCGTCCGGCCGGTCGCCGCTCAGCGCCTCGAGCAGGTCGTACTGGACGACGAATTCGTAATCGTCGCCATCGACCTCGGCGGTGAATTCGACCTGTTCGGCGTCGATATTGTCGAGCAGGCTGCTGTCGTCGATCTCGATCTGGCTGGCCGCCATGCCGGGTGTCCTTTCAAGAATGAATCGGCGGTAGAAGACGCTGCCCTGCGCGATGTTCCGTCATTCAGGCAAGCGTTTGGCGAGATCCTGGATCGTTTCGCCGACAAAATGATCGAGTGGCATCGCGTCATCGAGTATTACCGGGCGTTCGAGCGAGAGCACGGCGTGCTGTTTCAGCTCGGGATCGAGCTGCTGCCAGGCACGTACCGCCGCCTCGAGGTTGGTTACCTCCGGCAGCTCGGCGTCGCCGCGGGTGACGTTTTCGAGCGACGCGCTCATCTTCCAGTCGATCGCGGGCGGCGTGGCGTCGCCCCAGGTTGCTTCGGCCATGTCTGGTCCCTCATCCGGCGGTGCCGGACAACCGCGCCGACCAGTGGCTTGGTTCCGCGCGGGCGAGCGCCTAGATCGCGGGCCTATGACTTCCCCCATCCGCGTTACCGCGCTTTACCATTTCGCGACCTTCGATGATCCTGCCGCCTTGCGCGAGCCGATCGAGGCGCTGTGCCGCGAAGAGGGCGTGCGCGGCACGCTGCTGCTGGCGAAGGAGGGCGTGAACGGCACCATCGCGGGCTCGCACGATGGCATCGAACGCGTGCTCGCGCATTTGCGCAGCCTGCCGGGGTGTGCGGACATGCCGGTGAAGAATGCCGCTGCCGAGACGATGCCGTTCCACCGCCTGAAGGTGCGGCTGAAGCAGGAGATCGTCTCGATGGGCGAGCCGGACGTCGAGCCGGCGAACAATGCCGGCACCTACGTGGCGCCGGAGGAATGGGACGATCTGATCGCGCGGCCGGACACGATCGTGATCGACACGCGCAACGATTACGAGGTGGCGATCGGCAGCTTTCCCGGTGCGATCGATCCGGGGACGCGGACCTTCCGCGAATTTCCAGCCTGGTTCCGCGCCAATCGCGAGGCGCTGCTGCGGGAAGGCGTGAACAAGGTGGCGATGTTTTGCACCGGTGGCATCCGCTGCGAGAAGGCGACGGCCTTCCTGAAGGCGGAAGGGGTGGATGACGTCTATCACCTCGAAGGCGGCATCCTGAACTATCTGGAAAAGGTGCCGGCGGCGCGCAGCAGCTGGGACGGCGAGTGCTTCGTGTTCGACGAGCGGGTGGCGGTGGGCCATGATCTGGCGCCGGGCAGCCACGTGCTGTGCCGTGCCTGCCGCATGCCGGTCAGCCCCGAGCAGCGCGCCTCGCCGCTATACGTGGAGGGTGTCAGCTGCCCACAGTGCCGCGACGCGCGCGACGAGCGGCAGCGTGAAAGCTATGCCGAGCGGCATCGGCAGGTGCTTCTCGCCGAACAGCGCGGCGAGAAGCATGTGGGTGAGCGCCAGGACCAGTGATCCGCCGGACGGCTCAGGCCGCCTTGCGCGCCCATTCCTTGTTGATTGCCAGCGCGCCAAGCGTGCAGGCCGCGCCGGACAGCAGGTACACGCCGACCGACCAGAGGCCGAAGCGGCTGGCAATGAACAACGCGACCAGCGGTGCGAAGCCGGCACCGATCAGCCAGGCGGAATTGGCGACGATCGCCGCGCCCGTGTAGCGGGTTTCCGGCGGGAAGGCGCTGTTCACCACGCCCGAGGACTGGCCGAAGGCGAGGCCGAGCAGGACGAAGCCGCCGAGCATGTAGATCGCCTCACCCACGCTGCCCGAATCGAGGAGGCGCGGGGCAAAGCCGCTGTAGACGGCGATCAGCACGGCCGAGACGCCGAGCACCGCGCGCCGGCCGACACGATCCGCAACCAGGCCCGAGGCGAGGATCGCGAGGATGCAGACGACGGCGCCGGCCGCCTCGATCGCGAGGAACCGGACCGGCTGCTCGCCAGCGAACAGCGTGACCCAGGACAGCGGGAAGACCGTGACGAGGTGGAACAGCGCGAAGCTGGCGAGCGGCGCGAGCGCGCCGAGCAGGATCGTGCGGCGTTCGCGGAACAGCGTCTGGAAGGCCGGCGAAGGCTGAAGCTCGCGGCTTTCGAACAGGCGCTGGAATTCCGGCGTCGCGACGAGCCGCAAGCGGGCGAACAGCGCGACGACGTTGATCGCCAGCACCACGAAGAACGGATAGCGCCAGCCCCAGCTGAGGAAATCCTGCGGCGAGAGGATCGTCAGGAAATAGGCGAACAGGCTGACCGCGACGAGGAGGCCGAGCGGCGCGCCGAGCTGCGGGATCATCGCATACCAGCCGCGCTTGTCCTCCGGCGCATTGAGCGAGAGCAATGAGGGCATACCGTCCCACGCGCCACCGAGCGCCATGCCCTGGCCGAACCGGAACAGTGCCAGCAGCACCGCGGAGAGCGCGCCGACCTGCTGGTAGCTGGGGAGCAGCGCGATCGCCATCGTCGATCCGCCGAGCAGGAAGATCGCGATGGTAAGCTTCGTGCCGCGGCCGTGCATGCGATCGATCCACATGAACAGCAACGTGCCGAACGGGCGGCCGATGAACGCCAGTGCGAAGACGGCGAACGAGTAGAGCGTGCCGGTCAGCGGATCGGCGTAGGGGAACACCAGCTGCGGGAACACCAGCACGGACGCGAGCGCGTACACGAAGAAATCGAAGAACTCGCTGGTGCGCCCGATGATGACGCCGATCGCGATTTCGCCGGGGGCGACCTTCTTCTCGCGCGCGTTCACCAGCCGGGCATCGCGCTCCAAGGCTGTCGAGTCGGGCGCAGTGGTGGCTGCATTCATTCGCTATGCTCCGGCCAGCGGCGTAGGAATAAGGGCTTGGCCCACAGGCCATGCCGAACTTAAACCTACCTTGACCAATCTACACCAGTGACGGGATTGGACAAATTGTCCAATGTAGCGTCCTGCGGACTCACCCTAGGAGGGTCGACATGCGCGAACATACGCCCATTGTGCGACGGCTGTCCCGTCCCCTCCTGATCCCGCTGCTGGCGCTGCTGGCAGGCTGTTCGGGGGCCGTGCTCGACCCTGCGGGCGACGTGGCGCTCCAGCAGCGCAACCTGATCTATATCTCGGTCGCGCTGATGCTGCTGATCATCGTGCCGGTGATGATCCTGACGGTGGTGTTCGCCTGGCGCTATCGCAAGGGCAACAAGGACGCGACCTACGATCCGCACTTCGATCATTCGACGACGCTGGAACTCGTCATCTGGTCCGCGCCGCTGCTGATCATCATCGCGCTAGGCGCGCTGACCTGGTCGAGCACCCACCTGCTCGACCCGTTCCGGCCGCTGAACCGTATCTCCGCCACCCAGCCGGTGCCGAAGAACGAAAAGCCGATGGTGGTCCAGGTCGTCTCGCTCGACTGGAAATGGCTGTTCATCTATCCCGAATACGGCATCGCCACGGTCAACGAGCTGGCGCTGCCGATCAATCGCGAAGTGCGGTTCGACATGACGTCGACCAACATGATGAACACCTTCTACGCGCCGACGCTGGCCGGCATGGTCTACACCATGCCCGCGATGCGCAGCACGCTGCATGCGGTGCTGAACAAGACCGGCGAATATGAAGGCATGTCGGCGAACTACAGCGGTGCCGGCTTCTCCTACATGCGCTTCCGCCTGCTCGGCTTCGACCGGCCCGGGTTCGATGAATGGGTCGCCAAGGCGAAGGCGAGCGGCACCGCGCTCGACACGGCGAACTACCTCAAGCTCGAAAAGCCCAGCGAGCAGGTGCCGCCGATGTTCTTCAGCAGCGTGCAGCCGGCGCTGTTCCAGCGGATCTACGAACGCTGCGTCGTGCCTGGCACGCCGTGCATGAGCGAGGTGATGGCGCGCGACCGTGCCGTCGGCGGCGGCCATCCCCATTCGATGAAGGTGGGCGAAGGCATGCCGGCGGGGCGCGGCTCGATGCCGGCGCACGGCAAGCCCGAGGGCGCGCTGATGAAGGACGCGGACGAGATCGAGACCGTGCCCAACGTCACCAAGCCGCCGAAGCAGCCGCCGGGGAAGAACGATCCTGGATCGATCCGCAACCGCGACATGTCCTTCCTGCCGACCGTGCCGGGCGCTGCCCGCGCGGCCCGCGGCTGAGCCGCCGGAGTTACCATGTTCAACGAGACCATCCTGAAGACGATCTTCGGTCGGCTCAGCCTTGAATCGTTCCCCGTGCACGAGCCGATCTTGCTCGTGACATTCGGCGTCGTCGTCTTGCTTGGCCTCGGCATTGTCGGGGCGATCACCAAGTACAAGTTGTGGGGCTATCTGTGGACCGAGTGGTTCACCAGCGTGGACCACAAGAAGATCGGGATTATGTACATAATCCTGGGCATCATCATGCTGCTGCGCGGCTTTGCCGATGCGGTGATGATGCGCCTGCAACAGGCCATGTCGTTCGGCGCGAACGAGG
Source organism: Sphingomonas sp. 179-A 2A2 NHS (assembly GCF_045371305.1). Taxonomy (NCBI): domain Bacteria; kingdom Pseudomonadati; phylum Pseudomonadota; class Alphaproteobacteria; order Sphingomonadales; family Sphingomonadaceae; genus Sphingomonas; species Sphingomonas sp. 179-A 2A2 NHS. Next base: position 186,203 of record NZ_JBIQDE010000005.1, on the reverse strand, counting down.
GCTATCTCAACGCGCACCATTATGATCAGATCTTCACCGCGCACGGGACGATCATGATCTTCTTCGTCGCGATCCCGCTGGTGGTGGGCATCATCAACTATGTGATGCCGCTGCAGATCGGCGCGCGCGACGTTGCCTTCCCGTTCCTCAACAATTTCAGCTTCTGGCTGACGGTCGCCGGCGCGATGCTGGTGATGGTGTCGCTGTTCGTCGGCGAGTTCAGCCGCGCGGGCTGGCTGAACTACGTGCCGGTGGCGAACATCGAGAACAGCCCCGACACCGGGCCTGATTACTATCTGTGGGCATTGCAGATAGCCGGCATCGGCACGACGCTGTCGGGCATCAACATGGTCGTGACCGTGATCAAGATGCGCGCGCCGGGCATGACGATGATGAAGCTGCCGGTGTTCGTGTGGACGGCGCTGTGCAGCAACGTGCTGGTCGTCGCGATCTTCCCGGTGCTGACCGCCGCCTTCGCGATGCTGATGCTGGACCGCTACGTCGGCACCAACTTCTTCACCAATGATCTCGGCGGCAACCCGATGATGTATTGGAACCTGGTGTGGATCTGGGGGCACCCAGAGGTGTACGTCCTCATCCTACCGGTGTTCGGCATCTATTCGGAAATCGCGGCGACGTTCACCGGCAAGCGGCTCTTCGGCTATTCGTCGATGGTCTATGCCACGGTTGTCATCACGATCCTGAGCTACCTGGTGTGGCTGCACCATTTCTTCACCATGGGCTCGGGCGCCAGCGTCAACAGCTTCTTCGGCATCGCGACGATGGTCATTTCCATCCCGACGGGCGCGAAGATCTTCAACTGGCTGTTCACGATGTATCGTGGCCAGATCCGCTTCGAGCTGCCGATGCAGTGGGTGGTCGCCTTCATGCTCACCTTCGTGGTGGGCGGCATGACGGGCGTGATGCTCGCGATCCCACCGGCCGACTTCGTCCTGCACAACTCGCTGTTCCTGGTCGCGCACTTCCACAACGTGATCATCGGCGGCGTCGTGTTCGGCCTGTTCGCCGGTATCGATTACTGGTGGCCGAAAGCGTTCGGGTTCAAGCTCGATCCGTTCTGGGGCAAGATCCACTTCTGGGGCTGGGTGATCGGCTACTGGGTCGCGTGGACGCCGATGTACGTCGCCGGCCTGATGGGCGTGACGCGGCGCCTGCGGCACCTGGACGACACGACGCTGCAGCCGCTGTTCCTGATCGCCGCCGTGGGCGTGGCGATCATCGCGATCGGCATCGCAGCGTTCGTCATCCAGATCGCCGTGAGCATCAAGAACCGCGACAAGCTGCGCGTGGGCGGTGATCCGTGGAACGGCCGTACGCTGGAATGGGCGACCAGCTCGCCCCCGCCGACGTACAACTTCGCCTTCACGCCGGTCGTGCATGACCTCGACGCCTGGTACGACATGAAGGAGCGCGGGTTTAAGCGGCCGACCGGCGGCTTCCGGCCGATCCACATGCCGCGCAACACCGGGGCCGGCGTGATACTGTCGGCGCTGGCCGCGGTGCTCGGCTTCGCGATGGTGTGGTACATCTGGTGGCTGGCCGCCGCGAGCTTCGTCGCGATGATCGGCTACGGCATCTACCACACGTTCAACTTCAACCGCGATTACTACATCCCGGCCGAGGAAGTGGCCGAGGACGAACGCAAGCACGCGCTGGCGGGAGCCTGACATGACGACTCATTCCCCCACCGTGGAGGAAGCGCAGCAGATGGACGCGGCGGACGCCGCCCCGCCCATCTTCTACCAGACCGAGGCTGATCATCACGATCACAGCTCCGGCGGGACGATGCTGGGCTTCTGGATTTACCTGATGAGCGACGCGCTCATCTTCGCCACGCTGTTCGCGACCTATGGCGTGCTGAGCACCAGCTACGCCGGTGGCCCGGCGCCGAGCCAGATCTTCGACCTGAAGCTCGTTGCGCTCAACACCGCGCTGCTGCTGATCTCCTCGATCACCTGCGGCATGGCGATGATCGCGATGGAGGAAGGCAAGACGCGCAGCACGCAGCTGTGGCTTGCGATCACCGGCCTGTTCGGCGCGGCCTTCGTCGCGGTGGAACTGTATGAATTCGCCGAGCTGATCCACGAGGGCGCGACGCCGATGCGCAGCGCGTTCCTGTCGGCGTTCTTCACGCTGGTCGCCACGCATGGCCTGCACGTGTTCAGCGGCCTCATCTGGATCGCCGTGATGCTGATCCAGGTCGGCCAGCGCGGGCTGATCCCGGAAAACCGTCGCCGGCTGATGTGCCTCAGCATGTTCTGGCACTTGCTCGACGTCGTGTGGATCGGCGTCTTCACCTTCGTCTATCTGCTCGGAGTCCTGCGATGAGCGCTTCGCCCGCCCATGCCGACGCCCATGCCCTTGCGGGCCAGGACGCGCACGGCCATGACCATGGCCATCACGACGCGCCGCCGCCGGACGGCGGCCATGGCCACGGCACGCGGCGCAGCTATCTGACCGGCTTCCTGTTGTCGGCAGTGCTGACGGCGATCCCGTTCTGGCTGGTGATGAGCGGAGCGATCGCCAGCACGCAGACGACCGCAGTGATCGTCATCGCGCTGGCCTTCGTTCAGATCATCGTCCACACCTTCTTCTTCCTCCACGTGAACCGGAAGGCCGAAGGCGGATGGACGCTGCTGGCGTTCCTTTTCACGGTGGTGATTGTCGCCATCGTGATCGCCGGATCGCTGTGGATCATGTACCATCTGAACAACAACATGATGCCGATGGGCAACGACATGGTGGGCATGTAGTGATCCGCGGCGCCTTTGCGGCGCTGTGCCTGGCGCTGGCGGCCGCCTTTGTCGCGCTGGGCGTGTGGCAGGTCGAGCGCCGCGCGTGGAAGCTCGACCTGATCGACAAGGTGGAGCAGCGGATCCACACCGCGCCGGCGGCGCTGCCGCCGCCGTCGGCATGGACGAGCGACAATGCCTATCGGCGAGTGCGTCTGACCGGGCGGTTCCTGCATGACAAGGAGACGCTGGTTCAGGCGGTCACGAACCTCGGGCCGGGCTGGTGGGTGGTGACGCCGCTTGTCCGCTCCGGGCCGGATGGCTCCGGGGAGACGATCCTCATCAACCGCGGCTTCGTGCCCAACGATCGCGCCGCTCCCGCTACTCGGCCGCAGGGGCAGATCAGTGGCGAGGTGACGATCACCGGCCTGATGCGCGACAGCGAGCCCGGCGGCGGTTTCCTGCGCAGCAATGACCCGGCGGCGGGCAAATGGTATTCGCGCGACGTCGCCGCGATTGCGACGGCGCGACGGCTGCGCAATACCGCCCCCTTCTTCATCGATGCGGACGCAACGCCCAATCCGGGCGGCTATCCGGTCGGGGGGCAGACCGTGATCGCGTTCCGCAACAATCACCTGATGTATGCGATCACGTGGTTCGGGCTCGCGGCGCTCAGCATCGCGGGTGCCTTCATCGTGCTGCGATCGCGGAAGCGGCGATGATGGACGCGCCGCTGCTCGCGCTCACCCGGGGATCGCCCTTTTCCGCCGGCCCGGCGGAGGAGACCACGGCGGCGGAAAACATGCGCCAGCTGGTGCAGTTGCGCTGGATCGCGGTGGCGGGACAGCTCGTCACCATATTGGTGGTCGATTTCGTGCTTGGCGTGGCGCTGCCGCTGGCGCCGATGCTCGGCGTGGTGGCGCTGCTGGCGGTGGCCAACGCGGCAAGCGCGCTGCTGCTGACGCGGCACCGGGTAACCAACATCGAGATGCTTCTTGCGCTGCTGTTCGACGTCGGCGCGTTGACGGCACAACTGTCGCTGAGCGGCGGGGCGACCAATCCGTTCATCTCGCTCTATCTGCTCCAGGTGGTGCTGGGCGCGATCCTGCTCGAGACATGGTCGGTGTGGGTGATCTTCGGCGTCACCGCGCTTTGCTATGCCGGCCTGTCGGCGAACAGCGAACAGCTGGTCTATCCCCCCAGCCTCGTTCCGCTGATCAACGACCTTCATACGCTGGGCGCATGGATCAGCTTTGCCCTTAGCGGTGTTCTGTTGACGATGTTCGTCACGCGGATCAGCCGCAACCTGCGCGCACGCGACGCCTATCTCGCCGACCTGCGCCAGCGCGCGGCGGAGGAGGACGGCATTGTGCGCATGGGCCTGTTCGCGAGCGGCGCGGCGCATGAGCTCGGCACGCCGCTCGCCTCGCTGTCGGTGATCCTCAACGACTGGCGGCGGATGCCCAAGCTCGCCAGTGACCCCGAGCTGGCCGGCGAGATCGACGAGATGCAGGCCGAGGTGCAGCGCTGCAAGGCGATCGTGACCGACATTCTCCATTCCGCCGGCGAGCCCCGCGGTGAGGCGATGCAGAGCGTCGCGGCGGCGGACTTCCTGAAGCAGGTGGTGGCCGATTGGCGCGCGAACAACGTCGGCGTGCCACTGGACGTGGTGCTCGACGGGCTGGACGATGCAGCAGTCGTCGCCGGCCCGGCGCTTCGTCAGGCGATCGGCAATCTCCTCGACAACGCTGCCGAAGCCTGCCCGTGGAACGTCGGCCTCATCGCCGAGCGGGACGCGGAGAACCTGACGATCGCGGTGGTCGACGAGGGATCAGGCTTCAGCGAAGGCCAGCTGGCGACCGTGGGCAAGCCCTATCATTCAAGCAAGGGCGCAGGGCATGGTGTGGGGCTGTTCCTGGCCAGCAATGTGGCGCGTCGGCTGGGCGGGCGGTTGGAAGCGGTGAACCGCCCGCGCGGCGGCGCGGAAGTGCGGCTGGTGTTGCCACTGGCGACGCCGCCCGAGGAGCGGCACTGATGGTCGAACCGCGCCGGCTGCTGATCATCGAGGACGACGTGACTTTTGCGCGCACGCTGCAGCGGTCGTTCGAGCGGCGTGAATACCGCGTCTGGGTGGCACACGGGCCGGATATGGTGGACGATCTGTTGGGCGAAGCGCGCCCAGGCTTCGCGGTGGTCGACCTGAAGCTCGGCAATGCATCCGGCCTTGCGTGCGTGAAGCGGCTACGCGCGTTCGATCCGGCGATGCTGATCGTGGTGCTGACCGGCTTTGCCAGCATCGCCACCGCGGTCGAGGCGATCAAGCTTGGCGCGTCGCATTATCTTGCCAAGCCATCCAACACCGACGACATCGAAGCGGCGTTCGAAAAGGCGACCGGTGACGTGGCGGTGCCGATCGATGGGCGCTCGACATCGATCAAGACGCTGGAGTGGGAACGCATCAACGAGACGCTCGCCGAAACCGGCTTCAACATCTCGGAAACCGCGCGGCGGCTTGGCATGCACCGGCGGACGCTGGCGCGGAAACTCGAGAAAAAGCCGATGCGTTAAGGCGTGCCGATGGCCGGCATCACTTCATCTCGACGTTAACCTTTGACTAACCTTTCGCTAGTGACAGGAGGCTGATGACGCTCGCGGATGAACACGAACGCCTGAGCGCGCTCCGCAATCTCGATCTGCTCGATACCGACCCGGAAGAGGAATTCGACGCGATCGTCGCGGGTGCGCGGCACTTGTTTGGATGTCGCATGGCATTCGTTTCGCTGATCGATGCCGAGCGTCAGTGGTTCAAGGCACGCTGCGGTTTCGAAGGCACCGAGACGCCGCGCAATCTTGCGATCTGCGATCACGCGATCGCGACAAACGACATGCTGGTGGTGCCGGACACTAGGCTTGACCCGCGGTTCGCGGACAACCCCTTCGTCACCGGAGATCCGTTCATTCGCTTCTATGCCGGCGTGCCGCTGCGCATTAGCACGCGACGTGGCGGCACGCCCCAGCCGGTTGGCACCTTGTGCGTGGTCGATGATCAGCCGCAGGAACCCGCTCCCGACAAACTGGAGATGCTGCGCGGCATGGCGCGCGTGATCGAGGCGCTGCTGGAGCTTCGCCGTGCGACCCAGGAGAGCATGCGGCTCGCCATGGAACGCCATGAAGTGCTCGTCGGAATGGGACGGACGCAGCGCCTGCTGCAGCATGCCGAGCGCATGGCGCGGATCGGATCGTGGCGCGTCGACCTGGAGAACCAGCAGACGCACTGGTCGACGCAGACCTATGCGATCCACGAAATCGCGCCGGGAGAGCCGGTGTCGCTGGATCTGGCGATACAGTTCTTCCCGCCCGGCGAGCGTGAACGCGTGGAGCAGGCGGTAAGCCTGTGCACCGAGCGCGGGCAGCCATGGGACATGGAACTCGATTTCCGCGCCGCGAGCGGTGACATGCGGCGTATCCGTACGCTCGGCGAGCCGGAGGTGCGCGATGGCCGGGTCGTCGCGCTGATGGGCGTGATCCAGGACATCACCGATCGCTACAAGCACGAGCGGCGGCTGCACGAAGTCGCGCATACCGACGAGCTGACCGGGCTCGCCAGCCGACGCGCGTTCAACCAGCGGCTGGATGCGGCGCTGACCGCAAGCGCAGCGGACGGGACGCCGCTGGCGGTGGCGATCCTCGATCTGGACCGGTTCAAGGAAGTGAACGACCGGCTGGGCCATGCGACAGGCGACGAGGTGCTGCGCCTGAAAGCGGCCAAGCTGCGCGCGGTCACATACCTCGGCGACTATTACGCGGCCCGTCTCGGCGGCGACGAATTCGTCCTGCTGCTGCGGGGGCGGCATGCTGGGGATCTGCTGGCATCCGGGATCGCCCAATTGCTCGACGAGCTTCGGCACGAGGTGCCGGCGGATGACGGCAGCATCAGCGTATCGACCACCATCGGCGTCTGCCGGATCGACGTCGCGCATATGGACCGATCGGCTGCAATGAAGGCGGCGGACGCGGCGCTCTACCGCGCCAAGCGCTTTCGGCGCGGCACGGGGGCGATCGTCGATGAGCCCGGGATCATCGAGGCGCGCGCGCCGGCGGGGCTTTTCCGGGCGCTGTAACGGCGGTGCCGGCCCGCTCCGTTGGGGGCGAGCCGGCCCCGGTTCTCACATGTTGTGGCCGCTGTGGCTTCCGCCGCCCTGCAGCTTCATCGCGGTGTCGAGGTGCTGCTGCACGATCGGGATCGCCGACTTCGCCGAAGTGCGCAGCGCCGGCGTGTCACCGCCGGTCGAGTAGCTGCGGTGAAGATCGAGAGCCGCCTGGTGCGCCGGGATCTGCTGCGCCAGATAGATGCGGTCGAAGTCGCTCGCGGAGGCATTGCGCAGCTCGGTGATCGAGGCGGCCGCGCCAGCGTCGAGGGCAGGCTTCCCCGGGTTCAGCTTCGCCGCCTGCGCGGCCTTCATCGTCGCCGCCGTGGTCTTCTGATGATGGTCGATCAGCGTCTGGGCGAAGCTGCGGACCGCCGGGTTCTTGGTCTTCTGCACCGCGATCTGGCTGGAGTTGATCTCATAGAGATCGCTCTTGCCGGCGGCCGTTACATAGGGAAGTGCCTTAACCTTGGCCTCTGCCGGCGGCGGCGGAGGGGGCGTCTGGGCGACGGCCGCTGTGGAAAGAGCAAGTGCGATACACGCGCCGAAAGTCTTGATCATGATGTCCCTTCCCATGTTGATCAGGCGGCAACCCGGGCATGTAGGGGAAGTTCCTTAGTTGGGCGATCAGGTTGCCTTAGATCAATATCATTGTTGTTGGCGCTTGTACGCGTGGCGGACCGTAGGACTGGTGAGAGACCAGGGGGTGCGTGGAAGCATCTTCTTCAACGCTGTTCTGCAGAGTTGCGACACCTTAAGGCTACAGGCAAAGCCGCGCCGAAACGAGCCGACGGGAACCTTCGACGGGGCATCGGACTTAGGCCCTCATCAGGAGGAGATCAGCATGGCATCGGATCAAGATACGCTGCGCAACCTGTTCATCGTTGGCCTCAGGAACGCGCATGCGGTGGAGAAGCAGGCACTTTCGATCATGACTCCGCAGGTCGGGCGGATCGAACATTATCCCGAGGTGGCTGATCGGCTGCGGGCGCACATCGAGGAAACGAACGGCCAGATCGAGCGGCTCGACGAGATCCTCGCGGAACTCGGCACCAGCAATTCCGCGATAAAGGATCTGGGCCTTAGCATGTCCGGCAGCATGGCCGCGATCGCGCATACCGTTGCCGGCGACGAGATCGTGAAGAACAGCTTCGCCAATTATGCTTTCGAGCATTTCGAAATCGCGGCGTACAAATCGCTGCTGGTGATGGCGGAGGACGGCGGCTTCTCGCAGGCACTCCCGCTGCTCAAGCAGTCGCTTGGCGAAGAGCAGGCGATGGCGCAGTGGATCGACGACAATCTGGCGATGGTAACGCGTCGCTATGCTGACCTCTACGCGACGCAGGGCGCGAGTGAAGCAAAGGTCTGAGCGTAACCCGCCATCGGCGGGCCGGCCTGTGACGCCGGCCCGCTGGCCCGAACGGCTGTGGATCATCCGGCACGGCGAGAGCGCGGGCAACGTCGCCCGCGATGCGGCGCATGCGAGCGGCGCGGAGCGGATCGACCTGACCGCGCGCGACGTGGACATTCCGCTTTCGGAGCGCGGCGAGGAACAGGCCTGGGCGCTCGGCGCGTGGTTTGCGCGTGCCGGGGAAGCGGAGCAGCCCGACGTGCTTCTCGCCTCGCCGTATCTGCGTGCGCAGGCCACCGCGCGCCTGTTTCGGGAGGCGGGGGGATGCGAACCGAACGAGCCGATCTGCATCGACGAGCGGCTGCGCGAGAAGGAGTTCGGCATCCTCGACGGGCTGACGACCAGCGGGGTCGCGGCCGTCTTTCCCGATCAGGCCGAGTTCCGCCGGCTGCTCGGCAAATTCTATCACCGCCCTCCCGGCGGCGAGAGCTGGTGCGACGTGATTTTCCGGCTGCGCGCGGTGCTCGACACGATCGCGCTTCATTATGCCGGGCGGCGCGTGATGATCGTGGCGCATCAGGTGGTGGTGCTGTGCCTGCGCTACGTGATCGAGAAGCTGGCTGAGGAGGAGATTCTCGCGATTGATCGCGAGGGCGACGTCGCGAATTGCTCGATCACCGAATACCGCTTTGATCCGGAAGAAGGCCGGGACGGGGGGCTGGTGCTGGTGCGCTACAATGACGTGGCTCACCTCGAGCGCCAGGAAGAGGCGGAAGTGACGGCCGAGCCCGAGCGGACCGAGGGAGTGCGCGGGTGAACGAGGATCCGGTTGCGCTCGACAGTGCGTGGATCGCCGCCAATCCAGCCCCTGTCCACGGCGACGGCACGACCAAGAACAGCCGCGGGCGGGTGCTGGCGATTGGTGGTTCGCGCCGCGTGCCCGGTGCGATCCGGCTGACCGGCGAGGCAGCGTTGCGCGCGGGCGCGGGCAAGCTGCAGATGGCGACGGTCGGCTCGGCGGCCCTCATGTTGGGGGTGCTGGTGCCCGAGGCAGCGGCGCTTGCCCTGCCAGAGGATAACGGTGGCGAAATCGAGGCGCTGGAAGGCGCGGACTTCGAGAAGGCAATCCAAGGGTGCGACGCATTGGTGATCGGACCGGGGATCGGTGATCCCGACGCGGCGGAACGGCTGTTGGGGCAGGCGCTGAATGCGACTTCCGACGAGACCATGCTGGTGATCGACGCCATGGCGATCGGCTGCGCCCGGTCGCTGAGCACGGCGCTTGCCAAATTCAGGGGACGCACGATCTTCACGCCGCACCATGGCGAGATGGCCGTGCTGACAGGACGCGACGAAGACGAGATTGCGGCTGATCCCGACGCTGTCGCCCGGGAGGTGGCCGCGCATTTCGGCGCCGTGGTGGTGCTGAAGAGCAGCAGGACCGTGATGGCGGCGCCTGATGGCACGCTGCTTCATTATCGCGGCGGCGGGATCGGGCTGGCGACCGGCGGTTCAGGGGACGTGCTGGCGGGCGCGATCGCCGGTCTTGCGTCGCGCGGCGCATCGCCGCTGGTCGCGGCCGGCTGGGGCGTGTGGCTGCACGGACACGGCGGGCGGCGGTTGGCGACCACCCGCGGGCCGGTCGGGTTCCTAGCGCGCGAGCTGGCGGCCGAGTTTCCGCGCCTGTTGCCGCAATGATGCTCAGTGGGGCGCGGTAATCGCCGCATACCAGGCGGCATAGGGCGTGTTACGGGCGAGGCGGCGATTCAGATCCGGTGCGCCATCCTGCCACCAGACCGGCCCACGCTCGCCGAGAGCGATCTTGGCCGCGTTCACCGCGGCGTGGGCAATTGCCAGTGCGGCCTCGTCGCCGCGCTTCTTCGCCGTCCCGACATCGCGACGTGCGGCCATCAGCTGCTGCACGAGATGCTTGCGTTCACCGTCCGGCAGATCGGGGTTGGTGCGCCGCCATAAACGACCGCGCACGACGATGTAGCGGCCGTCCGGCGTTACGGGCGGTGGTTCTTGCGCCACAGAAATGCGCCCAGAGCCGCTGCGCCGAGCAGCCCGGCACCTGCGGTTAGCGCAGCTGCGCGTCGCTGGTCGGGACGGCGGCGGCCGCCATCGACGCCGCTGACATCGTTGGCCGTGTCGAAGATCGCGCCGCTGCTGTCGTCCGCCCGCTCCGCCTTTCTCGACCATACATCCATGAAGCCGTTCATGATCGCGGCGTTGAGGTTCGGCACGGCAAAGTCGCCGAGCTTGAGCGCCAGCGCCGGCGCACCGATCGCAGTGGTATTGCGCGGGCGATGGGCGAGGCGGACGATCGCCTTGGCGACCGTTTCCGGTGCCAGCGCACCCGGCGGAAGCGATAACCGCGCGCCGGTGTAATTGCCGGCATGGTCGATGCCGGGCGTGTCGACGAAGGTGGGATAGACGTCACAGATGTGGATTCGCGGCTTCTTCGACAGCTCGCCGCGCAACGCCTCGCTGAAGCCGCGCAGCCCGAACTTGCTGGCGGAATAGGCCGCGGCATAGGGCGTTGCGACGAACCCGCCGACCGAGATCATGTTGACCCAGATGCCGTGATCCTGCGAAAGGAAGATCGGCAGCACCGCGTGCGCATCGTTCATGTGGCTGACGAGGTTCACGTCGATCACACGCGCATGATCGGCGATCGGCGCCTCATGATATTTGCCGACCACGCCGACGCCGACGCAGCTGAACCACAGATCGATCCCGCCGAGATGATCGCGCGCCTCGGCGGCGAAGGATGCGACCGCGCCAGCATCCGTCGTGTCGAGCACACGGATCTCGGCCGCGCCGCCTTCGCCGCGGCAGCTGCGCGCGATGCTCTCCAGCCCCGCCATCCCACGCGCCGCAAGCATCAGCGTTGCGCCTTCGCGCGCAAAGGCGAGCGCGGTGGCGGCGCCGATGCCGCTCGACGCGCCGGTGATGACGACGCGCAGCGGCTGGCCGGGCGTGGCGGCGCTCATCGGCCGACCGCTTCCTTCACCTTTTCGGCTGCCTTGGCGAGCAGGCCCTTTTCGGCCTCCTCCGCTTCTTCCTTGGTCTTGAAGGCTGCGCCCTCGGGCTCTGCGGGCGGCGCGTAGACCGAGAACAGCTTCAGTTCGCCCGAACCCTTGTTGATCACATTGTGCTCTGCGCCCTTGGGAATGACGACGAGATGGTTCGGGCCCGCCTTGGTGGAGTGGCCGTCGATCACGACCTGGGCATCGCCGGCGACGATGTACGTCGTCTGATCGGCGGAGTGCGTCTCCATGCCGATCTCCTCGTCCGCGGGGATGCTCATCAGCACGATCTGGATCTTGCGATCGCGATAGACCTCCTTCTGCCACAGGGTGTTCTTGGTCGCGAGGTCGATCATGTCCTTGTTGAAGATCGCCATGGGGTAGCTCCTCTTGTGTCGCAGAGCCCGACGAATGAGCGGCGCGGGCGTTCCGGCGGATCAGAAGGCGGGGCGAAACTTCTCGATCATTGTCCGTATGTCGACCTTCGCCTTCAGCCGCGCGCAGAGAAGGGCAGTGCCGCTGACCTTTCGCTGCACGAACAGGGTGTCGATCGGAGGCAGGTGCCAAGTGCCGCGATCCTGCGCCATGACTGCGGCTTCCTCGCGCAGCACGGCGACGAAGGCGCGGTCGCCGAAGTCGAACGGGCCGGGGCGCGACAGTTCGGCGAGGAACACAGCGATCATGCGATCTACAATGGCGTGGTGGCGTTCCGCGGCGGCGGCGCCGACGAAGCCCGCCGAGACCGCCGCCTGACGCACGCGATCCTTGTCGCCATCAAGGGCGGCCATCAGCAGGCGGTGATAGCCCTGCTGGGTTTCGGGCTGCACCTGCCGTGTCGCACCGAAATCGAGCAGAATCAGGCGTTCGCTGTCGCCCTGCCAGCGATAATTGGCGAAATTGGGATCGGTCTGCATGACGCCCCACTCGAACAACTCGCGCAGGACGAGCGAGACGAGCGCCGCCGCAGCGCGATCGCGCTGTTCCTGCGGGGCATCCTCCAGCGTCTCGATCCGTTCGCCGGGGATGAAATCCATCGCCAGCACGCGCGACGTGCTGAGTTCGGGCGCGGCGGCGGGCAGGACATAGGCGGGATCCTGATCGACCAAGCCGCGATAGCGATCGAGCATGCTTCGTTCGCGGACGTAATCGGCCTCTTCATGAAGCTGCCGTTTCGCCTCGGTAAGCAGCGGCGCGATATCGAGTTCGCGCGGAAGCAGGCCGGAGACGCGCAGCAGAGTCGCGACATTGTCGACGTCGGCATCGATGCTTTCCGCCACGCCGGGATATTGCACCTTGATCGCCAGCATGCGGCCGTCTGGCAGCTCGGCGCGGTGGACCTGGCCGATCGAGGCGGCGGCGATCGGGTGCGCCTGGAAATGGCGAAAGCGGCGGCGCCACTCGCGGCCCCATTCGCCGGTGAGCACGCGATCGAGCTGCTGCGGCGGCATGTGATGCGCATTGTCGCGCAGCCGCGAGAGGATCTGCGTCAGCTCCGCGGGCAGAAGATCGCCCGCGTCCATCGAGATCATCTGCCCGAGCTTCATCGCCGCGCCGCGCAGGTTGGAGAGCTGATCGGCGACGCGGGTGGCGTTGGCGGGGGTGAGCAGCATGTCGCTGACGCGCGGGCGCTCGCCCGACGCCAGGCGCCGTGCGCCCTCCGCCACCATGCCGCCGGCGACGCCGCCGGCGAGCCGCCCGAAACTGCCGAAGCGCGACAGGCGCCCGCTGGGGACGGCCCGGCCGCGCCGATCATCTGCCATGAGAAGCTTCCTTTCTGCCGCCCGCGAGCAATTGCGCGAGCGTGAGGGGGGCGAAATCCTGGGCGTCGACGCCGACGTCATATTGCCGCGGCATCGCCTTCAATCGCCCGTGACTGTGACCATGAAGGTTGAGCGCGCCGCGGCCCTGCGCGTTCCACGATCGGAATGGATAATGGCACAGAACGAGGCGGCGACCGTCCACCTCAAGCTCAGCATAATCGCCGACACTGGACCAGCCGGCCGAGGCGAGCGTCGCATCGGGATCGTTGTTGCCGCGCAGCAGGTGCTTGGTGCCGTTGAGCTGCGCAAGGAGTGCGGGAACATCCGCCGCGCGGCGCGCGACATCGCCGAGGTGCCACACCACGTCATCGGGCGCGACCACCGCGTTCCAGCGCTGGATCAGTGCTGCGTCCATCTGCGCGACCGAGGAGAACGGCCGGCGCTGGATGTTGATGGTGCGATGATCGCCGAAATGCGTGTCGGCCGTGAAGAAGAGGCGCGGGGCGGGTTGCTTGTCGGGCACGCGGCGGGAACGAGCGACGGGCGCGGGCGGTTCACGCGTCATGGCACGCTGATGCGTGGGCGGAGGGACAGGCCGGTCAATGACGCGCAAACGATATTATACCGGGCCGGTGAGCGACCATTTCGATGGCGTGCGCTTCTTCAATCCGAACCAGCCGCTGAACGACCGCGGCTTTCGCGATATTCTGCGCTGGCGACGTGACGGGAGCGGGGTGCCGTGGGCGCCGCACGTGCCGGTGACACAGGCGAAGCCCGAGTCGCGCGTCGACGGCCTGCGCGTGACGATGGTCGGCCATGCATCCTTGCTGATCCAGGCGGCGGGGCGGAACATCCTGACCGATCCCTTGTGGTCGGAGCGCGCGAGCCCGTTCCAGTTCATCGGGCCGAAGCGAGTGACGGCGCCCGGCATTGCGTTCGAGGATCTGCCGCCGATCGATGCGGTGCTGATCAGCCATTGCCATTACGATCATCTCGACGTGGCGACGCTGCGGCGGCTGCAGGCGGTGCATGCGCCGGTGATGGCGATGCCGCTGGGCAATGACACAATCGTGCGCGGGGCGGTGCCGGGCGCGCGCTGCATCGTCGGGGACTGGTGGGACGGGTTGCCGCTGTTCGATGGCTTCGCGACGACGCTGACGCCGGCATATCATTGGGCGAACCGGGGGCTGAACGACGTTCGGATGGCGTTGTGGGCCGGCCATTATCTGACGACGCCGGCGGGCAGCGTGTGGTTCGTCGGCGACACCGGCTATGGCGACGGGGCGATCTTTCCGCCGGTGCGCGAGCGGCTGGGCCGCCCTGACGTCGCACTGATCCCGATCGGATCGTACGAGCCGCGCTGGTTCATGGCGCCGCAGCATGTGAACCCGGAGGAAGCGGTGCGGATCTTCACCGCCGCCGGGGTGGGACGTGCGCTCGGCATCCATTGGGGCACGTTCAAGCTGACCGACGAAGCACGCGAGGCGCCGCGGGAGGCGCTGGGCGAGGCACTGGCAGCGGCAGGGATCGCGCGCGAGCGGTTCGTGGCGGCAGAGGTGGGCGGGGTTTACGACTTCCCGGCGCGCGAGGCCGGGTGAGATGCCTCGCCGCCTACCCCTCAACGTCGCGAGGGGACGAACGGGAGGGCGCAGCGCGTCCGGCCCCGGCATCGCCGGGGCGCCGGGTTGGTTACTCGGCGAAGCCGACGAAGCGGGCGGCCTCGCTGACCGGCTTGCGCCGGGAGACGACGGCATTGGCGGGGAAGCTTTCGTCGGGCCAGCCCATGGCGACGCAGGTCTGGATCACCTGATCGTCGGGGATACCGGCATGTTCGCGCACCACCGGTGACTGCATGATCCCCTGGCTGTTGATGACGCAGCCGAGGCCGCGTGACCAGGCAGCGTTGACGAGTGCGTTGACCACGGCGCCGCAATCGAACGGTGCGATGTCACTGCCCAAGAGCACGCGATCGTAGGTGACGACAATCGAGACCGGCGCATCAAACTGACGGAAACCGCGCAGCACCCAATCGTGGCGCTTTTCCTTGTCGTCGCGCGCGATGCCCATCGCGCCGAACAACTGCTTGGCGATCTCGATCTGCCGTTCCCGATGCGCACCGCCGTAATTCTCGCCCTTGCGGAATTCGCGCGAGTCCGGGACGCCGGCGAGATTGCGTTCGGTGTTGCCCTGGCGAATGCGATCGAGCGGCTCGCCCGTGACGACGGTGAAGTTCCACGGCTGCGTGTTAAGCGACGAGGGCGCGCGGGAGGCCAGCGCGATGATCTCCTCGATTAGCGCGCGGGGCACGGGATCGGGCTTGAAGCCGCGGATGCTGCGGCGGCCGTTCACGACATCGTCGTAGGTTTTCATTCGTACCTCTCTCATTGCGATCCGGTTTCTTCACCGTTCGTGGCGAGCGTAGTCGAGATACGGGGTGTAGGCGATGGCGCTTGGCGCGCGCCCTTCGACAGGCGCGAGGCGAAGGGGGGGCATGGCGGTCGCGCGGAAGGCGTTGGCGACAAACCATCCCCCCGCCCCCCACAAACGCGAGGAGAGATTTTAGGACCCCTCCCGCACGCCGGAGGGGAGGTTTGGCGTCAGGCCTTCAGCATGCGCTCCGTCACCATGCGTTCGAGGATGGTGAGCGGGAGGGGGCCGTCGAGAAGCACGGCATGGAACTGGCGCGGATCGAAGGCGGCGCCCTGCTTCGCCTTCACAGCATCGCGCAGACGGGCCCAGACGGTGTGGCCGATCTTGTAGCTCGTCGCCTGGCCCGGCCAGACGGTGTAGCGATCGATCTCGTTCTGGCTGCGGCCGCGCGCGATGCCGGTGGTGGCGATGAAATAATCGGTCGCCTTCTCCCGGCTCCAGCGCTTGTGGTGCATGCCTGAATCGACCACGAGGCGCGTCGCGCGGAACAGCAGCGACTGGAGGTAGCCGACCTGGCCGAGGGGATCGCCCTCGTACATGCCCATTTCGTCCGCCAGCTGCTCCGAATAGAGCGCCCAGCCTTCGGTGTAGCCGCTGAAACCGCCGTTGCGGCGCAGGAGCGGGATGCTTTCGGATTCGAGTGCCAGCATCACCTGGAGGTGGTGGCCGGGCACCGCCTCATGATGCGTCAGCGTCGCAAGGCCGAACTTCGGCCGATCGAAGCTGTCGCGCAGGTTGATGTAATAGATGCCGGGGCGCGAACCATCGAGCGTCGCATTCTGATAATAGCCGCCGGGCGCGCCAGCCTCGATCGACTTGGGCACGCGGCGCACCTCGACCGGTGCCTTGGGCAGCGTGCCGAACTGTTCGGGGAGCCGCTTCGACATGGCGATGACCTGGGCGTTGAGCTGCGCGATCAGCTGTTCCTTACCAGCGTCGGTGTTGGGATAGACCTGATCCGGGCGCTTGTTGAGCGCGACGAGCCGCTCGCCGACGCTGCCCTGCGTCATTCCCTGGCCCTTGAGGATCGTGTCGATCCGGCCGCTGATCTCGGCCACCTGCTGCAGGCCGAGGCGGTGAACCTCCTCGCCCGACATGGCGACGGTGGTCGCGGCCTCAATGCTGGCGGCATAATAAGCCTCGCCGTCGGGCAGGCGCCACACGCCCGCATCATGCGTCGCGCGGCCGCGCAGCTCGGTGACGAGCGCGCGCTGGCGATCGAGCGCGGGGAAGACCTGATCGTTCATGATCTTCGTCGCTTCCGCGACCCGCGCATCGGTGAGGTTCGCGGCCTTGAGCTTCGTGACGAGCGCGGTGACCGGGACGGTGGCGGCGGCCGGCTGATCCCGCAGCGAGCCCATCAGCTTCAGCGTGGTATCGAGGATGTAATCGGGCGCGAACACGCCGCGCGCCGCATCGGCACGCTGGCGCTCGGTATCCTGATCGATCGCGGTGGCGAAGGCCGCTACGCGCGCGACATAGGCGTCGGCATCGGCGGCATCCTTGATGCGATGCTGCGAATCGAGGAAGTCCGGCACTTCGCGATAGGCGCCGGTCAGCTGGGTGACGATGAAGGGCGCGAACCGGCCCATGCTGGCGCCATAGGTGAAGCGCTCCCCGCCCGCGATGCTGCGCTGGAGCTGGTAGAGGACGACCTCGTAATCGAGTTTTGCCGCCGGTGAGAGCGAGGCGGGGTTGATCGTGCGCAGCTCGGCCAGTTCGCGCCTGGCCTGCGCGAGCTCGGCCGCGGCGCCCTTGGCCGAGGCGTCGCTGAGCTTGCTCTTGAGCGGGGCACGGGCGCCCTCGTCGAGGCCGAGCGCGGTGGCGCCTTCGGGGCTGGCATCGATGCGATCGTAGAAGATGCGATCGAGCAGCGTGCGCAGCTTCGCGTCATTGGGGTTGGTGCCGGTGGCTGCGGTGGCAGCGGCGGCTGCATTGGCGGCCGCGGGGATGCTGGCGGCGAGCGCGGCGGCGCCGGTGCTGCCGAGGAAAGTGCGACGATCCATTCAAGATCTCCTGAAGGGGAAAGGGCGCTCGCCCACGGGCGGGCGAGCGCGAAGGCGGCAATCAGTTGGCGGCGCTGGTTTCCCAGAAATAGCGGCCGCGCTTGGCGGTGCCGGTCGCGACTTCGTTCAGCGTCCTGGCATCATAGAGCCGCCCGCCGAGCATCACCTGCGCGACCTTGTCGCTGTTGCGGATGTTGGTCGTCGGGTCAGCATCGAGCACGACGAGATCGGCGAGCTTGCCGACTTCGAGCGAGCCGATATCCTTCGCCATGCCGAGCGATTGCGCAGGGACGATCGTGCCGGCACGCAGCGCCTCCAGCGGGGTCATCCCGCCGCGCACGAACGACCACAACTCCCAATGCGCGCCGATGCCGGCCTGCTGGCCGTGCGCGCCGATCGAGACGAGCACGCCGCGCTTGGCGAGCTTGTGCGCCTCGCGGGCATTGTCGTCGTCGAAATAGTCGCCCTCCGGCGCCTTGATGCGGCGGGCGTTGTCGGCGCGCAGCCGCGCCGGCGGGGTGTGCGCCTGAAGCAGCGGATGGGCGAAGACGTCGGTCTCCTGGCGCCAGTAGGGGTCACCCGCGAGGCCGCCGAAGCTGACGATGAGCGTCGGCGTATAGTTGGTCTTCGACTGCGAGAAGAGCTGCAGCAGATCGTCGTAGAAGGTCTCGAGCGGGATGTTGTGCTCGAGCGTCGAATTGCCGTCGACGATATGCGTGACGTCGAGCCCGTAGAGCGAGCCGCCCTCGGCGACCACCTGCATGTTCTCGCGGCGGGCCGCCTCGGTCACCTGCTGGCGCTGATCGCGACGCGGCTGGTTGTAGTTCTTCACGCTGTGGCCGCCCTGCGCCTTCAGCCGGCGCACGTGCGAGAGCGCATCGTCGAGGCTGTCGATCTGCGCATACACGTCGGCCGCCTTGGCACCGTACACCACTTCGCCGGTGGAGAAGATGCGCGGCGCGAGGATCAGACCGGCGCGCTGATATTCCGACGCGGTGAAGATCTCGCTCGAACGGTTCGAGGGATCGTGGATCGTCGTGGTGCCGAGGGCGAGGTTCTGCATCATCGACCAGTTGCGCTGCGGCACCAGCTCGTCGCTCCCCGCCGGGCCGTGCGCGTGCGCATCGACGAGGCCGGGGATGATCGTCTTGCCGGCGGCGTCGACCGTCGTGGCCCCGGCGGGGATCGGCGTCGAGGCGCGCGGGCCGACCGCGACGATGCGATCACCGCGGATCACCACCACGCCATCGTCGATGATGCCGCCATCCTCGGCCGCCATGGTGACGAGCCGCGCGCCGGTGATCGCGACGGTGCCGCTGGGCTTCACCGCCGCCTGCTCCATCGCGAGGCTGACGCCGGTCGTCGGCGGGACGAAGCCGGGCGCCCCCTCCGCGCGCGGTTCGGCGGGGAAGAGCTGCGCGGTATCGACGGTGTAGAGCGTCGGCCCGAGGCTCCAGTGGAGGCGCGTGCCATCGTTCGACCAGTGGATGTAATCCGCGCCGCCCGCGCTGACGCGCGTGACCGGCAGCGCCTTCGCGTCCGGCGACAGGCCGACCGACTGGCCGCCCGGCATCAGCGGCACGACATAGGCCGCGTAATTCTGGCGGAAGGCGACGTACTCGCCGGTCGGCGAGACGATATAGTCGGTCGCAAGCTCGCCATTCGCATGGGCGCGCTTCGCCTGGCCCGACAGATCGGTGCTGACGAGCTGGCGCACCGACTTGCCGTCCTTACGCTCATCCTCGAGCATGAAGATGCGGTCGCCGCTGGCGGCGAATTGCGGCGAGGCGGCGCCGAGCGCGATGCGGCTGATCGCGCCGCCGGTAGCCGCGACCCGGTACACGCCGGCATCCTCTGACCATTTCGGGCTGGTGAGCCCGCCATGGCTGGTGCGCTCGAAGACGATCGTCTTGCCATCGGGCGAGAAGCGCGGGCGGGCGTAATGGCCGGGCTGGCTCGTCACGTCACGCGGCGTGCCGCCAGCGGCGCCGACCACGCGGATGCGGCCGAGGCCATCGTCGGTCCAGCAGACGAAGACCAGGGTCTTGCCGTCACGCGACCAGCTGGGGAACAGTTCGAAGCCGTCGTCGCCGCGAGTGAGGCGACGTGCGGCCCCGCCGGCGACCGGCTTCACCCACAATTTGCCGAGCGTTTCGAACACGACCTGGAGGCCGTCGGGCGAGACGCTGGCGAAGCGCGGCATGGCGGTGGTGAAGCGATCGGGCGCGACCGCGATCTGCGGGTGCGGCGCATCGATCACGCCGCGGGTGTCGTTGATCGTGAACGGGATCTCGCGCGCATTGCTGCCGTCGGCGTTGATGCGGCGGATCTTGCCCTTGGCCCAGAAGACCAGCCCCGAATTGTCGGGCAGCCACGCCATGTTCGGATAGACGCCGGTGACCGCCCAGGTCTCCTGCGAATCCTGATCGAGATCGTCGTAGATCTTGCGCTCCTCACCCGAAGCGAGATCCTTGACGTAGAGCTTCGAGCGGGTCGCTTCGCGGCGGACGAAGGCGATCTTCTTGCCATCGGGCGACGGCGTCGGGCGGACCGCGCCGCCAGCACCAGTGACGGCCTTGCTGACTTCGCCGGTTTCGAGATCGTAGCGCTCGATATCGAACAGGCCGGTGTTCGAATCCTGTGCATATTCGAAGATCGGGCCGGGCGTGACGTTCTTCGTGTAGAAGACCGACCTGCCGTCCGCGGCGTAGATCGGCTCGCCAAGCTCCTTCTGGTGCGCTTCGCTGGGGCGCTTCACCAGCTGGACGCCGGCGCCGCCGGAGACATGATACATCCACACTTCGCCGGTGCCGAGAGAGCGGCCGGTGGTGAAATGCTTCTTGGCGACGATGAAGCGGCCGTCCTTGCTCCAGCTCGGCTGGTTGAGGAGGCGGAAATCCTCGCGCGTCACCTGGCGCTTGTCGCTGCCGTCGAGGTTCATGACCCAGATATTGTCGCCACCGCCGCGATCCGAGGTGAAGGCGATGCGGCGGCCATCGGGCGAGAAGCGCGGCTGCACTTCATAGGCGAGGCCTTCGGCGATCCGCGTCGGCGTGCCGCCGGTGATCGGCATGGTGTAAATGTCGCCCAGCAGCGCGAAGGCGATGGTGCGCCCGTCGGGGCTGACGTCCACGTCCATCCAGCTGCCCTCGTTGGTGCGGATCGGCACCTGGCGGATGGTGGCGCCGGCGGGGGCGTTCACGTCCCACTTGGCGGCCTTGCCCGCCGCTGCCGGCTGGCTGCGCGCGACGGAAGCCGTGGAAGGAGCAACCGGCGTGGGGAGCGCATCGCTGGGCGGTGCCTGCTGCACACTGCGGTCTTCCGGCGCCTGCGTCTGCGCGGTGGGCGGGGCCTGAGTGGAGACTTGGGCGGGCGCTCCGTGTGCCGCGAGCGCAATAAGGGAAACGAACGACGCGGCGTAGAACTTCATGGAACCCCCGGAAACGGCAAGAATATTGCCGCACTATCCCTTCGGGTGTTGCAATGGCAATGCCGCAGATCAAAGCCGCGAAACGCGGTTGGTTGTGGCGGGAGAGGGATGATGCGCGCACCAACGGTGCTGATCGCAGGGGCGAGCGGCGTGATCGGGCAATCGGCCGTGGCGCGCTTCGCCGAGGACGGATGGCGAGTGATCGGCGTATCGCGCCGGGCGCCGGACGTGATCCCGCAAACCGCCTACGAACATGTGTCACTGGACCTGCTGGACGAGGACGCCTGCCGCGCGGCGGCCGGGCGCTTCGCGGGCGTCACCCATGTCGTGTACGCCGCGCTGTACGAAAAGCCTGGGCTCTATGCCGGCTGGTTCGAGCAGGACCAGATGGACACCAACCTAGCGATGATGCGCAACCTGATGACGCCGATGCTGGAAGCCGCGCAGGAACTGCGCCACGTCAGCGTATTCCAGGGTACCAAGGCCTATGGCGCGCATCTGCACCAGATACCGGTGCCGGCGCGGGAAAGCTGGCCGCGCGATCGCCACGCCAATTTCTACTGGCTGCAGGAAGATTGGATGCGCGCCCGCCGTGCCCTGGCTGACTGGGCGCTGACGATCTGGCGACCGCAGGTGGTGTTCGGCGGCGCGAGCGGCGTGGCGATGAACATCGTGCCGGTGCTTGGCGCCTATGCCGCAATCTGCCGCGAGCTGGGCCTGCCGTTCGCTTATCCGGGACGGCCAGGAGGCCTCAGCGAAGCGGTGGACGCCGACCTTATCGCGGATGCGCTGCTATGGGCCAGCGAGGCGTCCGCGGCACGGGACGAGACGTTCAACATCACCAATGGAGATGTTTTCACGTGGGCCGATACATGGCCGGCGATAGCGCGCGCGGTGGGGCTGGAGCCGGCCTATGGCGAGCCGTTCGCGCTGGTCGATTTCCTGCGGGAGCATGAAAGCGTGTGGGACGGGCTGGTAGCGCGACATGGGCTGCGCGCCGGACCCTTGCGGGACCTGATGGGGAAATCGCACCATTATGCCGACCTGTTGTTCGGCATTCATGCGCCGGCCAAGGCGGCGCGTGCGCCGGTGCTGGTAAGCACGATCAAGCTGCGGCAGGCGGGCTTTGGCGGATGCATCGATACCGAGGCGATGTTCGCCAAGTGGCTCGGCCGGCTGGCCGAACGGCGGGTCATCCCGACGCCCGGCTAGGCGCGGGTCCTAGATGTCGAGCACGATCTTGCCGAAATGCTTTCCGGATTCCTGGTGGCGGAAGGCGTCGGCGATCTGTTCGAGCGGGAAGTGACGGTCGATCACGGGCTTGATGCCGTTCGCCTCGATCGCGCGGACCATGTCCTGCTGATGGCGGCGGGCACCGACGGTGAGGCCGATAATCCGCTGGTTGTTGTGCATCACCATCACCGTGGGGATGTGCCCGCCAATGCCCGCAAGCACGCCGATCAGGGAGATGTGGCCGCCGGTGCGTGTCGCGATGATGGACTGCGGCATGGTGCCCGAGCCGCCGATCTCGACGACATGGTCGACGCCGCGGCCGCCCGTCATGCCACGCGCGACCTCGCCCCAATGCTCTTGGCTTTTGTAGTTGATGAGGTGATCGGCGCCCATGCTGCGAAGCCGTTCGAGCTTCTCGTCGGAGGACGACGTGGCGATGACGCGGGCGCCGGCCGCCTTGGCGAACTGAAGTGCGAAGATCGAGACGCCGCCGGTGCCCTGGACGAGGACGGTGTCGCCGGCCTTGACGTTGCCGTTGACGACCAGCGCGCGCCATGCGGTGAGGCCGGCGCAGGTGAGCGTCGCCGCCTCCGAATCCGAATAGCCTGCAGGCGCGCGGGTGAAGGCGGTGGCGGCATTGGTGACATATTCGCGCGCGAAGCCATCCGCCATGTCACCGGGGACATCGCCCATCACTTCCCGCTCCGGCTCGCCATCCATCCAGTGCGGGAAGAAGGTGGAGACGACCTTGTCGCCGACCGCGAACTCGGTCACGCCTTCGCCAACCTCGATCACCTCGCCGGCGCCGTCCGACATGGGGACGCGGCCGTCGGGTGTTGGGATCATGCCCATGACGACGGCATAATCGTGGAAGTTGAGCGAACTCGCGCGGACGCGCACGACGATCTCGCCGCGGCGGGGGGCGACCCGTTCGGTCTCGGTGACCTGAAGGCGATCGAGGCCGCCGGGCTTCTGCAACTGGATCGTGCGCATCTTACTCTCCCCATGGCACTGATGGCCGTTTGTGTTTGGGGTAGAGACGGCGCCAGGCGCGTGCAACGGGAATTAAGTCGACGCGATTAATTTGTGGGCGAGAGGATGCGTGGCGCCCCGCCGGTCAGCGGGGCGCCAGCGTCATCAGTGACGGTCGTTGCTGCGGCGTGGCCCGCCCCGCGCCGGGCCGCCGCGCGAGGGGCCGCTACGTGCCGGCCCGCGCTGATACTGGCGGGCTCCCGCCGGCGGCGGGACGGTGCCGCCGCTCATCGGCCGGTCCGAAACCTCGAACAGCACGTCGTCCTCGGGGCTCGCAGTCTTGGCCACGGCCGACTGGAACTTCGCAGCCAGCGCGCGCGGGACCTGGAAGGCGGTTTCGTTCGGCCCGATGCGGATCGCGCCGACATCGTTCTTCGTCAGATTGCCGCGGCGGCAAATCAGCGGCAGGATCCAGCGCGGATCGGCGTTCTGACGGCGGCCGAGGTTCATGCGGAACCAGACCACATCGTCAAAGCCCGGGCGGTGCTTCTCGCGCTGGGCGGCACGGTGTGCCTCCGGCGTCGCGGCAACGATCTCCTCCGGCGCGGGCATGGCGGCGCGATAGGCACGGACGAGGGCACCGGCGATTTCCTCCGGCGTCTTCTCCGCCATCAGCCGCTCGGCGAGCGCCTGATCCTCTTCCTCCACTTCGATCGGCGCAAGCAGCTGTTCCAGCAGCCGTTCGCGATCCTTGGCGCGCACGTCCTCGGGCGTGGGTGCCGGAACCCATTCGACCGGGATCTTGGCGTTGCGCAGCATCGATTCGGCCCAGCGACGGCGCTGGTACGGCACGATGAGCACGGCGGTGCCCTTCTTGCCGGCACGCCCGGTGCGGCCCGAACGGTGCTGAAGCGTCTCGCCGTCGCGCGGCAGTTCGACGTGGATGACGAGGCTGAGGCTCGGCAGGTCGATGCCGCGCGCGGCGACGTCGGTCGCGACGCAGACGCGGGCGCGGCGATCGCGCAGCGCCTGGAGCGCGGCGTTGCGCTCATTCTGGCTATGCTCGCCCGACAGCGCCACGGCGGCAAAGCCGCGCTCGACCAGGCTGGCGTGGAGGTGGCGGACGTTGTCGCGCGTCGCGCAGAACAAGATCGCCGTCTCCGCCTCGTACAGGCGAAGGAGGTTGATCACCGCATGTTCGATGTCCGACGGGCTGACCGCGACGGCCTGGTAGCTGATGTCGCCATGGCCGCGGTCTTCCTCCACCGTGGAGATGCGCAGCGCGTCCTTCTGGTAGCGCTTGGCAAGCTGCACGATCGGCTTTGGCATGGTTGCCGAGAACAGCAACGTGCGGCGAGTCTCCGGCGTGCCGTCGAGAATTTCCTCGAGATCCTCGCGGAAGCCCATGTCGAGCATCTCGTCCGCCTCGTCGAGCACCGCGACCTTGAGCGCGGAAAGCTCCAGCGCACCACGCTCGAGATGGTCGCGCAGGCGGCCGGGCGTTCCGACGACGATATGCGCGCCGTGGTTGAGGTTCCGGCGCTCCTTGGAGGCGTCCATGCCGCCGACGCAGGTGACGATGCGCGCACCGGTCGGGCCATAGAGCCAGATCAGCTCGCGGCTGACCTGGAGCGCGAGTTCGCGAGTCGGCGCAATGACCAGCGCATGCGGCTCGCGCGACGGGATGATGCGATCATCCTCGCCGAGGAGCTCGGGCGCCATGGCGAGGCCGAAGGCGACGGTCTTACCCGAACCGGTGCGGGCGGAAACGATGAGATCACGTCCGGCGGCCTCGGGCTCGATGACGGCGGCCTGGACCGGAGTAGGCTTTTCATAGCCGCGCGCGGCGAGTGCGCCGGCGAGCGGCGCGGGTAAACTGGAAAATGGCATGACTGCCGATAACATGGGCAGCGGCCGGCGCATAGCAAGGCGTCGGCCGCTACGTTCGCGGACGAATTCTGCCGCTGTCAGGCGGGGGAGAGCGCCGGCTGGACAAGGTCGGTGAAGAGGCTTTCAACGCGGCCGTTGAGGCTGTGCGAGGCGAAATCCGCCGCCATCGCCGCTGCGCGCTGGCCAAATTCGGGCGTGGCGAGGACGTGGCGCACCGCGGCGGCGATTTGCGGTGCACCCGGCGTATCGGTGCCGAGCGCTAGACCGACGCCGGCGCGGCTGATTCGCATCGCCACCTCGCGCTTGTCCTCGCTCAGCCCCGCCTGGACCAAGGGCACGCCATGGCTGAGCGCCATCGTCACCGCGCCCCAGCCGCCGTTGGTGACCAGAAGATCGAGCCGCGGCATCAGCCAGTCGAACGGCAGGAACGGAGCGACACGCACATTCGCGGGAAGCGGACCGAGGCTGTCCGCCGGCTGGCCGGTGAGGGTTGCGACGACCAAGACACCGGGTTCGTCGGCGAGCGCCTCGATCGTCGGGCGGATGAGGCGCAGGTCGGCATTGGCGACGGTCCCCTGCGTGACCAGGACGACGCGGCGCGTACCGTCGAGTTCGTCTGCCCAGTCGGGAAGGTCGCGCAGCGCCGCGGGCGGCGGCGTGCTGCCGATGAAGCGTAGGTTCGGCGGTGGCGCGCGGCGCGGTATCTCGAGCGCGGGGACGCCGACCTGAAGGAAAAGATCGGGCAGCGCGATCATCGCGTCATAGAAGGGGAGCGGCAGCCCGGCGAGGCCGAGATCGCCGAGCATGTCGTTGATCAGGCCGTCGATCGGATCGAACCATTCCTCCTTCGCCTGATCGCACAGATCGCGATAGGCGGCATACTCCTCGTTGGTGCCGGCCGGGGGCAGGCCGGAGAAGATCGGCGCGAAATCCTCCCGCGACCATTGCAGGAAGGTGGCGCCGACATGCGCCACTGCCGGACGTTCCGCGCGCGGGCGCATCAGCAACGGAAGGGTGGCAAAGCCCATGCTTTCGCCGATCACGAGGTCAGCGGGAAACCGGGCGAGGAGATCGCAGAGCCCGCGGTATTCTTGCGCCATGCGGCCGACGAACAACATCTCCCACCCGCGGCGGCGCTGCGCGAAGCGGTGCGGCGGGGCGCTGGGCGGCGGAGAGAAGCGGCCCATGTCGGAAAAGTCGACGTCCGCCTCTGCAGGATAAGGGGCAAAGTCGAAGCCCTGTCGCTCAACGAGGGTGCGATGCGCCCTGGATGCATAGGCAACCACCTCATGCCCGGCCTCCACCAGCGAGCGGCCGAGCGCCAAGACGGGGGCAAGATGGCCGACGAAGGGAGCGGCGGTGACGATGACTTTCATGGATCAAGCATTTCGGCTGCGATGGGGCGGCTTTTTTGCGGAGCAGAGAGTTGCAGCGGCGTTGCGCAGCGGCGCGGCGGGGTTGTCTTCGTAACACAAGCCCTGGGGCCCGGGTGCCCACCCTCTCCACGTGCACGGGCAGTGCCTTATTGCGGGGTAATGCATGCCAAGTCATGATCACGCCGGATTGCCGAGAAGGAGAGGCATGATGCGCGCGCCAAACCGGGTCCTGCTGTGCCTTGCGGGCGCGACCCTGGCATGTCCGGCGGTCGCCGGGGACCGGGACGGCTGGGATGACAGCGGCAGCATCGCGCGCGACGTGCTGGTCGTCGCAGCGCTCGGCGTGCCGGCGATCAAGGGGGACTGGAAGGGCGACGTGCAGGCGATCGCCAGCATCGGCAGCGCCTATCTCGTCAAGACGGCGCTGAAGGAGACGATATCGTCACGCCGGCCGGACGGGAGCGACAAGCGCAGCTTTCCCTCGGGCCATGCCTCCATGTCCTTTGCGTCGGCTGCGACTTTGAACAACCGCTACGGCTGGAAGATCGGATTGCCGGCACATGCCGTGGCGGTGTTCGTCGGGGTGTCGCGGGTGAAGGCGAAGCGCCACCGCTGGGGTGATGTGCTCGCGGGGGCGGCGATCGGCGAAGCATCGGGGCTGCTGCTCACCCGCAAGCTCAACCCCAACGTCTCGCTGGTGCCCTGGGGTGACACCAAGAGCGGTGGGGTTTCGCTGTCGATGCGCTTCTGAGTCGCGCTGGTGAGCCCCCGGCGTGGGGAGGTTCAGAAATCGGAAGAAATGGTGCTGCCGGTGAGGATTGAACTCACGACCTCAGCCTTACCAAGGATGCGCTCTACCACTGAGCTACGGCAGCACTGGCCGGCGACGACTTGGCCGCTGGCGGAGGGCGCCCTAGAGACGAGCCGCGATGGATTGTCAAGGCGTTGCCGCCACGCAATAGCGAACAACATGGAAAGCAAGGCGGAACGCGACGCGCGGCTTGGCGCTGCGCTGAGGGCGAATCTCAAAAGGCGCAAGGAACAGGCGCGCGGGCAGGCGGCGGTTCCGGCCGATCAGCCGACGCCGCCCCAGCCCAAGAACGCCTGATCGCGCGCATCGCGTCACTTGGAGACGAGCCCCTAAATGACGGCTTAATCGGTCAGGCGAGGCCGATCGGCGCGCAGCGGCCGGCGAGCCAGTCGCGATCCGCCTCAGGCAGCACCGGGCCGAGCGTTGCCGCGACACGAGCGTGATAGCGGTTGAGCCATGACAACTCCTCCACCGTCAGTAGCGCCGGTTCGATCAGATCGCGGTCGATTGGCGCGAGCGTGAGCGTCTCGAAGCCAAGCATCACCGCCTCGCCGCCGGGGATCTCGCGCTCGCCGACCAGCAGCAAATTCTCGATGCGGATGCCGTATTCGCCGGCCTTGTAATAGCCGGGCTCGTTCGAGAGGATCATGCCCGGGAGCAGCGGTTCCGATGGGCCGCCACCCGGGTAGCTCGGCTTCGCGATTCGCGCCGGTCCTTCGTGCACCGAGAGGTAGCTGCCGACGCCGTGGCCGGTACCGTGGGCGAAATCGAGCCCCGCCTGCCACAGCGGCAGCCTGGCAAGGGCGTCGAGCTGCGCGCCGGTCGTTCCGTGCGGGAATACCGCCGTTGCGAGCGCGATATGGCCCTTCAGCACACGGGTGAAGCGATCGCGCATTTCAGGCGTGGGCTCGCCGATCGGGACGACACGCGTCACGTCGGTGGTGCCGTCGTCGTACTGGCCGCCCGAATCGATGAGATAGAGCTCACCCACCTTGATCGGCAGGCTCGATTCCTTGGTGACGTGATAATGCGGGATCGCGCCGTGCGGGCCGGTGGCGGAGATGGCGTCGAACGACAGATCCTTGAGGAGCCCGGTTTCGCGGCGGAATTCCTCAAGTTTCGCCGCGGCGGAAAGCTCGGTCTGGCCGCCCTTGGGCGCTTCGATCGAGATCCAGCGCAGGAACCGCACCAGGGCGGCGCCATCGCGCAGGCTGGCCGCCCGGTGCCCGGCCTGCTCGACCGGGTTCTTGGTCGCGCGCGGGATGACGGTCGGATCGCGCAGCGCGACGACCGTGCCGCCGCCCGCCTCGATCGCCAGCGGGATGGCGGCGACCGACAGTGACGGATCGACCGCGACTCGCTTGCCGGCGAACTGCTGCAGCGCGGGCGCGAAATCCCGCCGGTCATGTACGCGCACCGCATTGCCAAGGTGCTTGGCAACCTCGTCGGTCATCTTCTCGGGCGCGATGAAGAGGTCCGCTGTGCCGTCGGCGTTCACCACCGCATAGGACAGCGCGACGGGCGTGCGCGACACGTCTCCGCCGCGGACGTTGAGCAGCCACGCCGTCGACTCGAGCGCGGCGAGAACGACCGCGTCGGCCTTCTGCTCGGCCAGCCAGTCGGCCACCGCGGCGCGCTTCTCGGCGGAGGAGCGGCCGGCGTGCGCGTCGTCATGGACGCTGAGCTTGGCGTCTGAGGGCGCCGGTTGATCCGGCCAGATCGCGTCGACCGGGTTCGTATCGACGGGCACGAGCGTCGCCCCGACGGTGGCGAGTGCCTTCGTCGCCTCGTCCACCCAGGCGCGGGTGTGGAGCCAGGGATCATAGCCGATCCGGGCATCCTGCTTCACATGGCCAGCGAGCCAGCCCGACACGCTGGTTTCCGGCACGCCGACGAACTGCCAGTCATCGGCCGAGACCTGTTCGCGCACCTGAAGCGTGTAACGCCCGTCGATGAAGATCGCCGCTTCCGCCGGCAGCACCACCGCGGTGCCGGCCGAGCCCTGGAAGCCGGTGAGCCAGGCGAGCCGCTGCGCATAGGCACCGACATATTCGCTCATATGCTCGTCGGTCAGCGGCACGACGAAGCCGTCGAGCTGCTGGCGGGCAAGCTGCTCGCGGAGGGCGGCGAGACGGGCGGTGTAGGTGGACATGGAGCTTCCTTGCAAACCAACCCACGCCCACCTCACAAGGTCAGGTGCCGCGCGGGAACATCGTTGCCCGATATGGCAGATGCCGGCGCTTCGTGCCATGCAGCCCGGATGGTTCTTCCTCCCCAGAGCCGCGCATGACGAGCGCGGACGTGCTTATCGTCGGATCGGGTGCCGCGGGGCTAACCGCGGCGCTCAACCTTGCCGCTCGATTCAAGGTGGTCGTGCTGGCGAAGGGCGCGCTCAACGAAGGGTCCACCGCCTGGGCGCAGGGCGGGATCGCCGCGGTGCTGGAGCCGGGCGACACGTTCGAGAACCATGTCGAGGACACGATGGTAGCGGGCGCAGGGCTCAATGACCGCGAGATCGTCGAGTTCGTGGTGGAAAATGCGCCGGCGGCGATCGAGCGGCTGCAGAAGCTGGGCGTGCCGTTCGCGCAGGAGGGGAATGCGCTGCATCTGACGCGCGAGGGCGGACATTCGCACCGGCGCATCGTGCACGTCGACGACGCGACCGGCTGGGCCGTGCAGGAGGCGCTGCAGCGGGCGGCGGAGGCGCATCCCAACATCACGCTCGTGCCCGATCAGGTCGCGATTGACCTGGCGACCAGCCGCCACGAGGAACGCTATTCGGGCGCCGGCAACGTCTGGGGCGTCTATGCCGTGGATCGCAAGAGCGGCCATGTGAACCTGTACACAGCGCGCGCCACCATCCTGGCGACCGGTGGGGCGGGGCGGACGTATCTGTTTTCCACCGCGCCGCGCGGCGCGACGGGGGACGGGATCGCCATGGCGTGGCGCGCGGGTTGCCGCGTCTCCAACATGGAGATGATGCAGTTCCACCCGACCTGCCTCTACAACCTCGACGTCAAGAATTTCCTGATCTCCGAAGCGGTTCGCGGCGAGGGCGGGCGGCTGATCAACCCGCTGAACGGCCACCGCTTCATGGTGGATTATGATCCCGAGCGGCTGGAGCTCGCGCCACGCGACGTAGTCGCGCGCGCGATCGATGCCGAGATCAAGCGTTACGGCCTCGATTATGTCCATCTCGACATCAGCCACCAGCCGGCGGATTTCGTGCGCGGGCATTTTCCGAACATCTATGAGAAGCTGATCGGGCTGGGCATCGACATGACGATGCAGCCGATCCCTGTGGTCCCCGCACAGCATTATACCTGCGGGGGCATCATCGTGGACCGCGACGGGCGCACCGACCTGCCCGGCCTGTATGCGGCGGGCGAGTGCACCGAGAGCGGGCTGCACGGCGCGAACCGGCTCGCCTCAAACTCGCTGCTGGAATGCTTCGTCTTCGGTGAGGCGGCGGCGCAGCATATCGCGGCGCACTGGGATGCGCTGCCGCCGGTGCCGAAGATCCGTCCGTGGGACGAAAGTCGGGTCGCCGATTCCGACGAGGAAGTGGTGATCAAGCAGAACTGGACCGAGATCCGCCGCTTCATGTGGAACTACGTCGGCATCGTGCGCACGACGAAGCGGCTGGAGCGGGCGCAGCACCGCATCAAGATGCTGACCGCCGAGGTAGAAGATTACTACGGCCATTTCCGCGTGACGCCGGACCTGATCGAGCTGCGTAACCTGCTGCAGACGGCCGACTTGATCGTGCGATCCGCGCTTCACCGGCGCGAGAGCCGCGGACTACATTTTACGCTCGATTGGCCGGAAACACTCGAAGAGGCGGTGGATACCGTGCTCGTTCCCTGATCTGGCGAGCATCCATCGCGCGTGAGGCGCCGTTCATCGCAGAACGGGTAAGGCCCCGTTTTCAATGGCGCTTTTCCCTATAGCGTGTCTTTCCATGACAGGGCGGGGCAGGCACGGACGGATGATGGCGCGATTGGCCGCTGTGGCAGGCGTGCTTTCTCTCGCCGCCTGCGGGGTGGAAGAGCGCCCGACACAGACCTCGAGAGCGCCGGCGCCCGCGCCCGCTTACGTCGTCGCTATTCCGGTCCCGGCGCCGCGCCCGCTACCTGTTAATAACGCCCCGCGGCCGATCGAGACTGCGATCCAGCAGCTGGTGCGCGAGTTCCCGGGCACCGCCGGCGTCGCGGTGCGCGCGGTGGACGAGGGATGGACGGTCCACGCCAATGGCCGTCAGCGCCTGCCGCAGCAGAGCGTGAGCAAGCTGTGGGTGGCGATGACCGTGCTGGACCAGCGGGACAACGGCCGGCTGCGGCTCGACGACCCGATCAGCGTGACGCCGGCGGACCTGACGCTGTTCCACCAGCCCAGCGCCTATCTGGTGAAGGGCGGGGTGTGGAACACGACCGTCGGCAACCTTCTGAACCGCGCGCTGACGCAGAGCGACAATACCGCCAACGATCGGTTGCTGACCCTGGTCGGTGGGCCGAGCGCGGTGAAGGCGTTCATCGAGCGCAAGCAGCTGGGCGATATCCGCTTCGGCCCGGGCGAGCGGCTGCTCCAGGCGGGCACGGCGGGGCTGACGTGGAACCAGTCGATGAGCGTCGGCAACACGTTCCAGATCATGCGATCGCGCCTGTCACCCGCGGTGCGCGCGGCGGCGATGCAGGCGTATATCAACGATCCGCCCGACGGCGCGGCGCCGCTGGCGATCGCGGACGCGCTGGCACGGCTGGCACGCGGCGAGCTGCTGTCGGAAACCTCGACCCGGCTGCTCATCTCGACGATGGAATCGAGCCGCACCGGACGGGCGCGGCTGAAGGCCGGCCTCGCCCCGGGCTGGGGCCTCGCGCACAAGACGGGCACGGGGCAGGAGCTTGGCCAGCGCAATGCCGGGTTCAACGACGTCGGCATCCTGACCGCGCCGGACGGGCGGCGCTATGCCGTGGCGGTGATGATCGGTGACACGATGCGGCCGATGCGCGAGCGCCAGCAGCTGATCCAGGCGGTGTCGGCCACCGTCAGCGGCTATCGCGGGGCACCGACGATCGCGTCGCGCGACAGCGACGATCCGGAGAGCTGAGCGCGGAAAAGCCGTACAACCGCGTGCGGCAATGGCGTTCGCGCGGTGGCGTGATGCGCGCCGACGGTTGACGATGGTTCGGAATGGCGACGCGGTGGCACGCCTTGGCGGGCGAAAGGTATCACCGTTTGTTCCATGCGCGCCGATCGGCTAAGCGGCGCATCATGCCGCATCTCTATCTCGTCGACGGATCGAGCTTCATCTTCCGCGCCTATCACGTGCTGCCCAAGCTCACCAACAAGCATGGTGAGCCGGCCGGCGCGGTCTATGGCTATACGACGATGCTGTGGAAGCTCGCCAACGACCTGCACAAGGCTGACGGGCCGAGCCACCTGGCGGTGATCCTCGACAAATCCGAGCATACGTTCCGCAACGAGATGTTCGACCAGTACAAGGCGCACCGGCCGCCGGCGCCCGAGGATCTGGTGCCGCAATTCCCGATGATCCGCGACGCTACCCGCGCCTTCTCGCTGCCGTGCATCGAGGAGCAGGGCTGGGAAGCGGACGACCTGATCGCGTCGTACAGCAAGGCGGCGCTGGCGCAGGGCTGGCAAGTGACGATCGTCAGTTCCGACAAGGACCTGATGCAGCTGCTGACCGAGCCGGGCATCGACATGCTCGACACGATGAAGGACAAGCGCTTCGGCCCCGAGGACGTGGTGGAGAAGTTCGGCGTCGGGCCGGACAAGTTGGGCGAA
Organism: Sphingomonas sp. 179-A 2A2 NHS; assembly: GCF_045371305.1. Classification (NCBI taxonomy): domain Bacteria; kingdom Pseudomonadati; phylum Pseudomonadota; class Alphaproteobacteria; order Sphingomonadales; family Sphingomonadaceae; genus Sphingomonas; species Sphingomonas sp. 179-A 2A2 NHS. The sequence continues at coordinate 153,206 of NZ_JBIQDE010000005.1, read as the reverse complement.
GTGCTGGCGCTGATGGGCGACAGCGTCGACAATGTGCCGGGCGTGCCGGGTGTGGGCCCCAAGACGGCGGCGAAGCTGATCCTGGAGCATGGCAGCGTCGAGGCGGTGCTGGCGGCCGCGCCCGAGATGAAGAAGGGCAAGCTGCGCGACAGTCTGATCGAGCATGCCGAGATGGCGCGGCTGAGCCGCAAGCTGGTCGAGCTCGCCTGCGACGTGCCGCTGCCGCACCCGCTGGAGGAAATGGCGCTCGACGGTATCCCGGAGGCGCCGCTGCGTGCGTTCCTGGAGCATCATGGTTTCAAGTCGCTGCTGACGAAGCTGGCGGCGGAGCAGAACGAGGGCGTGGACCCGACGCCGCCTGAGCCCGCGGGCGTGCCGCACGAGGAAGATCCGCCGTGCGACCATGACAATTACGAAACGGTGGTCGACGTGGATGCGCTCGACAGCTGGATCGCGGCGGCGCGGCACCAGGGCTGGGTGGCGATCGATACGGAGACGACCGCCAAGGATCCGATGCTGGCCGAACTGGTCGGCGTGTCGTTGGCGCTGGCGCCGAACCGCGCGTGCTACGTACCGCTGGGCCATGTCGGCGAAGGCGGGGCGAGCGACATGTTCGCGCAGAAGCCGGCGCAGCTCGACCGCGAGGTGGCGCTGGCCAAGCTGAAGCCGCTGCTGGAGGACGCGTCGGTCCTGAAGATCGGGCACAACCTGAAATATGACCTGATCGTGCTGGGCCGGCTGGGGCTCACGCTGGCGCCCTATGACGACACGATCGTGATGAGCTTCGACCTCGACGCCGGGCTTCACGGGCACGGCATGGACGAGCTGGCCGCGACGCATCTGTCGCACAGCTGCATCGCCTACAAGGACGTGACGGGCACGGGGAAGAAGGCGATCGGCTTCCACGAAGTCGATCTGAAGGCCGCGACCCGCTATGCTGCGGAGGATGCGGACGTGACGCTGCGGCTGTGGCGCCGCTTCCGCCCGCGCTTGCCGATCGAAAGCGTGACGCGGGTGTACGAGATGGTCGACCGGCCGCTCGTCGCCGTGATCGCGCGGATGGAGCGGCATGGGATCAAGGTGGATCGCGAGCGGCTGGCCGGGCTTTCCAAGGAATTCGCCACCCAGATGGCCGAGCTGGAAGGCGTGATCCACGGCATCGCCGGCGCGCCCTTCACCATCGGCAGTCCCAAGCAGCTGGGCGATGTCCTGTTCGAGAAGATGGGCATCAAGGGTGGGCGCAAGGGCAAGAGCGGCGTCTATTCGACCGACGTCAACGAGCTTGAGCGGATCGCGGCGGACAAGGATTCGCCGGGCAAGGAGATCGCCGCGCGGGTGCTGGACTGGCGCCAGCTGTCGAAGCTGAAATCCACCTATACCGATGCGCTGCAGGAGCAGATCAACCCGGCGACGGGCCGCGTCCACACCAGCTATTCGCTGACCGGCGCGCAGACCGGGCGCCTGTCATCCACCGACCCCAATTTGCAGAACATCCCGATCCGCACCGAGATCGGCCGGCAGATCCGCGACGCTTTCGTGGCAGAGCCGGGCAATGTGATCCTGGCGGCGGACTATTCGCAGATCGAGCTTCGGCTGGCGGCGCACATGGCCGACGTGCCGGCGCTGAAGGAAGCCTTCGCGCGCGGCGACGACATTCACTCGCTGACCGCGCAGGAGCTGTTCGGCACGGTGGATCGAGACACGCGCGGGCGGGCCAAGACGATCAACTTCGCGATCCTCTACGGCATCAGCCGCTGGGGCCTTGCCGGGCGCCTGGACGTGACGGCGGACGAGGCGCAGGCCATGATCGACCGCTATTTCGAGCGCTTCCCGGGCATCAACCGCTATATCGCCGAGACGCTGCAGGCGGTGCGCGAGCAGGGCTTCACCACCACCCTGTTCGGCCGCAAGACCCATTTCCCGCGAATCAGGAGCAAGGTGCAGCACGAGCGGCAAGGCGCCGAGCGTGCGGCGATCAACGCGCCGATCCAGGGCACGAGCGCCGACATCATCAAGCGCGCGATGGCGCGGATGGAGCCGGCGCTGGCCGAGGCCGGGCTGACCGGCACGCGCATGCTGCTGCAGGTGCACGACGAACTGGTCTTCGAGGTGCCCGAAAGCGAAGTCGAGGCGGCGAAGCCGGTGATCGAGCGCGTGATGGCGACCGCGGCCGAGCCGTCGGTGAAGCTGGACGTGCCTCTGGCGGTGGAAATCGGCACCGGCGTGAGCTGGGGGGCGGCGCATTGAGCGGCGAACAGCGCGAGGCCGGCAGGACGCCTCAGTGACCGAGACGTCGAAGGATATTGCGCAGCTCGCCAAGGGCGGGCGCACCAATGTCGCGGGATTCATCCTGCGGCTGGCGGCGCGCATCCCGTTCCTGTTCATCGCGGGGCGCCTCTATGGCCCGGAGCTGGTGGGGCGGTTCGCCATTGCGGTGGTGGTGGTGGAACTGGCGGCGCTCGTCGCGACGCTTGGCCTGAAGCGCGGGCTGGCACAGGCGCTGAGTCGGACCGACCGGCCGCACGTTCATGTCGTTGCCGACGGGCTGGTCGTCGCGGCGATGCTGTCGCTGGCGGCGAGCGCGGTGCTGTGCACCTTCCCCGAGGTCATGTACCCTAATACGCCGATCGTCGGGCTGGATCGCTGGCTGCCGCTGATCGTGCTGGCGATCGCCTGGTCGGACGTGAGCCTCGCGGCGCTGGCCTATCGCCACAACGTGAAGGCGGCGGTGACGGCGCGCGCCGTGGTGGAGCCGTGGACGATCTCGATCGCGGCCTGGGTCTTCTCCTTCTTCACCATCCGCGACGGACTGGTGCTGAGCTATGTCGCCTCGATGACGGCGGCGCTGATCGCGTCGATCGTGCCGCTGGTGCGCAGCTATGGCCTGCCGCGCGGATGGTCACCGGACCTGCGCGGCCTGCTGGCGATGATCCGCGACAACGTGCCGCTGGCGGGCGCTGACGCGTTCGAATGGGGCACGCGCAATGTCGACCGCTTCATCCTGGGCGTGATGTTCGAGCCCAAGATCGTCGGCATCTATTACATGGCCCAGCAGGTGGCGAGCCTGCCGCAGAAGCTGAAGACATCGTTCGACCCGATCCTGGGCCCGGTGATCACGCAGAGCCTGGCGGTGAACGACCGGGCGGCGATCGCGCGGCAGGTGCGCCAGGTCGCGTTCTGGATCATCGCGGCGCAGGCGTGCCTGGCGCTGATGGGATCGATCCCGGGCGAAGCCGTGATGGGCGTCGTGGGCCCGCAGTTCGTGGCGGGTACCGCGGCGCTGGCCTTCCTGCTGACCGCGGAGGTGCTCGCCTCCACCGGCGCGGTGTGCGAGACGGCGCTGGTCTATACCGCGCGGCATCGCAACCTGCTGATCTCCGCCGTGATGCTGACGTTCCAGGTGGCGCTGAGCTTCGGGCTGATCCTGCTGATGCGCGGGCAGGGCTGGCCGGTGGAATATCAGGCCGCCGGCCCGGCGCTGGCGCTGATGACGAGCCTGGCGCTGACCTCTCTGATCAAGGCGCGGCTGCTGGGAAAGATCCTGGGCGCGCCCGTTTCTCCGTTGCGCTGGCCGCTGCTGTGGGCGGTGCTGGCGGCGGGCGGCGTCGGCGCACTGTTCACCGCGCTGCCCCCGCACTTCGAATGGGCGGAGGTGGTGATCGGCATCCCGGCGATCGCGGCGACGTATCTCTTCATCCTGTGGCGCTGGGCCTTCGGCCCCGAGGACCGGGCGCTGTTCGGCCGCATGCCGCGCGCCGACGAGGCGACATTGCCCAATGTCGGCGCCCCGGCGCGCTGACACCTTCACGAAGCGAAAGGCAGAGAGTTGGACACGACGACCACGCCCGGCACGCGCCTGATCCCGGTTACGGAAGGCGATTGGGCGGGGTGGCTGCGCTGGCCGGGCACCGACCCGTTCGAGGATCATACCGGGCCGTTCTTCGCGCGGCCGGAGGATGGCAAGCTGGTCTGTGGTTTCCGCCCGGAGGCGAAGAACCGCAACGGCGGCGGCAACGTGCATGGCGGCGCGCTGCTGACCTTTGCCGATTTCTCCTTGTTCATGATCGCATCGGCGGAGCTGCCGGAATTCCATGGTGTGACGGCGTCGCTGAACGCCGAGTTCGTCGGCGCGGCGCGGCCGGACCGGCTGCTGACCGCGCGGGGCGAGGTGATAAAGGCGGGGCGCAGCCTGATCTTCGTGCGCGGGCTGATCGACGACGATGGCGCGATGGTGATGAGCTTTTCCGGCGTCATCAAGAAGATCAATCGCGGCGGCTGAGCGCCAGCGGTCAGGCAGCCGAAAGGTGAGGGGAGCTAGCGCGTGGCCATGAGCGGCCGGACCCGTCGACAATTCCTTCGCCAGGCGGGGCTTGCCTCCGGTGGGTTGGCGCTGCCGTGGATGCCGGCCTGGGCGCAGCCGGTATCGGCCGGGATCGCCGCGCCGCTGCCCGTGCTGGCCGGACCCGAGGTGGAACTGACCGTCGCGCACCGGATGATGACGGTTAACGGCCGGCCGAGCCACGCAATCGCGATCAACGGCACGGTGCCGGCGCCGCTCATCCGCCTGCGCGAGGGGCAGAATGCGCGGCTGAAAGTCATCAACCGGCTGGACGAGGATACCTCGATCCACTGGCATGGCCTGCTGCTGCCGTTCCAGATGGACGGCGTGCCGGGGATCAGCTTTCCCGGCATCCCCGTGCGCAGCACCTTCACCTATGAGTTTCCGGTGATCCAAGCTGGTACCTATTGGTATCACAGCCATTCCGGCTTGCAGGAGCAGATGGGCCATTACGGCCCGCTGGTGATCGATCCCGCGGGCGAAGATCCGATCGCGTCGGATCGCGAGCATGTGATCGTGCTGTCGGATCATTCGCCGCTGCACCCGCACGCGATCTTCCGCCGGCTGAAGCTGCAGGGCGGCTATTTCAATTACCAGAAGCAGACGCTGGGATCGCTGCTGGCGGGGCGGGACCAGCCGGCCGGCGAACGCGCGCAATGGGGCGCGATGCGGATGGACCCGACCGACATCTCGGACGTGACGGGATCGACCTACACCTATCTCGTCAACGGCTATGGCCCGCGCGACAACTGGACCGCGCTGTTCGCGCCGGGCGAGCGGGTGCGGCTGCGCTTCGTCAATGCCTCCGCCATGACGATCTTCAACGTGCGCATTCCGGGACTGAAGCTGACGGTCGTGCAGGCCGACGGGCTGGACGTGCGGCCGGTGACGGTGGACGAGTTCCAGATCGCGGTGGCCGAGACCTATGACGTGATCGTCGAGCCGGCGGAGGCGCGCGCCTATACATTGGTGGCGGAAGCGTCCGACCGGTCAGGCATGGGCCGCGCGACGCTGGCGCCGCGCGCGGGCATGGTAGCCGAGGTGCCGCCGCTGCGCCGCCGGCCGCTGACGACGATGAAGGACATGGGGATGGGGGGCATGGATCACGCCATGCCTGCTGGCGGCGGCCATGGTGCCCATGGTGCAGGGCATGACGCGAGCCATGGCGGCGGCCACGGCAGCGGGGGCGCGATGGATCATGCGATGCGCGATTTCGCCAATGCGCCCGAGGTGGCGCGAACGCCCACCGTCCAGTCGATCGCGCCGATGCCGGTGGATCGCACGGGCGAGCCGCCGCAGGGCCTTGGCGATGTGGGCCATCGCGTGCTCGTCTATCGCGATCTCGTCGCGGCGAGCCGCAACCCGGACGTGCGCGCGCCCTCGCGGCAGATGCGCATCCACCTGACCGGCAACATGGAACGCTATATGTGGGCGTTCGACGGGGTGAAGCTGAACGAGGTGAAGGCACCGATCCCGTTCCGCGCCGGCGAGCGCGTCCGCGTGACGCTGGTCAACGACACGATGATGGCGCACCCCATTCACCTGCACGGCCATTTCTTCGAACTGGTGACCGGGCATGGCGATCATGCGCCGAGGAAGCACACGGTGAACGTGGCGCCGGGGGGGACGGTGACCTTCGACCTGACCGCCGATGCGGTGGGTGACTGGGCGTTCCACTGCCACCTCCTCTACCACATGCACGCCGGCATGATGCAGGTGGTGACGGTGCGGCCGGATGCCACTGAAGGAGCGGCGGCGTGATCGCGCTTGCCCTGGCGCTCGCAGCGGCGCCGCAGGCGTGCCCGCCGGACCATGCCGCGATGGGCCATTGCACGCCCGCCGCGCCGGTTGAAGCACCGGCCCCGGCTCCTGCGGGAGGCTGTTCGCCCGAGCATGCCGCAATGGGGCATTGCAAGGCGGCGCGGCCAGCCGGCACCGACCAGCCGGCGGGGAATGCACCGCCACCAAAGCCGCCGACCGATCGTGCCGCCGCGCGCTTCTACGATCCGGCGGCGATGGCGGCGGCGGACCGGGCGATGCGCGCCGAGCATGGCGGGATGCGGACCGGGCAGGTGCTGTTCAACCTGGCCGAGGCGAAGGCGCGGCGCGGGCGCAACGGTTATGCCTGGGACGGCGAGGGCTGGTTCGGCGGCGATGTCGACCGGCTGGTGATCAAGTCCGAGGGCGAGGGGGCGTTCGGCGGCCCGGTGGAAGCGGCGGAGGTGCAGGCGCTGTATGCGCGCGCGATCGACCCGTACTGGAACCTTGAAGTGGGCGTGCGGCAGGATCTGGGGCGGAGGCCGCGGCGCACCTATGCGACGGTCGCGGTGGAAGGACTGGCGCCGTACTGGTTCGACGTCGAGGGCGCGCTGTTCCTGTCAGACAAGGGCGACGTGCTGGCGCGGGCGGAGGCGTGGTACGACCAAAGGATCACGCAGCGGCTGATCCTGCAGCCGCGCGCCGAGTTCAACCTGGCGGCGCAGGACATGCCGGCCGAGCGGATCGGGGCGGGATTGTCACAGGCGGAGGCTGGGCTTCGATTGCGCTACGAAGTGGCGCGCGAATTCGCGCCTTATGTGGGCGTGGCGTGGGAGCGGCGCTTCGGCGCGACGGCGCGCTACGCCCGCGCGGACGGGGAAGGCACGGGCGGCTTTTCGTTCGTGCTTGGCGTGCGCGCCTGGCTGTGAGCCGCCGCCAGGCGACGCGCCTGAGTTGAGGCGTCGCTAGGCAACGCCGGGCAGCGGGGGGACGCTGGCAAGCAGGGTGCCGTGCGCGACCAGCGTGGTGGCCAGCGCCATGTCGGGCGCCATGTGGCGATCCTCGGTCAGCGTCGGCACGCGTTCGCGCAGCAGCGCGCGGACCGCCTCGATCGGGGCGCTGGAGCGTAGCGGCAGGAGGAAGTCGCAGCCCTGCGCGCCCGCGAGAAGCTCGATCCCGAGTACCGAATCGACATTGGCGGCCATCGCCATCAGCCGCCGGCTGCCGTGCGCCGCCATCGAGACGTGATCTTCCTGATTGGCCGAGGTGGGGATCGAATCGACGCTGGCGGGCATTGCGCGCTGCTTGTTTTCGCTGACGAGCGCGGCGGCGGTGACCTGCGGGATCATGAAGCCGGAGTTCAGGCCCGGGCGGGGCGTCAGGAAGGCGGGGAGGCCGGACAGCGCGGGATCGACCAGCATCGCGATGCGCCGTTCGGCGAGCGAGCCGATCTCGCACAGCGCAATGGCGATCATGTCCGCAGCGAAGGCGACCGGCTCGGCGTGGAAATTGCCGCCCGAGAGCGCCTCGTCCGTGTCGGCGAAGATCAATGGATTGTCGGACACGCCGTTCGCCTCGGTCAGCAGCGTGATTGCTGCCTGGCGGAGGAGATCGAGGATGGCGCCCATCACCTGCGGCTGGCAGCGCAGGCAATAGGGATCCTGCACACGCGCATCATCGACGCGGTGCGAGGCGCGGATTGCGGAATCGGCCATGAGATCGCGCAGCGCCGCCGCGGTCTCGATCTGGCCGGCGTGGCCGCGCAGCAGATGGACGCGGGCGTCGAACGGCGCGTCGGTGCCCTTTGCTGCCTCGGTCGAGAGGATGCCGGTGACGAGCGCGCTGCGATAGAGCCGCTCCGCCTCGATCAGCGCGGCGAGCGCATAGGCGCAGGAGAATTGCGTGCCGTTGAGCAGCGCCAACCCTTCCTTGGCGCCAAGCTCCAGCGGCGCGAGCCCGGCGGCGGCGAGCGCCTCGGCCGCGTCGCGCGGCACGCCATCCAAGTAGATGGTGCCGACCCCGATCATCGCCGCCGTCATGTGCGCGAGCGGGGCGAGATCGCCGCTCGCGCCGACCGAGCCTTGCGCCGGGACGCGTGGGGTGAGGCCGCGGGCAAGCATCGCCTCGAGGAGCTGGACCGTGGCGGGCTGCACCCCCGAGGCGCCGCGCGCCAGGCTGGCGAGCTTCAGCGCCATCATCAGCCGGGCGATCGGGATCGGCATCGGATCGCCGACACCTGCCGCGTGGCTGAGCACGATGTTGCGCTGGAGCGTTGCAAGATCCGCCTGTTCGATGCGGACGTGCGCGAGCTTTCCGAAGCCGGTGTTGATGCCATAGACCGGGTCCCCCCGCTCGACGATCCGCGCGACCGCCGCGGCGCTGGCCGCCACCGCATCCATGCTCGCCGGATCGAGCCGCGGCGCGGCACCGCGATAGATCGCCTTCCAGCCGTCGAGCGACACGGAGCCGGGGGTGAGGATCATGATCGTTCCTTCATCGGATACTGGCACTGAGAACATGGCACGGGGGGAGGGCGCGGCTTAGCCGAACGGGCACGAGTCGGCGATTCTTCCGTGACTTATCGCGGGCGGCGGAGGAGCTTCATCAGCGCGGCATCGAGCGCGGAGAGGAAGCGCGAGCGATCCTCCTTCGCGAAGGGCGCAGGGCCGCCGATGCGATCGCCGCCGGCGCGCAGATCGCTCATGATCGCGCGCACCGCCACGGCATTGCCGATCGAGCTGGTGGTGAAGGGCTTGCCATTCGGCGCAACGACGGTGGCACCCGCCTTCAGGCAGCGATCGGCGAGCAGGATGTCAGCGGTGATCACGACCGTATCCGGCCCCGCATGATCGGCGATCCAGTCATCCGCCGCGTCGAAGCCGGCATCGACCACCTGGCGGCTGATCAGCGGATGCTGCGGCACGCGAAGGTGCGCATTGCTGACGACCGTCACCGGCACCTCCAGCCGATAGGCGACACGGTAGATCTCCTCCTTCACCGGGCAGGCATCGGCATCGACGAGAATGTGGGGGCGGGCCATGGCGTGCGCCTGTGCCACATCGCGCCCCGCCTTGCACTGGCGCCTTGCCCTGCCGCCGGGCGGATGAAAGGGTGGCGGCAACGACAGACGAGAGGATGAGCATATGGCTTCGAGCGGCACGCGGCATCTGGTGGACCCTGAACTGCTGCCGCTGCTGGAGGCCTGGCCGACCTTCGACCTGACCGTCGAGGCACTGCCGGCCGTGCGCGCGCGATCGCTGCCGCGCCCGCCAATGCCGCCGGTGGACGTGCGCTTCGACCGGATGGAAGCACCGGGCCGCGACGGCGCGCCGGCCGTGCCGCTGCACGTCTATCGCGCCAATGGCGTGGCAGGGCCGCTGCCGACGATCCTTCACTTGCATGGCGGCGGCTATGTCGCGGGCAAGGCGAGCGAGCTGGCGGACGCGCACCGCGTGATGGCGCAGGACCTGAAATGCGCGATCGTTTCGGCGGATTATCGCCTGGCGCCGGAGACCTGCTTTCCCGGCAATGTCGATGATTGCTACGCCGCGCTCGATTTCGTGATGCGCGAGGCGGATGCGCTGGGACTGGACGCGGCGCGCATCGGCGTGATGGGCGAGAGCGCCGGTGGCGGGCTGGCGGCGGCGCTGGCCCTGCTGGCGCGCGACCGGGGCGAGCACCGGCTGGCGTTCCAGCATCTCATCTATCCGATGCTGGACGATCGGACCTGCACCGCGCAGCCGCATGCCACCGCGGGCGAGTTCATCTGGAACCGGGCGAAGAACATCTTCGGCTGGACGGCGCTGCTGGGCCATGAACCGGGGCGCAAGGACGTGTCGGCTTATGCTGCGCCGGCGCGCGCGGCGGATCTGGCGGGGCTGCCGCCGACCTTCATTTCGACCGGGGCGCTCGACCTCTTCGTCGACGAGGACCTGGATTATGCGCGGCGGCTGATGGCGGCCGGGGTGCCCACCGAGCTTCATGTCTATCCGGGCGCCTTCCATGCCTTCACGCTGGTGGCTGGCGCGCGGGTGGCGCAGCAGGCGAACCGCGACAGCCGCGAGGCGCTGCGGCGCGCGCTGCATGGTTGAAGCGTCTTAACCTGCATCAACAATAGGAAGTTTTGACGCGCGTTCGGGCGGTTAAGCGGCTTTTCCCGGAACGCGGGAGCGACACGCATCGTTGGGGGGCATTCACCAGGAGGATGGAATGGCCGACACGATCGACCCCGCCCGCGCGGACGATGCTCCGCTTTCGACCGCCAAACATCGGTCCGCCGCCGTCGATTCCGCGACCAGCGGGATGATCGGAACGCCGGCCAGCGGCAATGCCGACACGCTGATCGGCCGCACCGTGACGATCCGCCGGCCGCGTGCCGAGCTTTACGCTTATTGGCGCGATTTCCCGAAGCTCGCGACGTTCATGGAGAATGTCGAGCGGGTGGAGATGCTGGACGACCAGCGTTCCCACTGGGTGGTGAAGGCGCCCGGCGGCGGCACCGTCGAGTGGACCGCGCGGATCACCGACGAACGCGAGGGCGAATATATCGCCTGGGCATCCGAGGAAGGCGCCGAAGTGCCCAACAGCGGCCGCGTCGACTTTCGCGATGCGCAGGGTGATCGCGGCACGATCGTCACCGCGACGATCCTCTACGACCCGCCGTTCGGCATCATCGGCAAGCTGGTCGCCAAGATGTTCCAGCGTGAACCCGCGATCCAGGCGCGGCGTGACCTGCGCCGATTCAAGCAGCTGATGGAAACCGGCGAGATCGCCACCGGCGCGCGCAATCGCCGCCTTCTGGAAGAGGGAAAGAACTGATGCGAGCATTGGCCTGGCACGGAAAGCACGACGTGCGCGTCGACACGGTCGACGATCCCGAAATCCTCAACCCGCGCGACGCGATCATCAAGATTACCTCGACCGCGATCTGCGGATCGGACCTTCACCTCTACGACGGCTACATCCCGACGATGCAGGCGGGCGACATCCTGGGCCATGAATTCATGGGCGAGGTGGTCGAGGTCGGCTCGGGCTCGACGCTGAAAAAGGGGCAGCGCGTGGTGGTGCCGTTCACCATCTCGTGCGGATCGTGCTTCCACTGCAGCAAGCACCAATATTCCGCCTGCGACAACGGCCTGCCCGCCGACAACCAGGATATCGCCATGGAGCTGTACGGCCAGCCGATGGCCGGGCTGTTCGGATACAGCCACATGACGGGCGGCTATTCGGGCGGGCAGGCGGAATATGTCCGCGTGCCGTTCAGCGACGTCGGCCCGATCGTGGTGCCCGATGGCGTGCCGGACGAGAAGGTGCTGTTCCTCTCCGACATTCTCCCCACCGGATGGATGGCGGCGGAGAATGCCGACATCGAGCCGGGCGATACGGTGGCGGTGTGGGGCTGCGGCCCGGTTGGCCTATTCGCGGTGCAGTCGGCGTTCCTGATGGGCGCGGCGCGCGTCATCGCGATCGACCATTTCCCGCGCCGGCTGGAGCTTGCCCGCAAGTTCGGCGCCGAGACGATCAACTTCGAGGAAAGTGCGACTTACGAAGCGCTGATGGAGATGACCGGCGGCATCGGGCCGGATGCGTGCATCGATGCCGTGGGCCTCGAAGCGCACGGCCTGTTCGTCGACAATGTGGTGGACCAGATCAAGGCATCCACCTTCCTTGGCACCGACCGCCCACATTCGATCCGCCAGGCGATCATCGCCTGCCGCAAGGGCGGGCGCGTCTCGATGCCGGCCGTCTATGGCGGCTTCGTCGACAAGTTTCCGCTCGGCGCCTTCATGGAGAAGGGGCTGACGCTGAAGACGGGGCAGACCCATGTGCAGCATTACCTGCCCGGGCTGCTGACCGCGATCATGGAGGAGAAGATCGATACGACCTTCCTGATCAGCCACACACTGCCGCTGGAGAATGCGCCCGACGGTTATCGCATGTTCCACGACGAACAGAATGAAGTGACCAAGGTGGTGCTGAAGCCCGGCCTCGATCGCCTCGACCTCTAGGAGAAACAGCATGGCCAACAAGCTTGCCATCGTGACGGGCGCATCGACCGGCATCGGCTTCGAACTCGCCACCATCGCCGCGCGCGAGGGATATGACCTGATCGTCGCCGCGGACGAGCCGCTGATCGAAGCGGCGGCGAAGGATTTTGCGCAGTTCGGCACCAGCGTCGAGCCGATCGAGGTGGACCTTTCCACCATCGAGGGCGTCGACCGGATGCTGGCGGCGGCGAACGGGCGGACGATCGACCTCGTCTGCGCCAATGCCGGCATCGGCACGGGCGGGCCGTTCCTCGACCTGGATGTCGCCGCCTGGCGCCATTCAATCGACACCAATGTGACGGGCACCGTGTACCTGCTGCAGAAGGTGCTGAAGGCGATGGTGGCGCGGGGTGACGGCAAGATCCTGGTGACGGGATCGATCGCCGGCTACATCCCCGGAAGCTTCAACGCGATCTACAATGCAACGAAGGCGTTCATCGACAATTTCACCGAGGCGCTGCGCAACGAGATCAAGGATGTCGACGGCGTGACGCTGACGACGCTGATGCCGGGGCCGACGGACACCGAGTTCTTCGCGCGCGCCGACATGCTCGACACGTCCGTGGGGCAGAGCGATTCCAAGGCCGATCCGGAGAAGGTGGCGAAGGACGGCTGGGAAGCGCTGATCGCGGGCAAGGGGCACATCGTGTCCGGCCTGTCGAACAAGCTTCAGGTGCTGGGTTCGGGCGTGATGCCGCAATCGGTGCTGGCCGAAATGCACCGCGGCATGGCGGAGCCGGGCACGGGCAAGGAATAAGAGCCGGGGCGGCAGGCGCGGATCGCGTGCCTGCCGCCTTCCTCAGTGGTCAGCCAAGCGCCCGGGCGCCGCGCAGCAGGCGGCCGGGGGTGCGCCCGGTCCATTCGCCGCGCTCGAAGGTGGGCACGCCCGACTTCACCGTCCAGCGATAGCCGCGCGGCTGCTGGAGCAGGCGGGTGCCGCCGGCGGGGAGATCCTGCACGATCTCCGGCGGGGCGAGCGACAGTTCGTCCAGCGCGATGACGTTGAGATCCGCGAGATAGCCCGGCGCCAGCACGCCGCGATCGTGCCAGCCGACGTGCGCGGCATTCTTCTGCGAATAGCCGTGGACGAGCCGTTCGAGCGGGGCGGAGAGACCGGCCTTGTTGCCGCGCGACCATAGCGCGACGGTGGTGGTGGGGAAGCTCCCGTCGCAGATCGTGCCGCAATGCGCGCCGCCGTCGGACAGGCCGTAGAGCACGTGATCGCCGGTCATCATGCCGTGCACGTCATCGAGGTTGCCGCGGGCATAGTTGATGAGCGGCATGTAGAGCAGGCGGCGGCCGCCTTCCTCCATCAGCGCATCATAGACGTAGGGGGCGGGATCCTGGCCGGCGCGAGCGGCCTCGGCCGCGATCGACTGGCTTTCGTGCGGCTCGTAATCGACCGGATCGGTCATGCGGAACATGCGCGAATAGCCCCGCGTGATGATCGCGATGAAGCCTTCGCTGGCGTGGAAGGCGGCGTGCTCGGCGAGGATCTCGGCGCGCACCTGCGGATCGGCGAGCGCCTTCAGCCGATCGTCGATGGTCGCGCTCTGCGACGCGACGCGGCGATAGGTGGGCGCGACGATGAAGGGATTGGTGGTGGAGGCGAAGGAGAGGATCGCCCCGATCGGGCGCGGTGCGACCTGAGCGCTGACGGGAAGGCCATCCGCCACCATCTGATCGATTTCGCGGTAGATGCTCTTCCAGCGATCGGGCGCGTCGTCGGTCTGCTGCACGGTGAAGGAGACGCGGCGGCCGCTGGTTTCGGCGAGGCGGCGGATGAGCTGGAGCTCGGCGGTGGCGAAGGCGTCGTCGGCGGTGAGATAGGCGTCCGAGATCAGCTGAATCACGCCCTTGCCCGTCCGGCGCAGCGCGGCGGCAATGCCGAGCAGTTCGGGATCCTCCGCCGTCAGCGTGCCGATGTTGAGCCCGTCGCGGCTGCGGTGCGCATGGGTGCGCGAGGTGGAGAAGCCGAGCGCGCCGGCTTCCATCGCCTCCGCGGTGAGCGCGGCCATGCGATCGACCTCGGCAGCGGTGGGCCGCTCCATATGATCGCCGCCGCGATCGCCCATGACATAGGCGCGAAGCGCCGCGTGCGGCATGTGGGCGCCGAGGTCCATGGTGTACTCGCGGGCGCTGAGCGCATCGAGATAATCGGGGAAGCTTTCCCAGTTCCAGGTCAGCCCTTCGGCGAGCGCGGTGCCGGGAATGTCTTCCACGCCCTCGAGCAGCTGGATCAGCCAATCATGCTTGTCGGCGCGGGCCGGCGCGAAGCCGACGCCGCAATTGCCCATGGCGGCGGAGGTGACGCCGTTGATCGAGGAGGGTGCGAGGACATTGTCCCACGAGACCTGCCCGTCATAATGGGTGTGGATATCGACGAAGCCGGGGGTGACGATGCAGCCGTCCGCGTCGATCGTCTCGCGCGCGGTGCCGGACACGTCGCCGACGGCGACGATCCTGTCGCCCTCCACCGCAAGATCGCCCCTGAAGCGGGGGGCGCCCGTGCCATCGACGATGGTGCCGTTCTTTACGAGCAGGTCGTACATCGCAGGCTCTCCTAACTATCTGTTCTGGTTCGGGTGATCATCGGCCGTCCGCGGCCGCGGCGACGGCGCGGAGGCGGTCGGCGATCACAGCGGCGTCGGGGTGCGGGCCGGCGTCGAACATCGCGGCGGCGAGGATGTGGCGCAGCGGGCCATCCGCCTCGACCGGCACCGCGACGCCGAGGATGCCCGCGTTGACATGGCCGCGATCGAGCCCGACGCCGGTCTGCGCGGTCTCGGCGACATCGGCGAGCCAGGCGGCATAATCGGGGGCGTTGGCCCAAGGCACGGCGTCAAAGCCGCGGCGCAACGCATCGGCATCGAAGCCGCCGCGCGCGGCGACCAGCCGGCCCATCGCGCCGAGCATCATCGGCAGGCGGCGGCCGATGGTGAAGGCGACGCGCATCGCCGCCGAACTGTCCGCGACATGGATCAGCTCCACCTCGTCGCCGACGCGGCGCCACAGGCCGATCGTGGCGTGAAGCTCCTGCGCGGCGGCGGCCATAGCGGCGGCGGCGCGACGCGCGGGATCGGCGTGATCGAGCAAGGGGGCGGCGAGATCGGCGAGGCCCTGCGCCAGCGTGTAGCGCTTCGTCTCACGATCGAAGGCGACGAGGCCCTCGTGATCGAGCGTGCGCAGGATGTTGAGCGCGGTGGAGGTGTTGAGCGATTCCTCGCGCACGATATCAGCGAGGCGAAGCGGCGTGCGGTGGCGGCCGAGGCAGCGCAGGATCGCGACCGCGGCGATGACCGCGCCGACCGGCTTGGCAAGCTCGCGCACGTTGGTGGACGCGTCGCCGGCCCCCCCGGCATGAGCGAAATCGAGGGGCGCGGCCGGGCCCGCGATGCCTCGATGGTGCTCGCCACGAAGGGGGAAGGGGGCTGCGCCGCTCATCGCGGGAGGTTCAGGATCTGCGCGGCCTGCTCCGGCGTCGCGATCGGGCGGCCGGCCTGTCTGGCGAGTTCGACCACCTCGGCGATCAGCTCCAGATTGCCGGGCTGTCGCTCGCCGCCGAAATCCTCCAGGCCGACGCGGACGTGGCCGCCGCGTTCGATCGCAAGTCTGGCGAGGCCGGTGTCCACGACGCAATCGCCGATCGCGGCGACCGCCCAAGGAAGTGGCGAGCCTTCGAGCATCTCGAGATAGGCATCCAGCGCTTTCTCAGTGGGCGGGAGGCCGAAGGTGATGTTGCTGCGCTTGCCGTCGAGAAAATTGTAGCGGCCGCCGAAATAGAGCTTCACGAAGGTACCGGCGGGGAGGCGGCCGGCCTGTTCATAGGCCAAAGTGGTGCGCAGCCAGCCGGGTTCGTAGATCGCGATCGCCGGGCCGAGCTTCTCCTGTTCGTGGAGGTCGGCGAGCCAGGCGATGTCGCGGTAGGTGGTGGCGTAGAGGATTGAGGCACCGGGCAGGCCATCGGGGCCGTGCGTGCCAAGGTTGACCGAGCCGGGGTCGAACGCGCCCATGCGGACGCCGGCACGGGCGAGGCCGCGGTAATGGCCGAAGCGTGCCTCCACATCGGGGCCGGTGGCCACGGTGCCCCAGAGGATCGCGTCGGGACGCGCCGCCAGCACCGGGGCATAGGCCTCCATATAGCGATCGACCGCGGCGTCGCCGGTCATATCCATCCGCTCGATATGCGTGTGGACGATCGCGGCGCCGGCCTCCATCGCGGCGAGCGCCTCGCTGGCGAGTTCCTGCGGGCTGACCGGCACGTTGGGATTGCGCGATTTCGGTGTCGCGCCGTTCAGCGCGGCCTCGATGATGAGCGGCGGCATGTCAGGCGGCGACCGCCGTTCTTACTGGGGCGGGCGCGGGCTGGCGTCCGCGGATCAGCTTGCCGGGAAGGGCGTCGGTGGGTTCGCCATCCCGGTAGATCACCTGGCCCGACTTGATCGTCGCGACATAGCCCTTCGCCTTTTGCATCAGGCGGCGGGCGCCGGTGGGCAGGTCGTAGATCATGTAGGGCTTGCCGAGTTCGAGCTGGTCGAAATCGATGACGTTGACGTCGGCGAGATAACCGGGGGCGAGCAGGCCGCGGTCCTCGAGCCCGACGGCGAGCGCGGTGTCGCGGGTCTGCTGCTTCACCGTATCGGCGAGGTCGAGCAGGGGGCCGCGCGTGCGATCGCGACACCAGTGGGTCAGCATGAAGGTCGGCAGGCTGACGTCGCAGATTGCGCCGACATGCGCGCCGCCATCCGACAGGCCCGACAGCGTGTTGGGATTGGTGATCATGGCGTGGACGTTGTTGAGATTGCCCTCGACGTAATTGTGCATCGGGAAGAAGAGGAAGGCGCGGCCCTCGTCCTCGAGCAAGGCATCATAGACCAGTTCGTCGGGATGGACGCCGAGCCGCTCGGCCTCCGCCGCGAGGCTGGTCGAGGGATCGGGCTCGTAATCAACGCGGTCGGTGATGCGGAACATCTTGTGCTGCGCGCCGGCGACCGAATTGACGAAGGGATGATCCTTCATCGGCGCCTCTGCGATCAGCCGCGCGCGGAATTCGGGATCGCGCATCCGGGCGACCTTTTGGTCGAGCGGCAGGTCGGCGATCTCGCGGTAGCTGGGCCGGCTGATGAAGGGGTGGACCGAGCCCTGCAGGCCCAGCATCAGGCCGACCGGGCGGCCGGCGATCTGCGCCTTCAAGGGATACCCCTCGGCGACGGCGGCATCGAGCCGCTGGGTCAGTTCGCGCCACTGGTTCGGGACCACATCGGCCTGCACCATCGAGAAGCTCAGGGGCTGACCGGCGATCTTGGTCAGGTCGCGGACGAGGCTGAACTCCTCATCCATTTCCTGGAAATCGGAGACCCATTGGAGGACGCCCGAGCCAGCGTCGGCGATGCCGCGGGCGATCGCCTCCATCTCCTCGCGCGCGGCGCGCACGGTGGGGGTGAGATCGCCGTCGGCGGTGCGGTGGACCATGGTGCGGGTGGTGGAAAAGCCGAGCGCGCCGGCGCGGATCGCCTCCGCGGTCAGGCGGCGCATTTCCTCATTTTCCTCTGGCGTTGCGGGATCGCGGTTCGCGCCGCGCTCGCCCATCACATAGACGCGCAGCGCGCCGTGCGGCACCTGCACCGCAACATCGATGTCGTGCGGCAGCCGGTCGACGGCGCCCATATATTCGCCGAAGCTTTCCCACTGCCACGACAGTCCTTCGTGAAGCGCGGCGCCGGGAATGTCCTCCACCCCCTCCATCAGCCGAATCAGCGTGTCGTGATCCTGCGGGCGGACGGGGGCGAAGCCGACGCCGCAATTGCCGACGACGACGGTGGTGGCGCCGAGCGTGGAGGAGGGATCCATGCGCGAGGCCCAGGTGATCTGGCCGTCATAATGAGTGTGGATATCGACCCAGCCGGGGGTGACGAGCTTGTCCGTAGCGTCGATCTCGTGGCGAGCCGGGCCGGTGACGGCTCCGACTGCAACGATGCGATCGCCAGTGATCGCGACATCGCCCTGATACGGCGCGCCGCCGGAGCCATCGACAATCGTGCCGCCGCGAATGACCAGGTCGTACATGACGCCCTCTCCTTTTGCTGTATTTGCCCGCGAAGGTGACTTCGCCGCGCGGATGAGGCAAGGATTATTCGCGTGGAAGAACAACATTCTCCATAGAGAACGAGAGGACGGCAAATGCAGGCGACCGCAGCGATCGAGCGAACCACCACTTCCGACAGCGAGACGCTGGAGCGGTTGCTGCGCGAGCGGCGCTCAGTGCGCGGGTTCAAGCCCGATCCGGTGCCGGCCGACCTGCTGGAACGGGTGATGGAGATGGCGCAGCTCGCCCCGTCCAACTGCAACGTCCAGCCATGGACCGCGCACGTCGTGTCGGGCACGGCGGCGGAGCGGATGCGCACGGTGCTGCACGATGCGGCGAAGAGCGGCGCCAGGATCACGCCCGATTTCCCGCTGACCGGCGCCTATCCCGGCCATTATCGCGGGCGGCAGATCGATGCGGCCAAGGCGCTGTTCGCGGCGACCAACGTGGCGCGCGAGGATGTGGCGGCACGGACCGAATCGTTCCTTCGCAACTTCCGCTTCTTCGATGCGCCGCACGCCATGTTCCTGTTCATCCCGGCGTGGGCCGGGATGCGCGAGGCGGCGGACTGCGGCATGTATGCCCAGTCGTTCATGCTGGCGCTGACCGCGAACGGCCTTGCCTCGTGCGCGCAAGGGGCGCTGAGCCACCATGCCGAGATCGTCCATCGCGAGCTGGGCGTGGGCGACGACCAGAAGCTCCTATTCGGCATCGCCTTTGGCTATGAGGATCCGGCGCATCCGGCGAACAGCGCGCGCACCGTGCGCGACAAGGACCATGTGCTGCACGGCTGAGCCATTTTTCCGCAGAAGTGCGCGAGGTGAGGGGGCGCGGCGCGCCCTTTCCCCGCGCGCACGATGCGGGTATGGCCCGCGCATCCGATGACTCCTGCAACGCCCCTTCTGCCGCCTGCCGACTGGCGGGATTTCCTCGCGCTGACGAAGCCGCGCGTGCTGACCCTGGTCGTCTTCACCGGGCTGTGCGGGATGCTCGCGGCCCCCGTCGGCATCCACCCGGTGCTGGGCTTCACGGCGATATTGTGCATCACGCTGGGCGCCGGCGCTGCGGGTGCGCTCAACCAATGGTATGAGGCGGACATCGATGCGGTGATGAAGCGCACCGCCAACCGGCCGCTGCCCGCGGGGCGGATGGATCGGCAGGCGGCGCTTCACTTCGGTGTCGGTCTGGGAGCCTTTTCCGTCATCCTGATGGGCCTGGCGTTGAACGTGACGGCGGCGGCGATCCTTGCCGTCTCGATCCTGTTCTATGTGCTGATCTACACCGTCTGGCTGAAGCGCCGCACGCCGCAGAACATCGTCATCGGCGGCGCCGCCGGCGCCTTCCCGCCGCTGATCGGCTGGGCCGCGGCGACGGGCGAGATCGCGCTGCTGCCGGTGCTCCTGTTCCTCTTCGTCTTCCTGTGGACGCCGCCGCATTTCTGGGCGCTCGCGCTGTTCGTGAAGACCGATTACGCCAATGCCGGCGTGCCGATGCTGCCCGTGGTGGCGGGCGAGAAGACCACCCGGCACCAGATCGGCCTGTACACCATCCCGATGGCGCTGGCCGCGGTGGCGCCCTGGCCGCTGGGCCTGGTGGGGCCGGTCTATGGCCTCGTTTCCGTGGCGATGACCGGCTGGTTCGCGCTGCTGGCGGCGCGGGTCGCTTATCGCACCACCGGCGCGGATGACGCGATGCTGCCGGAAAAGGCGCTGTTCAAATATTCCATCCTGTATCTTTTCGTAATGTTCGGCGCGCTGGTCGTCGATCGGTGGGTAGCATGAAGAACGATGACGAGGATCTGATCCGGCGCCGGCAGAAGAGCCGTGCGATCGTGATGGCGCTGCTGCTGGGGGCGTTCGTGATCCTGGTGTTCCTGATCTCGCTGGTGAAGATCCGCGAGGGGATGCCCAACCCGTGACGATGGCTGTTTCGCGCAAGGGCCGCACCGCAGCGCTGGCGGTGCTCGGCGTTCTCCTGATGACCGGCCTCGCCTTCGCCAGCGTGCCGCTGTACCGCCTGTTCTGCCAGGTGACCGGCCTGAACGGCACCACGCAGCGCGCCGAGGATGCGCCCGGCGCCATCGTCGGCCAGATGGTGAAGGTGGATTTCGACGCCAACACCGGCAAGGGCCTGCCGTGGCGCTTCGCCCCCGAACAGCCTAACCAGCGGGTGACGATCGGCGCGCGCAACATGGCCTTCTTCACCGCGACGAACCGCGCCGCGGTGCCGGTGACAGGGACGGCGACGTTCAACGTGACGCCGGATCAGGCGGGCAAGTATTTCACCAAGATCGAGTGTTTCTGCTTCACCGAGCAGACGCTGCAACCCGGTGAATCGATGCGCATGCCGGTGATCTACTTCGTGGATCCGAAGATCCGCGACGATCCCGACGCACGCGATATCGACACGATCACGCTCAGCTACACGTTTTACCCGGTGGATTCCGGCAAAAGCCCAAGCTAAGCGGACGCAAACGCGTACCAACGGGGATAGCCAGATGGCAGGCGCCAAGAACCACCAATACCATATCCTTCCGCCCGATATCTGGCCGATGGCCAGCTCCTTCTCGGCCCTGGCAATGGCGGCGGGCGCCATCATGTGGATGCACGGCGGCCATGTCGGCAAGCCGAACGGCGGCGGCATCCTGTTCTTTGCCGGCCTCGCCGCGGTGCTGCTGTGCATGTTCAGCTGGTGGCGCAACGTGATCCGCGAAGGCCGCGCGGGCGACCACACCCCGGTGGTTCAGCTGCACTTCCGCTACGGCATGATCCTCTTCATCGCCTCGGAAGTGATGTTCTTCGTCGGCTGGTTCTGGGCCTATTTCGATTTCGCGCTGTTCCCCGATGCGATCGCCTTCGTCGATGGCGCGGTGGAGCGGGCGAGCGACACCGTGGCGATCGCCGCGCAATGGCCGCCCAAAGGCCTGGAAGTGATCAACGCGTTCGAGCTGCCGCTGCTCAACACGCTGATCCTGCTGTGCTCGGGCACCACCATCACCTGGGCGCACCATGCGCTGATCCATAACCAGCGTGGCGGCGAGAAGCGCGGCCTGTGGGGCATGATTGGCGTGGGCGACCGCGACGGCGTGCTGAAGGGCCTGTGGCTGACGATCGTGCTCGGCCTGATCTTCAGCGCGGTGCAGGCATATGAGTACATGCACGCGCCGTTCCCCTTCAAGGGCAACACCTACGGCGCGTCGTTCTTCATGGCGACGGGCTTCCACGGCTTCCACGTGATCGTCGGCACGATCTTCCTGATCGTCTGCCTGATCCGTGCCTATAAGGGTGACTTCACGCCCAAGGCGCACTTCGGCTTCGAAGCGGCAGCCTGGTACTGGCACTTCGTCGACGTGGTGTGGCTGTTCCTGTTCGTCTCGATCTACGTGTGGGGCGGCTGGGGCGCGCCGGTCCACGGCTGATCGCCTGACGCTGCTGCCAGCAGCGACGGATAAAGCGGGCGCGGCTCCTCGTGAGTCGCGCCCGTTCGCTTTTGTGGGAAGAATGACGTGCGTGATCCAGCCATGAGGCGCGTGCCGATCCTGCCGACGATCCTTGTCGCCCTGGCGGTCGCGATGATGATCGGGCTCGGGCTGTGGCAGCTGCTGATCCGGCTGCCGCAGAAGGAAGCGCAGCTGGCGCAGCTGGCGGCGAACCCGTCCCGCCCGCCGATCGCCTTCCCGATGACGCCGGACGACAGCCTGCTGTTCCGGCGCAGCACGCTCGATTGCGGCAAGGTGACCGCGATCACCCGCGCGGGCGCCGGCGCGGCCGGTTACCGGCTGATCGCGCAATGCCTCACGCCAAACGGCGTCGCGAAGGTGCAGCTTGGCACCACGCATGATCCGGTGAAGGAAGTTTCCTGGGTGGGCGGGCCGGTGAGCGGCTGGATCAGCCACGCGCCCGATGCGACGCCGCTCGGCGCGCAGCTGTTCAAGCCGGCACCGCGCGAACTGCTGCTGGTGGCGGATCGCCCCGCGGATGGGCTGGCCGCCAATAGCCGCCCAAACGTCAGCCTCGTGCCGAACAATCACCTGGCTTATGCCGGTCAGTGGTTCTTCTTCGCGGCGGTGGCGGCGGTGATCTACGTCCTGGCGCTCCGCCGGAGGGGCCGGCCGGCCGGGCCTCCACGCCGGGAGCGATAGCAGGGCTATCGCCGCGCCACGCAGAGCGTTGTTGTCTCGCGCCAGCCGCGCGGGTAACCGGCGGGCCCATGCGCTATATCAGCACCCGTGGGGCGGCCCCGACGCTCGATTTCCGTGGCGCGACGCTGGCCGGGCTGGCGTCGGACGGTGGCCTGTACGTGCCGGAACAATGGCCGACGATGTCGAGGGACGAGATCGCGGCGCTCGCCGGCCTCTCCTATGTCGACACCGCGGCGGCGGTGATGGCGCCGTTCATCGGCGACAGCCTGACCCGGGAGGAGCTTCGCGCCCTGTGCGAGCAGGCCTATGGCCGCTTCGCCCATGCCGCGGTGACGCCGCTGAAGCAGCTGGATCACGACCAGTGGCTGCTGGAGCTGTTTCACGGCCCGACGCTGGCGTTCAAGGACGTGGCGCTGCAGCTGCTGGGCCTGTTGTTCGAACGGTTCCTGACCGGGGACACTGAAGGGCCGCTGACGATCGTCGGCGCGACGAGCGGCGACACCGGATCGGCGGCGATCGACGCGGTGGCCGGGCGCGCGGGGATCGACATCTTCATGCTGCACCCGGCAGGCCGGGTGAGCGAGGTGCAGCGCCGACAGATGACGACGGTGCTGGCGCCCAACGTCCACAATATCGCGATCCGCGGCGATTTCGACACGGCGCAGGCGCTGGTGAAGGCGATGTTCAACTCGGCCGATTTCGCCGGCCGCTTCCGCCTGGGCGCGGTGAATTCGATCAACTGGGCGCGGCTGATGGCCCAGGTGGTCTATTATTTCTATTCGGCCGTGCGGCTTGGCGCGCCAGAGCGCGCGGTGGCGTTCAGCGTACCGACCGGAAACTTCGGTGACGTGTTCGCCGGTTACGTCGCCGCGCGCATGGGCCTGCCGGTCGCGAAGCTGGTGGTCGCCACCAACGTCAACGACATCCTGCACCGTGCGCTGTCTGCGGGCGATTACTCCACCGGCACGGTGATGCCGACGGCGACGCCGTCGATGGACATCCAGGTGTCCTCGAACTTCGAGCGGCTGCTGTTCGACCTTGGCGGGCGCGATGGCGCGGCGCTGGCGACGCAGATGGCCGGGTTCGAAGCAAACAAGGCGATGCGGCTGACCAATGCACAGCATGGCGGGGCCGCGGCGCTGTTCACCAGCGCCAGCATCGACGCCGACGGCATGGCACTTGCCATGCGCTGGGCGCAGGAGCGGGCGAACGAGGTGATCGACCCGCATACCGCGATCGCGCTTGCCGCCGCGCAGCGCGCGTCGGTCGACGCGCCGATGGTGACGCTGGCGACGGCGCATCCGGCGAAGTTCCCCGAAGCCGTGGAGCGGGCGACCGGCACCAGCGCGATACTGCCGCCGCGCATGGGCGACCTGTTCGAGCGCGAGGAGCGGTTCGACACACTGGACGCTACCTTTGCGGCGGTGAGTGACTATATCGCGGAGCGCGCGACCCCACGGGGGTAGCGCGAAACCTTTCCCGTTCGTCCCGAGCTTGTCGAAGGGCGTGTCAGCCACGGCGCCGATTGGGGCACGTGATACGACAGGCTCAGCGCGAATGGGGCGGTCTGGTCGCGCTTCTTACGTCTCAGGATTATTTCATGCCATCGCCCCGCCGTACCTTCGCGATCATCTCGCACCCTGACGCCGGCAAGACCACGCTGACGGAAAAGCTGCTGTATGTCGGCGGCGCGATTCATCTTGCTGGCGAAGTGAAGGCGCGCGGGCAGAACCGGCGCGCGCGATCGGACTGGATGAAGATCGAGCAGCAGCGCGGCATTTCAGTCACGTCGAGCGTGATGACGTTCGAGAAGGACGGCGTGTTCTTCAACCTGCTCGACACGCCGGGCCACGAGGATTTCAGCGAGGACACCTATCGTACGCTGACCGCGGTCGATTCGGCGGTGATGGTGATCGACGCCGCGCGCGGCATCGAGGCGCAGACGCGCAAGCTGTTCGAGGTGTGCCGGCTGCGCAACGTGCCGATCATCACCTTCGTCAACAAGGTGGACCGCGAGGGGCGAAGCGCGTTCGAGTTGCTGGACGAGATCGCCGACGTGCTGGCGCTGGACGTCTGCCCGATGAGCTGGCCGGTCGGCATGGGTGGCACGTTCGAGGGCGTACTCGACCTCAAGACCAATCGCATCAGCCGCCCCGACGGGGACAGCCGAAGCTTCCAAGGGCGCGTGGAGGCCGATCCCGTGCTGCCCGAGGCAGTGGCGGAGGAAGTGGAGCTTGCGCAGGCCGGCTATGCCGCGTTCGACGCCGAAGCCTATCGCGCGGGCGATCTGACGCCGGTCTATTTCGGATCGGCGCTGAAGGATTTCGGCCCGGCCGAGCTGATCGCGGCGCTGGCGGACTTCGCGCCGCCGCCGCGCCCGCAGCCCGCCGAGCCCGCGGCAGTAGATCCGCAAGAGAAGGACGTCACCGGCTTCGTCTTCAAGGTGCAGGCCAACATGGACCCGCAGCACCGCGACCGGATCGCGTTCATGCGGCTGTGCTCGGGCACGTTCAAGCGCGGCATGAAGCTGACGCCGACGGGCCATGGCAAGCCGATCGCGGTCCACTCGCCGATCCTGTTCTTCGCGCAGGACCGCGAAATCGCCGACGAGGCCTTTCCGGGCGACATCATCGGCATCCCGAACCACGGGACGCTGCGCGTGGGCGACACGCTGAGCGAGAAGCCGGGCGTACGGATCACCGGGCTGCCCAATTTCGCGCCGGAGATCCTGCGCCGCGTGGCGCTGAAGGACCCGACCAAGACCAAGCAGCTGCGCAAGGCGCTGGATGATCTGAGCGAAGAGGGCGTGATCCAAGTGTTCTATCCGGAGATCGGATCGAACTGGATCATCGGCGTCGTCGGCCAGCTGCAGCTCGACGTGCTGCTGTCGCGGCTGGAGGCGGAGTACAAGGTTGCCGCCGGGCTGGAGGCCTCCCCATACGATACGGCGCGCTGGATTTCGGCGGAGGACCCGGCCGCGCTTAAGGACTTCATGGATCTGAACCGCGGCGCACTGGCCAAGGATCGTGACGGTAACCCGGTGTTCCTGGCCAAGAGCGCCTGGGAAGTGGGGTACATCGCGGAGCGCTATTCCAAGGTGAAGTTCGCGGCGACGCGCGAGCGGTAAGGCTCCCCTCCCGGCCGGTTCAAACAAAAACCGCCGCCTCGGAGCGTGTCCGGGGCGGCGGTTTGCTGTTCAGTGATCTCTTCTGCTGGCCGCGACGACGGCTAAGCCGTCGTCGGTCGATCGGCGTTGCCGTCGCCGGCCGTGACGGCCGATGCCTGCCCGTGCAGGCACCGCCGCCGCGCGACCGCGCCTTCGGCCGTCAGAACCGGAAGCCGGCGGTCAGGCTCCAGGTGCGCGGATCGCCGTAATAGACGGTCTGGATGTTGCCGACGCTGGAGAATTCCTGGCCGTCCGTCTTGTACAGTTCCTTGGTCAGGTTCTTCACGCCGCCGCGGACATAGTAGCGGCCACCCGGCGCGTCATACTGAACGAAGGCGTTCAGCAGCATGTAGCCGTCCTCGTACAGGCCCGGACGGTTGTCGACCGACAGGAACTGCTTGTCGACGAAGCGCGCGTCGCCGCCAAACGTCACGCTGCCCGCGTCACCCAGCGGCACGGTATAGTCGGTTGCGAGACTGAAGGTGATCGGCGGCGCGAAGGCTGGCTTGCAGACGATCGCCTGGCCGGTGGGATTGCACGAGAAGCTGGCGGCGGGCGCCCGGCGCGCATCGTCGAACTCGAGATACTTGGCGTTGAGATAGCCGAAGCTCGAACGGATCGCCCATTGCTGCACCGGGCGCACCGCCAGCTCGCCCTCGAGGCCCCAGATGCGCAGCTTACCGGCGTTCAACACCGGCAGTGCGCCGCCGCTGGTGCCGGTGTTGTTGCCCGCGCCGACACGCGCCTGGAAGTTCTTATAGTCTGAATAGAAGGCGGCGCCCGACAGGCTGACGCGGCCGCCGAGGAAGGTACCCTTCGCGCCCGTTTCGTACGTCCAGACCGTTTCCGGCTTGAAGAACGGACGCAGTACCACCTGGCCGTCGACCACCTCGGTGACGTCGAGCAGCGAGTTCACGCGGCCGTTGAAGCCGCCCGATTTGAAGCCCCGCGAAGCCGAGGCATAGAGCATCGTATCGCGCGACGGCTTGAACGAGAGTGTCGCGGACGGCGTCCAGGCGTCGAACGTCACCTTGTTGGTGCCGTTGTACGGCGCCGGCAGATCATCTGGGAAGGAGAAGGTGATGCCGTTTAGCGCCGGCAGCGTCGAGACGGTGCGGGTGAAGCGATCATAACGCTTCGTCTCGCGGGTGTAGCGCAGGCCGCCGGTCAGCGAGAGGCGATCCGTCAGGTCATAGGTCAGCTGGCCGTAGGCGGCGTAGCTGTCGAGCCGCTGATCGTCGTCGATGAAGCGGGTGAAGGTGAACTGCGTCGCGGGCGTCAGCTCGAACAGGTCACCGGCGTAGGCCTCCTGATGCGAGCTCACGTCCTCGCGCAGGTAATAGAGGCCGAAGACGCCGTTCAGGCGGTCGCCCGCGTATTTCAGCTGCAGTTCCTGGCTGAACTGCTGCTGGCGAACGCCGACGAAGACGTCGCCGAGCTCGAACTCGGTCGCGTCGATATCGATGAATGCGTCCGAATCGAGATCGCGGAACGCGCTGATCGAGGTGAGCGTGAAGCCGCCGCCGAGGTTGAGGTTCGCGGTCAGCGAGACGCCGGCATGGTCGAGATCCTGGCCCTGGCCGGGGGCAAGCGAGCTGCGCGCCTCGTAGCGGAAGCGGCGGCCGAGCGGATATGCGGGCGCGAGGACGCGCGTGCCGGTGGTGAAGCTGGTCGCGATCAGCGGCGCAGTCGCCTGGCCGAGCGTCGGCGCGGTGCGGATGCGGGTATAGTCGCCCGCCAGGCTGAAATCGAGATCGTCGGTCGCCTGGAAGCGCAGGATCGCGCGGCCGGCGAGCGTGTCGCGATCGTTGAACTTGCGGCCCGTGACCGGATCGGTGACGAGCCCGTCGCGCTTGTCATAGACGCCGGCCACGCTGAGCGCGACGCGATCGGTGACGATCGGCGCGGACACATAGCCGTTGACGAGCCACTGATCGTAGCTGCCGTAGGTGACGCTGCCGCTGGCGCGGAAATCGTTCAGATCCGGCTTGCGGCTGACGATGTTGACCGCGCCGCCGATGGTGTTCTTGCCGTAGAGCGTGCCCTGCGGGCCGCGCAGCACTTCCATCCGCTCGACGTCGAACAGGTTGAACAAGGCGCCCTGGATGCGGCTGATGTAGACGCCGTCGACATAGATGCCGACCGCGGGATCGAACGTCTGCAGCGCGTCGGGCTGGCCGATGCCGCGGATGAAGATGTTCGCGTTGGTGGAGGTGCCGCGGCCCTGGACGAGGTTCACGTTCGGCACCGCGCCCTGGATGCCGGAGATGTCGAGCGCCTGGCTCTTGGCGAGCTGGTCGGCGGAGAGCGCGGTGACGGCGATCGGCACGTCCACGAGGCGTTCCTCGCGGCGACGGGCGACGACGACGATCTCGTCGCCCATGTCATCGGAGATGACTTCCGGCGCCGCGGGCGCGGGTTCGGCAGTCTGGGCATAGGCGGGTGCCGCGGCGAGAAGGCTCGAGGCGAGCAACAGGCGGCGGAAGGCGGACGAGCGCAACGTCATGGGATATCCCCCCCAAGATGAAATCGGCGCCGTCGCGGCGCCGCCCGGTCTAGGCCGGGTTGTGAAACGATGCCGAGCGCAATAATGAAAGTTGAACCAGGTTTCAACTTGGAAAGGGAGGGCATGGCAGACGGGGCAGGCGTAGACGAGGCAGCCGGGGACGGGACGGCGGCGGAAACGCCGGCGGGCGCAGGCACCGTCAAGACGCCGCGCACCGCCCGAGGCCGCAAGACGCAGCGCGCCATCCTGGATGCCGCGATGGGCGAATTCGGGGAACGCGGCTTTCACGAGGCGTCGATCAGCGCGATCACGCGCCGCGCTGGCGTCGCACTGGGCAGCTTCTACACCTATTTCGACAGCAAGGACGCGGTGTTCCGCGCGCTGGTGCGGGACCTGTCGGATCAGGTACGCGATCATGTAAGCCCCGCGATCCGCGCCGCGCCGGACCAGATCGCGGCGGAGCGGGCAGGACTCGTCAGCTTCCTGGAGTTCGTGCGTGGGCACAAGGCGATATACCGCGTGATCGACGAGGCGGAGTTCGTCGATCCCGACAGTTTTCGCCGGCATTATGCCTCCACCGCCGAGCGCATCGCCGAGCGGTTGAAGGCGGCCGCGGCGCGGGGCGAACTGCGCGACGACGTCGGCGAAGTCCATGCCTGGGCGATCATGGGCATGAACGTGTTCCTGGGGCTGCGTTACGGCGTGTGGGACGAGGATCCCGCCATCGCCGACATCGGCGACACGATTGCGGGGATGCTGGCGCGCGGCCTCTCGCGATAAGCGCGCGGAACGACTACATCACCGAAATGGCCGAACGCTTTGAACGACACCGCCAACCGTGGCGCACGGATGAGATCCAGAAGCTGCACACGCTCGCGAAGAAGGGCATGGCGCTGAAGGCGATCGCCAAGGCGCTGACCCGAAGCGAGGAATCGGTGAAGGAGCAGGCGAAGCGCGACGGGCTGTCGATCGCCAAGCTGCACTGACGCCGGTGCCCCAAGACTATGACGTGATCGTGCTGGGTGCCGGCGCGGCGGGGCTGATGTGCGCCGCGACCGCCGGGCAGCGCGGGCGGCGGGTGCTGGTACTCGATCATGCTGAGAAACCAGGGAAAAAGATCCTGATTTCCGGCGGCGGGCGGTGCAATTTCACCAACATCGGTGCGGCGCCGGACCGGTTCCTGTCGAGCAACCCGCATTTCGCGCGATCGGCGCTGGCCCGCTACACCGCCGCGGATTTCCTTGCGCTGGTAAACAGTTACGGCATCGCCTGGCACGAGAAGACGCTTGGACAATTGTTCTGCGACGGCTCCGCGCGGCAGATCGTGGCGATGCTGCTGGAGGAGGGCGCGAAGGGCGCCGTCGAGGTGCGATGCGGCGGAAATATCCGCGCAGTCACGCACAATGATGGCGCGTTTTCGGTCGATCTTGGCGGAAAAACGGTGACGGCTGGTGCGCTGGTGATCGCGACTGGCGGGCCATCGATCCCCAAAATGGGTGCGACGGGCGTTGCGTACGACCTGGCGCGACAATTCGGGCTGAAGGTGGTGGAGCCGCGTCCGGCGCTGGTGCCACTGACGCTGGGCGGCGAGGATCCGTTCCGCGCGCTGGCAGGCGTTGCGACCGAGGTGGTGGCCAAGGCCGGCAAGGCGGCGTTCCGCGAGGCGATGCTGTTCACCCACCGCGGGCTTTCCGGCCCGGCGATCCTGCAGGTGTCATCCTATTGGCGACATGGCGAGCCGATCATCGTCGACCTGCTGCCCGACCGCACTGAAGGCTGGCTGCGCGATGCGAAGCGGGCGACGCCGCGGGCGAGCGTTGCCAAGCTGCTGGCGGGCGCGCTGCCGCAGCGGCTGGCCGAGGTGCTGGTGCGCGAGCTGGGGCTTGTCGGCGAACTGGCGAACGTCCCCGACGCGAAGCTGGCGACGGCGGAGCGGATGCTGGCGGGCTGGCGGTTCGAGCCCAATGGCAGCGAGGGCTTCGCCAAGGCGGAAGTGACGGTGGGCGGCGTGTCGACCGCGGAGCTGTCTTCGCAGACGATGGAAGCGAAGAAGGTGCCGGGCCTGTACGTGATCGGCGAAGCGGTGGACGTGACCGGCTGGCTTGGCGGCTATAACTTCCAATGGGCGTGGTCGAGCGGCTGGGCGGCCGGGACGGCAGCCTGAAAGCCCCGGACCGCGGCCGGATCAGCTGGCGGTCGGCACCGCCATCAGGTTCGCGACCTTGGCCTTGAAGGCGCGCAGCTTCGGGCCCGAGAGCGTGGCCACGCTGGAGAGCGAGATCGAGCGCGGATTGACGTTCGTGCCGTTCTTCCAGACCTCCCAATGGAGGTGCGGGCCGGTCGACAGCCCGGTCGAGCCGACATAGCCGATCACCTGGCCGCGCGAGACGCGCTGCCCGGAGGAGACGGCGAAGCGGCTCATGTGGCCGTAGCCGCTCGAGATGCCGCTGCCGTGATCGAGCTTGATGAAATTGCCGTAGCCGCGGTTGCGACCGGCCATCACCACGCGGCCGTCGATCGGCGCATAGATGGGCGTGCCGTGCGGCGCGGCGAGATCGAGGCCCTTGTGCATGCGCAGGAAGCCGAGCAGCGGATGGCGGCGCATGCCGAAGGTGGAGGAGACGCGGCCCGACACCGGCATGCCCATGAAGCCCTGACGCTTCGCCTGGCCATTGGCATCCCAGAACTGGCCGCCGTTGCCGTCGCCTTCTTCCCAGCGGACGAGGCGAAGCTTCTTCGATCCCTGATCGAGCCCGGCGAACTGCAACTGGCCCACCTGCACCTCGCCGGTGGCGGCGCGGGCATGATCGGCGATGATGTCGAACCGGTCATCGGCCCGGATCGCGCCGATCGAGGTGCGGGTGGCGATCGCCTTGATATAGGCCTCGACCAGCTTGGCCGGGGCGCCGGCGGCGCGCGCGGAATGATAGAGGCTGGAGCCGACGCGGCCCTGGATGCGCAACGGCGTGCGATCGATGGCGATCGGATGGCGTTCGAGCGAGAGCCCGTCTTCGGTGCGATGCAGCGACAGGTTGAGATCGAAGCGGGCGCGGAAGGCGAGCTTTTCGAGCGGGCGCGCGGTGCGGCGATCATGGCGGCGCCCGAGCGTCAGATCCAGCATCGTGCCGGGCTTCAGATCATTGAGCGACACTTCGCCGGCGACGAGATCGGCGACGCGCGCGGCATCGGCGCGGCTGACGCCGGCACGCTGCAGCGCCCCGCCGAACGTGTCGCCGTTGCCGATCGACGCGGTAAGCTCGATGATCGGGCGTTCGGGCGTTTCGGCGAGCGGGCGGACGAGATCGTTGGCCGCCATGCGCCGGCCGGTGGAGGCGCCGAGGCCGAGCGGCGCGATCGACAGCGTATGCGCTTCCTCGCGCTCCGCACCGGTCATGCTGGTGGCGACGAAACCGGGAACCGGGCGAATGCCGGGCGCCGTCAGCACCGCCGCGGCGATGAGGCCGGTGCAGGTGGCAAGGCCACGCCACCACGTGCCGCTGCCGATGCGGGCGCCAAGATCGGGCACCCAATCCACCTGGTGAAGGGCCGCCCGGAGCCGCTCGCCCAGCGGCAGTTCGCGCACCGGCGCGACCGCGCGGCCGAAGCTGCGGCTACCGGCGGCGCCGGCGAGTTCCAGTCCTGGCTGCTCGCGCAGAAACACGGCGGGTGATGCGCCCCCAAACGCCAAACACGTCGCCGATCCACCCCCGGCGCGGGTCGAAGCGTTGTGGGGGCAAGGTACTAAAGTCAAATTAACCCGCCGCGCCAATGACTCGCCTTGCGCCGAAGCGTTTGCCGGATGCGGCGAAACGGAACGGTTGATTCGCAACGCGTTGGCCACGATGTTCACGGCACCATGCCCGCCCATGATCATCCCCGCGTGACCGCGGTTCTGGGGCCGACCAACACCGGCAAGACTCACCTGGCGGTGGAGCGGATGGCGGCGCATTCCAGCGGCATGATCGGATTCCCGCTGCGCCTGCTGGCGCGCGAAGTGTACGACCGCGTGGTGGCGATGAAGGGCCCCGAGCGGGTGGCGCTGATCACCGGCGAGGAGCGGATCGTGCCCAAGGACGCGCGCTGGTTCCTGTGCACGGCCGAATCGATGCCGCTGGGTGGAGGTGCTTTTGCCGGCGCCGCATCCGACGTGCCGCGCGACGTCGCCTTCGTGGCGCTGGACGAGGCGCAGCTGGGCGCGGACGCGGAGCGCGGGCACGTCTTCACCGACCGGCTGCTGCATGCGCGTGGCCGCGAGGAGACGATGATCCTGGGCTCCGCAGCGCTGAAGCCGGTGGTGAAGTCGCTGGTGCCGGGCGTCGAGATCATCGAGCGGCCGCGCTTTTCCGACCTCTCCTACGCGGGCGCGAAGAAGATCAGCCGGCTGCCGCGGCGATCCGCGATCGTCGCCTTCAGCGCCGAGGAAGTCTATGCCGTGGCCGAGATGCTTCGCCGGCTTCGCGGCGGCGCGGCGGTGGTGATGGGGGCGCTCTCCCCGCGCACGCGCAACGCGCAGGTGGCGATGTTCCAGGCGGGCGAGGTGGACTACCTCGTCGCGACCGACGCAATCGGCATGGGCCTCAACATGGACGTGGCGCATGTCGCCTTCGCCGGGCTGCACAAGTTCGACGGGCGGCGCCGGCGGCGGCTGACCGTTTCCGAGATGGCGCAGATCGCCGGGCGCGCCGGGCGGCACCAGCGCGACGGGACGTTCGGCGCGGTGGCCGAAGAGGGGCCGGACGCGTTCCTGCCGGAGGAAGTGCTGGCGATCGAGGGACATCGCTTCCCCACGCTCGACACGCTCTTCTGGCGCGATGGCGACCCGGACCTGTCGAGCATCGATGCGCTGCTGGCCTCGCTTTCCGCGCCGCCGCAGCACGAGACGCTGCGCGCGGCGCCGGAATCGGTCGACCTCGCCGTGCTGCGCCGGCTGGCGGAGGACCCCGCGGTCCGGGCGCGGGCGCGCGGCCAGGTGGACCGGCTGTGGGCGGCGTGCGGCATCCCCGATTTCCAGAAGCTGGGCGTCGAGCCGCATGCGCGCTTCGTCAGCCGCGTCTTCGGGCATCTCGCCGAGGGCTATCTGCCGCACCAATGGTTCGCCGACGAAGTGACTCGGCTGGACCGGGTGGACGGCGACGTGGAGACGATCGCAGGGCGCGTCGCGGCGGTGCGCACCTGGGCCTATATCGCGCAGCGCAAGAACTGGCTGGCGGATCCTGCCCACTGGGCGGCGCGCACGCTGGCGGTGGAGGAGCGATTGTCCGACGCGCTGCACACCAGCCTGACGCAGCGCTTCGTCGACAAGCGCACCAGCGTGCTGATGAAGCAGATCGGCGCGGGCGCCGGCGCGCTGCCGGTGGAGATCGGGCCGCAAGGCGAAGTGACGATCGACACGCATGCGATCGGGCGGCTCGACGGCTTCCGCTTCGTCGTGGCGCCGGAGGCGCGGGCAGCGGACAAGCGCCTGCTGCTGGCGACGGCGGAGAAGCAATTGGTGCGCGAGCGGCGCACGCGCGGCGAGGCGCTGGTGGCGGCGCAGGACAAGGCGCTGACGCTGGGCGCGGACGGCGCGATCGTCTGGGCCGGGCACGAGGTGGCGCGGCTGGGGCGCGGGCGATCGCTGGGGCGGCCGGCGGTGGTGCTCGATCCGGCGCTCGACTGCCTCGACCCGGCACTTCGCCGCGCCGTCAGCGAGCGCGTGCAACGCTGGGTGGACGGCGCGGTGGCGCGGCACGTGCCGGTGATTGCCGCGCTGGCGGCGCTGGCGCGCGATCCGGGGGCGACGTCGCCGCTGCGCAGCGTGGCGGCGGCGCTGGAGGCGGGCGGCGGGATGACCCCGCGGCTGCCGGCGCGCGCCGCGGTGGAGGCGCTGACGCCGGAGGATCGCGGCCGGCTGCGCCGTGCTGGCGTGACGATCGGCGCGCTCGACCTGTTCGATCCGCGATTGCTGAAGGCGAAGGCGCGACCGTGGCGCGAGGCGTTGCTGGCGGCGGCGGGCGCCGCGGTGCCGGTGGCCGCGCCCGACGGCGCGGCGGTGCTGGCGCGCGGCGCGCCGGGAGCGACGCTCGCCGCGGGCTATCGCCCGCTCGGCGCGCAGGCGGTGCGCGTCGACCTGGTCGAGCGAATCGCGCGGGCGGCGCACGACGCGCGGCCCAAGAAGGGCGGCGGGCGCGGCGCCTTCCAGCCCGATCCGGCGCTGGCTACATCAATGGGTCTGGACGCATCGACGGTGGCGCGGCTGATGGCGGAGCTTGGCTTCCGGCCGCTGCCCGAGGGGCGCTGGGCCTGGCGCGGGCGGCCGCCGGCCAAGCCCGTGGCGCCGCGACCCGACAATGCCTTTGCCGCGCTGGCGGCGCTCGGCCGTGGCTGAGGCGCGCGACGCCGGGCCGACGATGCGGCTCGATCGCTTTTTATGGTTCACGCGCCTCGCCAAGACGCGCGACGCGGCGCAGATCATGGCCACCGAGGGGCGGCTGCGGATCGACGGGCGCGTGATCGACCGCGCCCATGCTGCGGTGCGAATCGGCAACATCCTGACCTTCTTCAAGGCCGGCAACGTGCGCGTGGTGCGGGTGGAGATCCTGCCCGTGCGCCGCGGCCCCGCGCCCGAGGCGCAGCGCTGCTATCGCGAGCTGGAGGCGGGCGCCGGGCAGGGCCTAGGGCCGGGCGCAGATGGCGTCAGGAGTAGCGCGAACGTCTCGCAGGAAGGCGAGGGCAATTGACGATGGCCGGCGTGAGGCATAGCAGCGCCTTCACGTCGCCGATCGAGGGGAGTTGAACCGGCCATGACTTATGTCGTCACCGACGCCTGCATCCGCTGCAAGTACATGGATTGCGTCGAAGTGTGCCCGGTGGATTGCTTCTACGAGGGCGAGAACATGCTCGTCATCAACCCCAGCGAGTGCATCGACTGCGGCGTGTGCGAGCCGGAATGCCCGGCCGAAGCGATTCTGCCCGACACCGAGAGCGGGCTGGAGCAGTGGCTGGAGCTCAACGCCACCTATTCGGGCCAGTGGCCGAACGTGACGCGCAAGGGGGAACAGACCCCGGCCGACGCGGACGAGCACAAGGGCGAAGAGGGCAAGTTCGACAAATATTTCTCGGCCGAGCCCGGCGCGGGCGACTGATTCTCCGCACCACAGGTCGCCGACGGCCGCCGCGTCTTGGCGCGGCGGGCGATGGCGTATGGCCGCGTCGTACCGGTTCGGCGGCGGGGCTGCGCGCGACTCAGACCTATTACGTATTGCCCGTGCGCCCCGCGGGCCCGCTGCGGGACGGATTCAGGGCCATAAACCCGTAAAAACGCCAGTCATGCTGACACTTCGCGGCTGGTAATAATGTTGCAATGGTGCTATATACGTCCGCGACGGGCGTATCGATCTGAGCGCCTGCTGGAGAAGCTCAACCCTTCACGTACCATCCGCCGGAACGAGCGGGCATCTAGGCCCGTCGCTGGTGACGGATGACGTGATCAACCCCGAAGGGTCCGGTTCCTATGGCTGCCAAGCTGCTGCACTTCGATGTCGGTGATTATGTCGTTTATCCCAAGCATGGCGTGGGACGCGTCGTCGAGCTGCAGAAACAGGAAATCGCCGGCATGCAGCTGGAGCTGTATGTGCTCCGCTTCGAAAAGGAGAAGATGACGCTCCGCGTGCCGACCAACAAGGCCGAGAGCGTGGGCATGCGCAAGCTGTCCAGCGACAAGACCATGCGCGAAGCGATGGAAACGCTGAAGGGCAAGCCCAAGGTGAAGCGCACCATGTGGTCGCGCCGCGCGCAGGAATATGAAGCGAAGATCAACTCGGGCGACCTGGTGTCGATCGCCGAGGTGGTGCGCGACCTGTTCCGCGCCGAGGACCAGCCCGAGCAGAGCTATTCCGAGCGGCAGATCTTCGAGGGCGCGTGCAGCCGCCTCGCCCGCGAGCTTGCCGCGATGGAGCAGATCGACGAGCCGGCCGCGCAGGAGAAGATCCTCGACATCCTCCGCAAGGCCGCGGCGATCTACAACAAGGACAAGGTGCCGGCGTAACGCCTGCTGCTTGACCAAGCGACGAGGCGGCCTCCCGATCGGAGGCCGCCTTTTCTTTTGCCCGAGACGTGCCGTTTACATCTGTAATTGAAGGTGTATCATGCGGCAAACACACCAAGGGAGATGGTGATGCGCGCGACGGCCCTGATGCTTCTGTTTCTCGCTTCTGCAAGTCCGGCCCTTGCCGCCGAGGCGCGGGAGATCGCCGGCCAGCGGCAGGGGGACGCGATCGTCTATGACGCGCAAGGCTTCGACCGCGTCGGGCTGGCGACGCCGGCGACGGTGGAGGTGCGCGTCGGCCCGGCGTGGTCGGTGCGGGCGACCGGGCCGGCGGAGGCGCTGGCGAACCTCAAGATCGAGCGGGAGGGGGAATCGCTGCGCATCCGGCCGCGCGACGAGTGGAAGAAGGCGCAGGGCGACATCAACCGCCGCGTGCGCGTGCTGATCACGCTGCCGCGCCTTACCGGCGCCTCCGTGGCGGGATCGGGGCAGATGATGGTCGACCAGGTGAGCGGCGGCGAACTGCGCGGGGCAGTGAGCGGATCGGGATCGATCGCGTTCGGGCGCGTGGCCGTGGACGCGCTGGCAGTGTCGATCGCCGGATCGGGGACGGTCACCGCAGCGGGCACGGCGGGCAGGTTGCGCGTGCACGAGAGTGGATCGGCTACGTTCCGCGGCCCGGGCCTGCGCGCATCGGAAGCGTCGGTGGCGGTAGCGGGATCGGGCAGCGTCCGGGCAATCGTTTCCGGGCCGGCCGCGGTGTCACTGGTTGGCAGCGGCAGCGTCGACCTGGGGCCGCAGGCGCAATGCACGGTAAAGCGCGTCGGTAGCGGCCGGGTATCCTGCCGCGCCTGACGGGTTGCGAAGTTGAAACCTGTGTATTATAGAAATAATACACAGGAGGACCCATATGCGCTTACTTGCTCTCGCCATGCTGATCCCGCTCGCTGCCTGTGGCAGTGGCTCGGACGATGGGGCGCCGGGCGTGCAGGGGACGGGTAGCGGGCCGACGCGTACGTTCGCGGTGGCGGACTTCTCCTCGATCGAACAGCGCGGGGCGGACGATGTGGCAGTGAGCGTCGGTACCGGCTTCTCGGTGCGCGTGGAGGGCGCCCCCGAAGTGGTGGAGAAGGTGCGCATCCAGCGCGTCGGCGAGGCGCTGCGCGTCGATCGCGCGAAGACGATGGGAGTCGCCTGGAACGGCAAGGGCAGCGCCAAGGTGTTTGTCACCATGCCGCGGATCACCGGCGCGAGCCTTGCGGGATCGGGCGACATGACGATCGACCGGGTGGAGGGCACCGGCTTCGAGGGCAACATCGCGGGATCGGGCACGCTGACGCTCGGTGCGGTGGCGGTAGACACGATGGACGTGTCGATCGCGGGCGCGGGCAGCGCCAAGATGCGCGGCGAGGCGCGCACGCTGAAAGTGTCGATCGCAGGATCGGGCGACGTCGAGGCAGGCGAGCTCACCGCGCAGGAAGCATCGGTGAAGATCGCCGGCGCCGGCGACGTGAAGGCAGCGGTGAACGGGCCGGCGGACGTTTCGATCATGGGCGCCGGCGACGTCGACCTTGGTGACAAGGCGCGTTGCCGCGTGAGCAAGATGGGCGCTGGCGACGTGCGCTGCGGCACCGTCGAATAGCATCGCAAGCGGCGGCGGAGCGCAGGCAGGCCTTGCGCCGCCTGGCGGGTTGATGCGACGCGGGGGGCGATGATGCTTCGCCTCTCGCCGCTTGGCCTTTCCGCCGCCCTCGCCACAGCTGTAGCTGCGACACCGGCCGTTGCCGCCGAGCGCGTGTTCCAGGTCGGCAGCTATGAACGGGTGCGGGTGGACGGGCCGTTCGAGGTTCGGATCGTCACCGGCGGTTCGCCCAACGCCAAGGCCTCCGGCGACCGGCAGCTGATTGAACGGCTGGTGATCGCCGTGAACGGCCCGACGCTGACGGTGCGGCTGGGCAATGGCGGCTGGGGCGAGACGCCGGCCGGGCGGGTGACGCAGCCGCCGGTGATCACCCTGTCCACGCCGCGGCTGACGACGCTGGCGATCAGCGCCGGCGCGAAGGTGAGCGCGACGCGCATGACGGCGCAGCGGATCGACGTGTCGGTGGTGGGGTCGGCGACGCTGGCGGTGGACCGGGTGGATACCGATCAGCTGACCGCCTCGCTGACCGGATCGGGCGGCATGACGCTGGCGGGCCGCGCGAATCGCGCGGCGCTCGTCACCGACGGGCCGGGAACGCTCGATGCATCAGGACTGACGGTGAACGACCTGATCGTGCAGCTGGCCGGTGCCGGCGAAACCACGGCGGCCGCACGCTACACGGCCCAGATCACCTCCACCGGCCTTGGCCGCGTGACGGTGCTGGGCAATGCGAAATGCGTCGTGAAAGCGGTCGCCGGCGGACCGGTGATCTGTGGCAGGCCGCGATAAGGCGCGCCGCCACCGAGGCCGTGGCCCCGCGGCGGCAGCGCAGCGCCTTACTTGATCTTGGCTTCCTTGAACTCGACATGCTTGCGCACGACGGGATCGTACTTGCTGAAGCTCAGCTTTTCGGTCTTCGTGCGCGGGTTCTTCTTCGTGACGTAGAAGAAGCCGGTGTCAGCCGTGCTCACGAGCTTGATCTTGACGGTGGTCGGCTTTGCCATGACCCGCGAATCCTGTTCTTTGAAAACAACAAAAAGAGCGGCGAGCGTGGGCGCGCCGCTTCCAACGCTGGGCGAATGAGCGATCGGGCCCGCGAAGTCAAGTGAAACGGCCGTTAACACGACTTACACATGGGCGCGCTACGCTGCGTTCGTGAGGGGAGAGCGGTGATGAACGACGGCATCCAGGACTCGAGGCAGGACACCAGAGCCGAGCTGATGCGGCGGATCGGCGCGATCGAGTGGCGCGCCGGGGCCGCCGTGATCGCCGGCGAGCTCAACATGATTCGCCGAACCGCCGATCGCGCGCAGATGTTGCCGGCGGTGACGGTGGCGCAGATGCTGGAGCATGCCCTCGCGCGCGGCGAGCGCGGCCCGCTGATCCATGGCTGGCTGGGGATGCTGCGCGAGGCGGTGGGCAGCGAGCGGCAGGATGCGGCAGCCTCCGCCGCCTTTGCCGCGGCCTGCCAGGTCCGCTTCGCCGCCTGAGCCGCTGATGTGAACCACTGATGGACGTATTGATGGCGGCGCTGGTGCTCGGCGCCCTGTGTCAGGCGGGCGACAAGACGCCGTGGCTGGCCGCGATCCTTTCCGACCGGTTTCGGCGGCCCGGAATCGTCATCGCGGCGACGGCGCTGGCGCTGGCGTTCAACTATGTGCTTGGCGTGATCGCCGGCCGGCTGATCGCGCCGATGCTGACGCCGGAGGCGCGGCTGCTGCTGCTGGCGCTGGCGCTGGTGCTGGCGGGGCTGAGCACCACGTTTCGTTCGCGCACGCCGGATCGGCTGGGCGGGTGGCGGCTGGGCGCGTTCGGCACCAGCGTGCTTGGCCTGGCGATCATGATCTTCGGCGATCGCATGCAGTTCGTCGTCGTCGCGCTGGCGGCGGGCAGCGATCTGCCGTGGCTGGCGGCGGTGGGCGCGACGATCGGTGGGCTCGCGGTGGCTGGGCCGGCCGCGATCATGGGCGAGACGCAATGGCTGAAGCTGCCGCAGCGCGCGATCCGAATCGGCACGGCAGTGGTGCTGACACTGGCCGGCGTGGTATTCGGGCTGAGCGCGCTTCGGCTCATCTGAATTCATGCGTGCGCCGAGCCTGGGCTGATTTGGATTTGCCGTCTGCGTGATCGGAATCGCCGATGGAGCGATTCCGCAGTCGGTCCGTTATCGCAACGAACCCGCATTCTGGAGCCGAGATCATGGCCGATATCGCACCCGATCTGAAAACCCCGACCGATCTGCAGCGCAACGACACGCGCAGCGTGGCGGACGCGCTGAATTCCGCGCTGGCGGATTGCTTCGCGCTCTACCTCAAGACCAAGAATTTCCACTGGCACGTCTCGGGCCCGCATTTCCGCGACTATCACCTGCTGATGGACGATCAGGCCGCGCAGATCCTTGGCGTGACCGATGCGATCGCCGAGCGCGTGCGCAAGACCGGCAACGTGACGCTGCGCTCGATCGGCGACATCTCGCGTCGCCAGACGCTCACCGACAATGACCGCGACTTCGTGCCTGCCGCCGAGATGCTGGCGGAACTGCGCGAGGACAATCTGAAGCTGGTCGAAAGCTTCCGCGCGGTAAAGGAAGCCGCCGAGGAAGCGAAGGACAATGCCACCAGCGGCATCGTCGACGAATGGACCGATCAGGCCGAGGAGCGCGCCTGGTTCCTGTTCGAAGCAAGCCGGAAGGGCTGACGCGCCATGCTGAAATGGGCGCTCATCTTCCTCGTCCTCGGACTGATCCTGGGGGCGCTGGGCTTTGGCGGTATCGGCGGCGCGTTCGTCGGCATCGCCAAGGTGCTGTTCTTCATCGCGATCGCGATCTTCGTCGTGCTGCTGATCATGGCATTGTTGGCCGGCAAGGCGGTGAAGGACGTGATCGACTGACCTTCTGCCATGCGGTAGCCTCGGCGGCGTCCTGCGAGGGAGGCCGCCGATGCGCCGCATGATGTTCGCGCTGTTGCCCGTCACGTTTACGCTGACCGCGCCTTCCGCTGCGCAAGAGACGCGAAGCCTTGCGCCGGGCGCACGTTCACCCGCAGCGACGATCGACCAGCTTGGCTGGCTGGCGGGAAGCTGGACCGGCGAGGCGATGGGCGGGCCGGTGTCCGAGACCTATTCCGCGCCGCTGGGCGGCCGCATCACCGGGCATTTTGTCGCCAGCGATGGCAAGGGCGGCGTCTCCTTCACCGAACTGGTCGATTACGTGCCGGTCGGCCGATCGATCGCCTATCGCGTGCGGCATTTCGGCCCGGACATGAAGGGCTGGGAGGACAAGACCGGCAAGCCCGTGGTCTTCCCGCTCGTGGCGGTGGAGGGCAGCCGCTGGTATTTCGACGGCATGACGCTCGACCGTACCGCGCCGGATGCGCTCACCATGTGGGTGCGGATCGAGGACGGCGGCAAGGCGACGGACGTGCCGTTCCGGCTGGTCCGCGCGGCGCGCTGAGATGGTGCTATCGCGGATTGGCGCGCGCTAGCGGCCGGTAAGGCGGACGAGCCAGATGTCGGGCGGGGCGCCCAGGCGTAGCGGGAGCATGCTGGTGCCGAGGCCAGCGCCGACGATCACGGTGCGCTCCCCTTCGCGGATGATGCCGCAGCGGTAGCGCGCGCCGTACCGCGACGGGATCCACAGCGCGCCGATGAGCGGGAAGACGATCTGGCCGCAATGGGTGTGGCCGGCGAAGAGCAGGCGCGCGTCCGGCGGGAGCGACGGCGCGACGTCCGGCGAGTGGGTGACGAGGAGGCGGGCGCCGGGCAGGCGGCGGACGGCGTCCAGCGTGCGGGGCAGATCGTCCCGCCCGCTATAGGCGTCGCCCACGCCGCCGATCGCCAGCGGGCCGCGGGTGACGGCGTCGTTTTCGAGCAACGTGGCGCCGGCGGCACGCAGAGCCTGCGCCACCGCGGCGGGATCGCTGTCGTTATCGTGATTGCCGAGCACCGCGATGGTGCCGAGCGGCGGGCGCAGGCGGCGGAAGGCGGCGGCGAGCGCCGGGGCATTGGCGCGCGCGGTGGCGGGATCGTGGCCGTCGATGAAGTCGCCGGCGAGGAGCACGAGATCCGGCTTTGTCGCCGCGATCGCATCGACCGTGCGGGTGAGGCGCGCCGCGTCCATCGCGCCGCCGCCGAGGTGGATGTCGCTCGCCAGTGCGATCGTGACCGGTCGGGCGCCGGCCGGCCAGTCCGGCAGGCGCAGCGTCGCGCGTCGCACCACCGGATCGCCGTGCGCGCTCGTCCAGGCGGCGGCGAGCAGCACCACGCCGGCGAGCAGAGCGAGCAGGAGCGTCCAGAAGAGCAGGCGTGGTGCGCGCGACATGATGCGATGAGGTAGCCGGAGCGCATCGCCCGCGCCAAGCGTTGCACCTGCCATGCACGCCTTTGCGCAGTTACTCGACTCGCTCATCTACACCCGTTCGCGCAACGCGAAGCTCAAGCTGATCGGCGATTACCTGCGCACGACGCCGGACCCCGACCGTGGCTGGGCGATGGCGGCGCTGACCGGGGATCTCGACATTCCGGGGGTGAAACCGGCGGTGATCCGCGGGCTGATCGAGGAACGCGTCGATCCGGTGCTGTATCGCATGAGCCGCGACTTCGTGGGCGATTCGGCGGAGACGGTGGCACTGTTGTGGCCGGCGCCGGAGACGCCGCCCGAAGAAGGGCCGCTCACCGTCTCGCAGGTGGTGGATCAGCTGACCAGCCTGTCGCGCAGCGAGGCGCCGGCGGCGCTGGCGCGGATGCTGGATGCGCTCGACGCGGACGAGCGCTTCGCCCTGCTCAAGATGGCGACCGGATCGCTGCGCGTCGGGGTTTCCGCGCGGCTCGCGAAACAGGCGCTGGCGGATGCGTTCGGCGTGGATGTCGAGGCGGTGGAGGAGGTGTGGCACGGGATCGACCCGCCGTATTTGTCGCTGTTCGCCTGGGCCGAGGGGCGGGGTGAGCAGCCGACCGCCGCGGACGTGCCGGTGTTCCGCCCGTTCATGCTGGCGCACCCGCTGGAGGATCTGCGCGTCGACCTTCGGGACTATGCCGCGGAATGGAAATGGGACGGGATCCGCGTCCAGATCGTCCACGTCGCGGGGGAGACGCGGCTCTATAGCCGCACGGGCGACGATGTGACGCGCGCCTTCCCCGATGTCGCCGCCGCCTTTGCCGAGCCGGGGGTGGTGGACGGTGAATTGCTGGTGAAGGGCGAGGCGCAGGGCGGCGCGCTCGAGGAGGGCGGCGGCGCGGCGAGCTTCAACGCGCTGCAGCAGCGGCTGGGGCGCAAGGTGGTCTCGGCCAAGATGCTGGCGGAGGCGCCGGCGTTCGTCAGGCTCTACGACATCTTGTTCGATGGTGCGGAGGACCTGCGCGAGCTGCCGTGGCATGAACGGCGCGCGCGGCTGGAAGCGTTCGTCCCGCGGCTCGATCCCGAGCGGTTCGACATTTCCGCGCTGATCGAAGCCGCGGATTTCACCGAGCTGGAAGGCATCCGGGCCGGCGCGCGCGACGCGGCGATCGAGGGCGTGATGCTGAAGCGGCGCGATTCGCCGTACGTCACCGGGCGACGCGTTGGCCTGTGGTACAAATGGAAGCGCGACCCGCTGACCGCCGACTGCGTCATGATGTACGCCCAGCGCGGCAACGGGCGGCGATCGTCCTTCTACAGCGATTATACCTTCGGGTGCTGGACGGAAGGCGGCGAGCTGCTGCCGGTGGGCAAGGCCTATTCCGGGATCACCGACGAGGAGCTGAAGCAGCTCGACAAGTTCGTGCGCAACAACACGGTCAATCGCTTCGGCCCGGTGCGCGAAGTGGAGAAGACGCTGGTGCTGGAGGTGGCGTTCGATTCGATCCACGCCTCCAAGCGGCACAAGTCGGGCGTCGCGATGCGCTTTCCCCGCATCGCGCGGATCAGGACGGACAAGCCGGCGGCGGAGGCGGACACATTGGCGGCGTTGCAGCGGCTGGTGACGTGATGGGCGCCGCCAGCGCGCCGTCAGGCGAGGCCGACGCGCAGGTGCGCTTCGGGCAGTGGCGTGCCCAGGTCGCTACCTGCCCGCGATCCCGCGACGGGCGCGCCGGCGGCTGTCGGTAGTGCAAGGAGGCTCAGCGCATAGCCGATGACGGCGCTGCCGCCGTAGCCGACGAGGGGCGTCGGATAGTTGCCGAACGCGGACGCCACGATCGTCGCGAACCAGACGGCGCCGAACACCGCATAGGTCGGCCGTTTGGCGGGATCTTGGCGCCAGCCGATGATCGCCGGGATCAGGAGAAGCGCCAGCCCGCCCCACACGGCGATGCCGGCGGCGGGGTGAACGTCGAACGACGAATAGAGGATCTGATCGACATAGGGGACGGCCATCAGCGTATCGGCCTGCGCCAGCGTTGCCACGAAGCCGGCGACGCTCGCCGCCAGCGCGACGAGGACGTGGCGATCACGGCTGGTGATCGCAAGCGCGGCGAGGCTGAGCGCAAGGATGCCGGCCATGGCACGGTCGGGCTGGAGGGCGATGGCCGCAGCGGCAGCGACGATGCCGATCGTCGCCAGCGTCGTGCGGGCCCGCGAGAAGGCGACGAGCATCAGCGGCACCAGGATCGAGGTGGGCTGGATCGCCAGACCGCCCACGCTGACCCAGCGGGACGCGCCATCGACCCGGGCGCCGATCAGCGCCGTCGCCAGTAGCGCCGCCGCCATCGCCGCGATCACGGCCCCGGTCGCTGCCCGCCCCGCCGCCACGGCGCGCCCGAACAGCAGCAGCATCGTCAGGCCGATCACCAGCGCCCCGCCGTTGATGCCGAGGTACCGCGCCGGCGCAGCGGCGATGGCCATATAGGCAAGGCCGAGCAGGACGGCGCCGATCGCGCACGCAATGCCGACCGTGCGGGGGCGACGGATCATCTCGTACATGGTCATGCTGTTCGATCCTTTGCTGAACGCAGCGTCGCCGATGAGCGCGCCGAAGGGGTGAACAACATGCGCGGCGATGGCCCGCGGCATGAGCCCGCACAGGCTGTCGAGCGTGAACAGGAGCGCCCTGGTATCGTCCGGGATGCTGGCCGCCTCGTGACGGACGGCCCATCCCCAGGGCTGCAACGAAGGCGGCAGGGTGGCTTGCAGGGCGCGGCAAGCGAGATCGGTGAGGCGGCGGC
Source organism: Sphingomonas sp. 179-A 2A2 NHS (assembly GCF_045371305.1). NCBI lineage: Bacteria > Pseudomonadati > Pseudomonadota > Alphaproteobacteria > Sphingomonadales > Sphingomonadaceae > Sphingomonas > Sphingomonas sp. 179-A 2A2 NHS. Next base: position 108,359 of record NZ_JBIQDE010000005.1, on the reverse strand, counting down.
GAATACTCAAGCTCATACCGTCGCCTCCCGCTGCTGCGGCGCCCGGCTTGCCGTGCCGCCGGGGGGATTGGCGCGGGCGATCTGCACGCCGCTCGCGGTCAGGCGGTAGACGTGGCGCGGCGGGCGCCCCCCTTCCGCCGGTTGCTGCCACTCCGCCTCGAGATATCCTTGCGATTCGAGGCGAATGAGCAGCGGATACAGCGTGCCGGACTTCACGCCGGCCTGGCGTGCGAGATCATAGCCGTGCGACCATTGGCCGCCGCGATCTAGGAGGACGGCGAGGACGTTCCGGGCATGAGGAGAGAGCGCACGCGTTCGAGACATTCACTATAACTCTACCTAGGTAGAGTTCCCGTCAAGCGGGAATCTGGATGCTGCTGCGCTCCTTCGTTGCGGTGTGTGAGTTGGAGCAGACGTTGGCGCTGGAAGTCGCGTGTGGTTCGGTCAAGCATCGAGGCGGCAGCGCTGCGCTGTGCTTTCGCGCGGAACAGGACGGACAGGCCAGCGGCGGAGGCGGGCAGGCATACGACTGCGCGGGAGGATGTATGGCGGGCATGAAAACGGGCGAGGTGAGGGGCGGGTGCCTGTGCGGGGCGGTTCGCCTGGCGGCGGCGGGTGCCCCCTATCGGGTCGGCCTGTGCCATTGCCTCGACTGCCGCAAGCACAGCGGCGCCCTGTTCTTCGCGGCGGCGATCTATCCCGAGGGTGCGGTGATCGTGACGGGCGAAACGCGTGCCATGGGCGGTCGGCACTTCTGCCCGCAATGCGGCTCCTCGATATTCTCGCGCTACGGCGACGAGATTGAGGTCAATCTGGGTGCGCTGGACGAGACCGACCAGTTCGTGCCGACCTACGAATGCAGGACGATCCGGCGTGAAGGCTGGATGCCGCCTTTCGGTCTCGACGCTCGTTATGAGCGCGATCGGACCGCGACGGGGCGGGAAGGCAATTAGGACGCGGTGGGATCAGCTTTCCGCCGAGGTCGAGCCCGGTGGCGCTGCAGCTATCTGACGCTCCATCCACCTCGCCTTCAGCGTCTCGCTGGTGTCGCGCGAGCCGTCGTGGCTCCAGCCGGGCGGGCGCCAGAGGTAGCCGAGCTTGGCGCCCCACGGCGCGGCGCGCAGATCGCGCGCGATGGCGATCCATTCGTGAAAGGCGGCCCAGAGAAGGTTGAAGCTGCCGAGCTGGTGGACGATGCCGTAGCGCGGGCGATCGTCGTCACGTTCGGGCTCGAAGGTGCGGAACAGGCGATCCCAGATGATGAACACCCCGGCATAGTTGCGATCGAGGTAGCGCGGGTTGGTGGCGTGGTGGACGCGGTGGTGCGAGGGCGTGTTCATCACCGCCTCGAACCAGCGCGGCATCCGCCCGATTACCTCGGTGTGAATCCAGAACTGGTAGATGAGGTTCAGGCCGGCGACGAAGAACACCATCGCGGGCGGAAAGCCGATCAGGAACAAGGGCAGGCGGAAGAGGAAGGCGAGGCTGAAGAAGCCGGTCCACGTCTGTCGCAGCGCGGTGGAGAGGTTATAATGCTGCGAGCTGTGGTGGATGACATGGCTTGCCCAGAACCAGCGGACGCGATGCGCGGAGCGGTGGAAGGCGTAATAGGCCAGATCGTCGATGACGAAGGCGACGACGAACCAATACCAGGCATAGCCAATATCGAAGAGGCGGAACTGGTGTAGCCAGTTGGCGAGCGCAAGGAGCCCGCCGGCGGACAGCACCCCGGCCACCGTGCTGCCGAGCCCGAGGCCAAGCGAGGTCAGCGTATCGCGCGGTTCGTAGCGCGTGCGATCCTTCACCCGCGCGACGATCATTTCCGCCAGCACGAGCATCACGAAGCCGGGCACCGCCAGGCTCACCGGATCGGGCAGCGCTGCCACCGTCACGCATCCTCTCTCTTGTTGAGAGGAGCTTACACCCGTGTCAGTTGCGGCGCCAGCCGGCGGACGTCGAGGTTGTCCACCCCGGCGACGAGCACTGTCCCGAAACGATCCTGCGTCGCGACCAGCATGCCATCGGCGGTTGCCCGCACGTCTCGCCAGGCGATCTCCCGCGCGGCGGTGCGCGCGCCATGCGCCTTCAGCACGACGACGCGCATGTTTTCGCCGAAGATCAGCGCGGCGCGGCGATCGGCACCCAGGGCCACCGAACGGGCGACGAAGCCGGGAAGCGCATCCTCGGCGGCGCGCATCGCTTCCTCCGGCCCTTCAAGCGCCGCATCCTTCCCGCCGAGCTTCAGCCGCGCGGCGATCCCGCCGAGCAGGAGCACCGCGGCCAGCGAGCCGGCAAAGACGAGCCAGTTCATGTGGCGACGATCAGTCGGCGGGCTTCACCGCATCCATCAACGGGCGAAGACCAGTGAGATCGTAGCCGGCGGCCCGCGCCTGCGTGACGAGTTCGTCCTGATCCGCGCCAAGCCCGGCCTGCGACAGCGCCCACAGGTTGCACGAGCGGGTGCCGGAGCGGCAATAGGCCAGCACCGGCCCGTTGGCGTTCGAAAGCGCGTCGATCATCGCCGTCACTTGCGGCATCGAGAAGCCGGCGTGGGTGACGGGGATCGCGGTATAAGCCAGGCCGTGATCCTCAGCCGCGGCGCGGATCGCGTCACCGCTCGGCTGACCGCCTTCCTCGCCATCTGGGCGGTTGTTGACGATCGCGACGAAGCCGGCCGCCTTGATCGCGGCGATATCCTCTGGGTCGATCTGCGGAGCGACCGAGATACGGTCATCGATGCGGCGGATGTCGAGCATGATGCGCAGATAGCGCAGGTTGGCGCGGGGGAGAACCGGTTCGTCGGTGTTGGCGCGGTTCTTTTTGGGCGCTCAGTTCTCCCGGATCACGCGCAGGAACGCGTCTCCATAAGCGTCGAGCTTGCGCTGGCCGACGCCGGTGAGCATGCCGAGCGAGGCGCGCGAGGCGGGGCGCATCCGGGCCATGTCGCGCAGCACCGAATCGTGGAAGATCACATAGGGCGGCACGCCGGCCTCCTGCGCCAGTTCGCGGCGGCGGGTGCGCAGCGCGTCGAACAGCGGATCGTTGACCGGATTGGGCGCGTGATCGCCGCGGCGGCGCCGTTCGCGCTTGGGCGGAATGACGAGCTTCAGATTATCCTCGCCCTTGATCAGCCCCCGCGCGGCGGGGCCGAATTCGAGGCCGCCGTGGGGATTGGTGCGCAACGCGTCACGCAGCAGCAGGGCGCGGCCGACCGGCTTCAGCAGCATGCGCTCCTCGCCATCGACGATGTTCCACACCGACAGCGCCTCATGCCCGTTCATCAGGCTGCGCTCGGACGACTTACCGGTCAGCACCTCCTCGATATAGGTGGAGCCGAAGCTTTGCCCGGTGCGGAAGACGGCGGAGAGATACTTGCGCGCCGTCTCGGTCGCGTCGATCGCCGCCGGGGGTGACAGGCAATTGTCGCAATTGCCGCATGTTTCCGGGGGCTCTTCGCCGAAATGGGCGAGCAGGATGCGGCGGCGGCAGCCGGCGGTCTCGACCAGCGCGCCCAGTGCATTGAGGCGCTGGCGCTCGCCGGGCTGGCGGTGCGGCTCCACTTCGCCGATGCGCTGGCGGGCGCGGGCGAAATCGTCGGCACCCCAGAAGAGATGCGCGATCGCCGGATCGCCGTCGCGCCCGGCGCGTCCGGTTTCCTGGTAATAGGCCTCGATCGACTTGGGCAGGCCGGCATGCGCGACGAAGCGGACGTCGGGCTTGTCGATCCCCATGCCGAACGCGACCGTGGCGCAGATCACCATATCCTCGCTGGCGACGAAATCGGCCTGGTTCTTCCGGCGCACCTCGGGATCGAGCCCGGCGTGATAGGCGCGCACGGGCCGGCCGGTGGCGGTGCGCAGCGCCTCGGCGAGCTTCTCGGTCCCGGCGCGCGAGGGAACGTAGACGATGCCGGCACCCGGCGTGTCGCGCACGATATCGGCGATCTGGCGCGTCGTATTGTCGCGCGGGGTGATCGAATAACGGATGTTGGGCCGGTCGAAACCGGCGACGATCATGCCGTCGTGCGGGATGCCGAGCTGATCGAGGATGTCGGCGCGGGTATGCTCGTCGGCGGTGGCGGTGAGCGCGAGCCGCGGCACGGCCGGGAAGCGATCGAGCAACGGGCGCAGCAGGCGGTAATCGGGACGGAAATCATGCCCCCATTCGCTGACGCAATGCGCCTCGTCGATCGCGAACAGCGCGACGCGGCCGCGGTCGAGCAGGTCGCGGAAGTCGGCGGTGGAGGCGCGTTCGGGCGCGACATACAACAGGTCCAGCGCGCCATCGAGGAAGCGGCCGCGCGTCTCCGCCTTGTTTTCGTCGACGCTGGTGAGCGTGGCGGCGCGGATGCCGACCGCCTCGGCCGCGCGCAGCTGATCGTGCATCAGCGCAATGAGCGGCGAGACGACGATGCAGGTGCCATCGAGCATGGTCGCGGGCAGCTGATAGGTCAGCGACTTGCCGGCGCCTGTCGGCATCACCGCCAGCGTCGACTGGCCGGCGAGCACACGATCGACGACGTGACGCTGGACGCCGCGGAAATCGGGGAAACCGAACAGCTTGTGGAGGACGGAAACGGGATCGGCGGCCATTGCGGGTGGCTCTAGGCGCCCGGTGCCGGCGTGTCACCCGCGCGACCGGTGCTTTCATCCCGCCGCGCGAGCCCCTAGGTTCCGGCGATGAACAAGGTACGCGACAACCGGGCCGAACAGGAATTCGAGCTCGACGTGGACGGCCATCGCGCGATCGCCGCCTATCAGCGCGAGGGCGAGCGGATCGTCTTCACCCACACCGTCGTCCCGCGCGAGATCGAGGGGCGGGGCGTTGCCTCGCGCCTGATCCGCGCCGCGCTGGACAGTGCGCGCGACCAGGGGCTGAAGGTGATCGCGCAATGCCAGTTCGTCGCGGCGTTCATCCGCAAGCATCCGGAGTATCGCGACCTGCTGGCGTGAAGCGCGCGCGGGCGGCGGCGGATCACTCCGCGATTTCGGCGTCCGTTTCCTCTTCCTCGCGGCGCTCGTTCGCCTGGCGCGCCCATAGCTCGGCATAGGTGCCGCCGGCGCGCAGCAGCTCGGCATGGGTGCCCTGTTCGACGACGCGGCCGGCCTCCAGCACGACGATCTTGTCGGCGTGGACGATGGTGGACAGGCGGTGGGCGATGACGATCGTCGTCCGGCCGCGCTCGATCGCGTGGAGCGTCGCCATGATGTCCGCCTCTGTCCGGCTGTCGAGCGCGGAGGTGGCTTCGTCGAGGATCAGGATCGGCGGGTTCTTGAGCAGGGTGCGCGCGATCGCGACGCGCTGCTTCTCGCCGCCCGACAGCTTCAGCCCGCGCTCGCCGACGCGGGTGGCATAGCCGTCTGGCTGGCTTTCGATGAAGCCCGCGATCGCCGCCCCGCGCGCGGCGGAGCGGATCTCGGCATCGTCGGCACCTTCGCGGCCGTAGGCGATGTTGTACCCGATCGTGTCGTTGAACAGCACCGTATCCTGCGGGACGATGCCGATCGCGCGGCGCAGGCTGGCCTGGGTGACCTCGGCGATATCCTGGCTATCGATGGTGATGCGGCCACCGGTGAGATCGTAGAAGCGGTACAGCAGCCGGGCGAGCGTGGACTTGCCAGCGCCGGACGGGCCGACGACCGCGACGGTGGCGCCGGCCGGGATGTCGAGCGTGATGCCCTTCAGGATATCGCGACCGGGATCATAGCCGAAGCGCACGTTCTCGAACTTCAGATGCCCGCGGGAGACGTTGAGCGGCTTGGCGCCCGGTGCGTCGACCACCTCCGACGGCGTGTCCACCAGGTCGAACATCGCGCCCATGTCGATCACGCCCTGGCGGATCGTGCGATAGACCATGCCGAGAAGGTCAAGCGGGCGGAACAGCTGCGACAGGAGCGTCGAGACGAGCACCACGTCACCGGCCGAGAAGCGGCCCTGCGCCCAGCCCCAGACGACGAACGCCATCCCGGCGCCCAGCATCAGGTTGGTGATCGCGGCCTGGCCGATGTTGAGCCAGGCGAGGCTGTTTTCCGAGCGCACCGCCGCCTTGGCATAGGCGCCCATGGCGGCATCGTAACGCTTGGCCTCGCGATCTTCGGCGCCGAAATATTTCACCGTCTCGAAGTTCAGCAGCGAATCCACCGCATGGGCGACCGCGCCGGTATCGAGGTTGTTCATTTGCTCGCGCAGGGCAGCCCGCCAGTCGGTCACCTTACGGGTGAACCAGATGTAGACGACCACCATCACCAATGTCGCGGCGACGAGCGGCCAGCCGAACTTCACCCAGAAGATGCCCAGCACCAGGGTAAGCTCGAGCACCGTCGGCGCGATGTTGAACAGGAGGAAATAGAGCATCGTATCGATGCTCTTGGTGCCGCGCTCCACCACCTTGGTGACCGCGCCGGTGCGGCGTTCGAGGTGGAAGCGCAGAGACAGATCGTGAAGGTGGCGGAACACCTGCGCGGCGAGGCGCCGGGTCGCTTCCTGCCCGACGCTTTCGAACACCGTGTTGCGAAGGTTGTCGAACAGGGTGGTGCCGAACCGGGCCGCGGCATAGCCAACCACCAGCAGGATGACGAGCATCGCCGGCGAGCGCGGCACGCCGGCCATGCCATCAACCGCGCCCTGCAGCGCGAACGGCGCGCCATAGACCTGCACCAGCTTCGAGGCGACGACGAGCGCCATCGCGCCCGCGACGCGCAGCTTCATGCCGGGCGCGTCGGACGGCCAGAGATAGGGAAGGAAGCGGCGCAGCGTCGGGCCGAGAGGGCGATCTGCGCTGCGGGTGGTCGGATCGGTGGGGGGCATTGCCGCGCTATGTCGGCGCGGCAGGGCTTTCGTGCAATGGTTTGGGAATCGTGGAAGGGGGTTGCGCGGGCCCCGCCGGTTGGGAGAGGGGCGCGCGCATGGTCGACAAGAGTTGGGGGCTGCCCCCCGCGCGTTCCCCCGGTGAAGCTCGCAAGCCGATTGAGCCGCTCGCCCGCGAGCCGCTGACGGCGCGGCTCAATGCCCGCGCATCGGCGCGCGCGGCACAGGCGGCGCAGCGCGAGGCGGAGCGGCTCGCGAAGAGGGAAGCGAACGTCGCGCTCGCGGCGCGCGATCCGCATGCCGCCGCCGCGCAGCGCCACCGCGGATCGGGCCGCAAGGACGTGGTGCGCGAGCAGCGCGACACCAGCGGCTATCGCATGGTGGCGGACGAGGCGCGCATCCGCATGCTGGCCTCGCGCGGCGCCTCCCCGCAGAGCCTCGCCGACGTCCTTGGCCTGCCGATCGAGACGATCCGGCAGGCGCTGGCGGACGCCGAGTAGGGGGCTCCTGCCGCTACTTTCCTCCCGTTCGTTTCGGGGCAGTCGAGAGACCGGGCTCAGCGTTTGGCGCTGGTCTCCCGACGCTGCCCGAAACGAAGGGCGGTGGCAGTCACTTCTTCGGCGCGAGGCCCGTCACGAACTCGGCGCCGTGGCGGATCTCCGCGGTGGAGCCCTCCAGCGCGTTGCCGATCGGCTCCGCGCGGCCGCCAAGGCAGGGGGCGAGGAAGTTCTCCGTCACCGCGTTGAACGCGATGTTGTTCACCGGCCGGGCAAAGCCATGGCCCTCGTCCGGGAAGACGACATAGGTGACGGGGATGTTCTTTGCCTTCATCGCGTCGACGATCTGGTCGCTTTCGCGCACGTTGACGCGCGGATCATTGGCGCCCTGGCCGATCAGCAGCGGCTTCCTGATCCTGTCCGCGGCGAACAGCGGCGAGCGTTCCTTGAGGATCGCCTGGCCTTCCGGCGTCGTCGGGTCACCCATGCGGCGGTACATCTGCTGCTTGCCCGCCTCCCAATAGGCCGGGATCGAGGCGAGCAGGGTGTTGAGGTTCGACGGGCCGACGATGTCGACGCCGCACGCGAAAGTGTCGGGCGTGAAGGCGAGGCCGGCGAGCGTCGCATAGCCGCCGTAGGAGCCGCCCATGATCGCGACCTTGTCCTTCGTCGTCACACCCTCGCGCACGGCCCAGTCGACCGCGTCGAGCAGGTCGTCGTGCATCTTCTTGCCCCATTCCATGTTCCCGGCGGCAAGGAACCTCTTGCCGAAGCCGGTGGAGGCGCGGAAGTTGACCGAGAGCACCGCATAGCCGCGGTTCGCGAGCCACTGGTGGTAGCTGTTATAGCCATAGCCGTCGCGGTCCCACGGCCCGCCGTGGACGAACAGCACCATCGGCACGGGCTTGTCCGCCTTGCCATCGCCGTTCGCGTCGACGCCCTTGGGCAGCGTCAGATACGACACGAGATCGAGCCCGTCGCGCGACTTGATCACCGTCGGGATCATCGGGACCAGCGGCGCGCCGACGAGCGCGGGGCGCGAGACGTAAAGCTGCTTCAGCGCCTTCGCCTTGCGGTCATAGACCCAGGTGGAGGCGGGGGCGGACACCGGATCGAAGGCGACGAGCCATTTGTCGTCCGCCTCGGTACGGCTGGTGACGGTGAATTCGCCTTTGTTCTGCGCCTTGAGGAAGGCGAGATCCGCCTTCACTGCATCGCCGACGGGCACATATTCGCTGCGCAGATAATCCTGGCGGTATGCCTCGATCACGCCGGTCTTGGGATTGAACAGGCCGTTGCTGATATCGACGCGCGGATCCTGCGCGATCAGCGTCATCTTGCCGCTGGAATCCTGTGCCATGAGCGCACCGGTGTCGCGATCGCGCGAATCTGCCCAGTAGAGCGTCTTGCCATCGGTGGTGAAGCCGAGCGCGCCGGTCGTCGCGCTGTCATCCAGGCCGTAGGAGACGATCGGTGTCGGCTCCACCTTGCCGTCCGTCACGCGGAACCAATCGTCACCGCCATCGGCGCGTGGGCGTGAGGCGAGACGCACGTTCAGCGCATCATCGGCGACAAAGCCGCCATAGCCATCGTTCTGCATCACCAGCGTCAGCTTGCCGGTCTTGAGATCGAGGCTGTGGACATCGTGCCAACGCGGATCGCGATTGTTGAGGCCGATCAGGATCCGGTCCTTGATCACGGTGCTGGCGCCGATCGGCATCACGCGCACCTTGTCGAACGGCGTGTAATCGCGCGCGTCGCCGCCGGTGACCGGAACACCATAGAGGCGGAAGTTCTCGTCACCGCCCTTGTCGTTGACGAACAGCACCTGGCTCGAATCCGGCGCCCAGAAGGTCTGGCGGATCGGGCGCGCCTTTTCCGCCGTCAGCGGCCTTGCGGCCGAGGGATTGTCGGCCGGGGCGACCCAGACGTTGAGCACGCCGTCGCGCGGGGCGATGAAGCTGATCCAACGGCCGTCGGGCGACAGCTGGCCCCCGGTCTTTTCCGGATTGCCGAACAGCTTCGACCGCTCGATCAGCGGCACCGCCGCGTCAGGCCGGGCTCCCCCGGGCGCCGCCGCAACGGCCGCCGCCGTCAATGCCATGCCGGTCGCGGCCAGCAGCAGTTTCGTCGCGAGGCGCATGCTCTTCCATCCCCCATCATTATGGTGCCGACTGTGTCACGCGAATAGCACACCGGCAAGAGCAAACGGAACAGTTTGAAGGCCTTGCGGGTTTAAGGGCGGAGTGGAGGCGATGATGCAACCGATCTTCTTCGTGCTGGCGATCATGGGCTGCGGCGACGACGCCACGGGCTGCGCCGAGGCCCGGATCGAGCCGGTGCGCTATGCCACCGTGCACCAGTGCCGCGCCGCCCTTCCGCAGGCGCTGGCGCGCAACACGGACCTCGCATTTCCCGTGATCAGTGCCGCCTGCCGATCGAACGGGCCGATCATCGCGAAGAACGACAAGGCTGCGCCGCAGGGCTGAGGGCGTGGGCGCTTAGCGCTGGCTGGGTGCGGCGGTCCAGCGGGTGAACTCGGTATTTTTTTGTGTGGCAACGTCGGGCGTGGCGCTCGTGTCGGCGCCCGACGGGGCCGATGTCGCGAACCCCAACGCGGACCTTGATTAACGCCGCACTCCCCGCTACGTCCCCGCTTCCGCCAGGCCTGGAGACGTGGGTGAGTGGCTGAAACCAACGCTTTGCTAAAGCGTCGTACGGGAAACTGTACCGAGGGTTCGAATCCCTCCGTCTCCGCCACCTTCCTGTCTGCCGCGCCGCTCGGTTGACGACCACGGTGACAGCCGCTGCATTCGATAGCTCAGTGGCGGTGATCTTCGTCGCGCTCCATCAACTTCGTTGAGCGCCTTCGGCGGGCCACCCCGAAAGGTGCGGCGAAGATTTGCATCAAGGTGCGATAAGGCGCTGACCGCCCTTTGATAGCTCGGCCACGTGCTCGCGTTCGCCCTTGGGCAGGAGCTGCCGCGCCGCCTGACGCAATCGGCATTTGCACTGCAACCTTCTGTTTCCATTGGTGTTCTTGGAAGGCTCGCGCGCCGCGGACTTGCGGTAACAGCACGGGCTCTCCCGAGAACCGCAGAACCTCGACGAGATCTGTTGTCGCGGCATGCTGCGCCGCTTCTTGCCGCGAGTTCGCATGCGCTTCCTGATCGCCGAAAGTGAGCCGCCCGCTGCGCGTGAGAAGCGCCGCGAGAGCGTCGGACGCAGTTCGGGTGAGACCTTCCTCGCTCGCCTGGGCCATCTCGTCCCCGGAGCCGTCTGTGATCGGGTGAAGCCGGCGGATCGCGGTACCTGCATCCCGTCACTGGGCGCCCTGGAAAGCTATGACGCGGTGTTCCTGACCGGCTCTCCGCTGCATCTGTATGAGGACACCCCCGAGACGCGGCGCGAGATCGAGTTCATGCGCGCGATTTTTCGCTCGGGCACGCCGTCGTTCGGATCCTGTGCCGGGTTGCAGGTCGCCGTCGTAGCGGCCGGCGGTACCGTCCGGTCGATGCGGGAGCGTCGCGAGGCAGGCTTTGCGCGCCGAATCGTGCGGCAGACCAGCGGCGAGGGCCACCCGCTCCTCGAAGGCCGGCCACGCGTGTTCGACGCGCCGGCGATCCACACCGACGAGGTGGAGGCGTTGCCGCCAGGCGGCTCCTTGCTCGCCTCCAATGCCGTGACACGCGTCCAGGCAGCGGAGATCCGGCACGACGGGGGCGTCTTCTGGGGCGTCCAATATCATCCGGAGATTTCGCTGCGCGAGGTTGCGGCCGCGCTGCGCCGGCAGGCGGACGACCTAATCGAACAAGGGCTCGCCCGCGCGACGAGCGATGTGGAGACACATGCGGCGCTGATCGAGGCGCTTTACGGGGAGCCCGAACGGCGCGATCTCGCGTGGCGGCTCGGCGTCGATGAACAGATCACCGATCCGACGAGGCGGATGACCGAACTGCGCAACTTTGTCACCAGCCTCGTGCTGCCGGTGCGATCGGCGCGCGGGCGTGGGTGAGCGTCACGGGTCGCTGCCGCCGCATGGCTTGCCGGTGCGTTACCATTGATCCTCCGAGGAGCCCGCTGCGATGGACGACGCTGCCCTGACCCACCCGTCCCCGGCACCGCCCGGCCTCAGTTCCGTGCTGGAGCGCAACATGCAGCGGATGCGGGAGCGGCGGGCGCAGGAGGAAGCCGAGGCCACGCTCTCCGAGCGCGTGTCGGACGCGATCACCAAATTTGCGGGAAGCATGACTTTCGTGATGATCCACGCAGTGGCCTATGGCACGTGGATCCTCATCAACCTGGGTGTCGTGCCGGGTCTCAGGCCGTTCGACCCCAGCTTCGTGATGCTTGCGATGGAAGCGAGCGTCGAGGCGATCTTCCTTTCGACGTTCGTGCTCATCAGCCAGAACCGGATGATGGGCGCTGCCGCCAGACAGTCGGAGCTCGACCTCCAAATCAACCTCCTCACCGAGCATGAGCTGACTAGGCTGGTGGCGCTGGTTGACGCCATGGCGCGGAAGATGGGGGTGGACGCCGTGCGCCCGAGTGAGCTCGACGAAATCAAGCAGGATGTGTCACCCGAGGCGGTGCTGGACGGGCTGGAACGACAGGAGGACGAAGCGTGAAGGTCCCCCTGGCTTGATGCCGGGCCTCCCGACCGCAGGCGAACCGATGACATCGCGATCGAGCGTCGAAATGCGCCGGCTTACGGCCTGCAGGTGCCTCGCCTCAACCTGATCACCGTGCTCGCATCAACGCCGTCCCGATCTCCGCCGACTTCGCATCTCGAAGCGCGCCGCACAGGCGGATGCTTTCCAGCGTGCGTTCGTAATCGAGGACGCCGGTGCCGGCTTCGCGGATCTTGCTGCCGACCGCTGCATCAATGCGCGCGGCGCGGTCGACGCCGCATTGCATCGTGAAGGACTGGGCGAGGCGGCCGGCGAAGATGCCGTTCGCGTTGCCGAGCAACGGCTCGATGTTGGCGATGATCCAGTCGCCGGTCATCGCGACGGTGCCCGATGCATGCGCGAGGCGAAGCAGCATCGTCGCACGCTCGAGCGAGCGCAGGCGCGGGTCAGTGAAGCCGAGCGCCCAGGTGGCGATTTCCGGCTGGCCGCTGTCGGCGACCGCGGCCAGTGCGGCGCTGCGCACCACGGGATCCTCGCTGGTGAGGCCGAGATCCATGATCTTCTTGGCGGCGGGGAGGCCCCCCTGCTGGACGATCGCGGCGAAGCCATCGGCGAGATAGGTCGGGTCTATCGCGGCCTTGTCGCCGGCGATGTAGCGCTGCGCCGCGGTGGAAAGCTTCGCCCGCACGGCCTTGTCCGCCGCCTCGCGCGCCAGCAGCGAGACGAGGTCCGCGCGCAGCTTCTGCCGGTCGGGATCGTCCTTGGCATAAGCGCCCGCCGTCGGATCGAAGCCGAGTGCTGCGAGACGCGGGGCAAAGGTGCGGTCGAGATAGGCGCGATAGGCGGGCACCGCGGCGGCGGGGATCACGCCGCGGCGGTTCAGCCCGGCAAGCCGCTGCGCGCCGTCGAGCGCGGCGTTGGAATCAGGATTGGCGGCAAGCGCGGCGGTGCCGGCGAGCAGGCGGGGCGCGTCCATCCGGCCGGCGCGGAACGCGGCCCACAGGCTGTCGCTGGCGGCGATCGCCTCTGCGCCAGTCATCGTCGGGAACGTCGCGATCAGGCGGTCCCAGTCGGCGGGCTCCAGATCGAAGCGGTAATAGCCGGTGCCGCCCGCATTGGGCATCAGCGCGGCGTTGCCGGCGGGCGCGTCGATCACCGCCGACGGCCCGTCGATCAACGTGCACTTCCGCGTCGCCGCGACGCTGTAGCAGAAGGGCACCGTCCAGCGCGTCGGCTGCGGCGCCTGGCCGATGAAGGTGTAGCGCGACTGGCTGGCGACGAGGCGATTGCCGTCGCGCTTCAGCGTGATCAGCGGCACGCCCTGCTGATCGACGAAGCTCTGCATCGCGGTCACGACGCGCGGGTCCTGCGCCGCGTCGGCCAGGCTCTTGAAGAAGTCAGCCGTCGCGGCATTGCCATAGGCGTGGCGCTTCAGGTGCAGGCGCACGCCGTCGCGGAACTTCTCGTCGCCGAGATAGCCGGCGATCATCGCGATGACATGGCCGCCCTTGCCGTAGGTGATGCTGTCGAAGGCGGAATCGATGTTCGCATTCTCGGTGATCGGCTCATGGATCGGGCGGCCAACCGTGAGCGAATCCGTGTTCATTGCGGAGAAGCCGTCCTCCAGCCCGCCGACGCCGATGTTGAGTTCCGGCCGCCATTCGCCGCCGATGCGAAAGCCCATCCAGTTGGCGAAGCTTTCGTTCAGCCACAGATCGTCCCACCAGACGGGGGAGACGAGATCGCCAAACCACTGGTGGGCAAGCTCATGCGCCACCACCATGCCGAACACCTTCTTCTGCGACACCGGCGCATCGGGCGCGAGCGCGATGATACCGTCGCCGTAGATGTCGGCGCCGGCATTCTCCATCGCGCCGGGCATGATCGGCGAGCCGATCTGGTCAAGCTTGGGGAAGGGGAAGGGGGTGCCGAAATAGCGTTCCAGCAGCGTCACGATGCGCGGCGTTTCAGCCTGCACATAGGCCGTCTTATCCTTCAGCGGCTGGGTCAGCGCGATGCCGAGCGGCAGCGGCTCGGCACGCTCCGGCGTCGGCGCGATCGCCTCGACCTGGTGCACGAACGGACCGGTGACCAGCGCGACGAGATAAGTGGGAAGCGGACGGGTGGCGGCGAACTGGTGCTTCTCCAGCGCGCCGGCGCGCGTCACGCCTTGCTCGGGCGCGTTGCTGATCGCCTTGAAGCCGGGATCGGTGGTAATCGAGATGGTGAAGGGCGTCTTGAATCCCGGCTCGTCGAAGCTGGGGAAAGCGGCGCGCGCGTCAATCGATTCAAACTGCGTCCAGCTATACCATTGGTCGCCGACCTTGACGCGGTAGAGGCCCGACGCGTTGTCGCCGAAATTGCCGGTCCAGTCGAACACCAGGGTGACGGCGCCGGCGGGCACCGGCTGCGCGAAATCGAGCTGCGCAGTGCCGGTCTTGTCCACCTGCGTGAAGGTCGCCGGGATCGTTCGCCCGCCGACCCGCGCCGATGCCTTCACCTTCAGGTCGCGGCCGTGGAGGTAGAGCCGGGTGGTCGGCGCCTTTACCGTCACGTCGATCTCGCCGTGTCCGGAGAAGCCGGGCTCCTTCGGCTGGATCGTGAAGTCGAGACGATAGGCTTTGGGGGTGGCGGCATCCGATAGCCGGCCTTTGGGTGCAGCCGGATCGGCGGTGGTCGTGGGGGCGGCGGTTGCCGGCGCGGCTGCGGTTTGCGCGCCTGCCGTGGAGGACAGCAAGGCCAGGGTGGTGGCAAGCAAAATGGCGCGCATGGAAGCTCCGAAAACCAGATCACGACGATCGGTACGGCGCGGAGCTTCCGCCAGCAAGCATCCGTAATGACTATTGCGGCCAGATTGTCGCCGCTTGCCGATTATCGATGGGCCCGCGGCCATGATGCGGCGCGCCGGCGACGGTCAGCGGCAGATCAGAAGCGCATATCCCAGCCCAACGTAAACGTGCGCCCGCGGCCGGCGAAGAAGGCGAGGTTGTCGTTCGGCAGCCGCGTGTCGCTGTTATAATCGATGTAGAAATTGTCGAAGATGTTGTGCGCGCTGAGCGTGAAGCCGCCGATCCCGGTCTGGTAACGGATCGATGCGTCCGTCACGTTATAGCCCGCGAAATTGTTGCGCGGGTCGGGGTTCGCCTTTCCGCGGAAGTTGCGTGAGAGGTAATATTGCGTCTGCACGCGTGCCATCACCGGGCCATTGGCGTAATCCACGGCGAGGTTGAGCCGGTCGGGCGAGATGTTGGTCCCGTCGAGATCGGTGTCGACCACCCCGTCGGGTGCGCGGCTGTCGCTGTCATATCGACCGAGGATATGGGCATAGCCGGTCGATAGGCGCAGGCCCTTCAGCGGCATGGCGACGCCCAGGTTTACCTCCAGGCCCTGGATCTCGACCCGCTGCCGCTGCACCTCGAAGATGCCGTTGCCGAGCGCGACGAGCACCTGGCCATTGTCGCTCGACGACCAGAAATAGGTCGCGCTGGCATCCAGCGGCCCGCGCTTCACCTCGACGCCGACTTCGCGGTTGTTGGAGATGACGGGATCAATCGCGCGGAAGCTGCTGAGATCAGTACCGGGCACGCTCACCGCGCGGGTGATGCGGCCGATGTCGGCCATGGTGAAGCCCTCGGCATAGCTTGCATACGCGCGGATGCCGCTGACCGGCTCCAGGATCACGCCGCCATTCCACAGCACCTGATCGAAGCCGGGTTCACCGCCCTTCACCGCCACGCCGCCGAACGTCGCCGGGTTGCGCCCGTCGTACGTGGTGGAAGCGAGCGTGTGGTAATCGTCGATGCGGACCTTCACATTCTCCCAGCGCGCGCCGCCGGCCAGGCGCATCTTGCCGTCAAACAGCTTGAGGTTCGCCTGCGCGAAGGGCGCAAGGCTGCGGAAATCCGCCGGGGGCACCCAGATGCGGTTGGTGGCGATCAGCCGCTGCTCTGTCTTGTCCCACAAGGCGTCGAAGCCAATCGTCGCGACCAGCGCCTCGAAGCCGGGGACGGCGCGTTCGTAGCTCGCGCGGGCGCCGATCTTGCGCGACCGGTTTTCGGACTGATCGAACAGCGTATTGAGCGGGGCGATCGCCGGATCCTGGAAGGTGGCGATCGGCGCCAGCTCGCCGCCGAACGTGTCGTACGTGCGGTTGAAGAACAGCTGCGCGGTGAGATTGCCGCCCGCGACATCAGTGTCGGTATAGGATAGCGACAGTGCCTCCGCGCGGTTCGCCGCCGGCTTGCCGGGCGCGTCGCCACGCACCGCACTGGTCGGGAGACCGGTGGCGCGGTTGCCCGGCAGCGCGACATAGTCGCCGTCGCCGTTCAGCTCGTAGCGGTTGGCGATAAGGTCGAGGCGTCCGGTGCTGCCCAGTTCGACGCCGAAGCGGCCGAAAAGATTGTAGGCGCGCGAATCCTGCGTTTCGCCCTGCGTCAGGTTGATCCCGATCCGCCGGTTCTCGGCATCGTAGAAGACGCCGCGCCGCTCATAGGAGGCGCCGACCGTCGCGTCGAAGATGCCGGACTTGTACTGGACGAGGCCCGCCGCCTTGCCGCCGAGCGAGTTGCCTTCGAACCCGTCCGCCGCCGTGCCCTGCAGCAGGACACGGCCTGTGATCCCCTCGGCCCGCGGGGCGCCGACCGTCACCTGGTTGACGATGCCGCCGGTGCCGCCGACGCCCTGCAGCGCGTTCGATCCGTAGATCAGCTCCACGCGGTCGATGAAGAAGCCGTCGATGGTGAAGCCGTCGCGGCTGCCGTCGCGCAGCGGCGTGGTCTGTGGGATGCCGTTGATCGCATAGAGCGGCGAGCGACCACGCAGTGTCTCGCCCGCGCCCGAAAGCTTGCCGCGCGTGGGGGAGAAGCTCGGCGTCAGGACCGCGACGGCATCGGTGATGCTGCCGGAAATGGCGATCTGCTGATCGAGCGTGGTCTTTTCGATGACGTCGATGGTCAGCGGCAGCGCGTTGGGCGGCAGGATCGTGCGAGCCGCGGTCACGACGATGTCCTCGTCGGCCACGGAGCCGTCCGGATTACCCTGTGCTTCGGCTGGCGCCTCGGGAGAAGCAGCCGTCTCGGCCAGCGTAGACTGCGGAATCGCGACCGCCATGACCGCGGCGCTGCTCCACCAGATGCTCCGCAAACCCGCCGTCATTGCCACGCTACATGCCCCCCGCATTGACCAGAATGGAGGCGGCGCCTAACGCGAGTGCTTCGCAATAACAAGCTTAATTGAGAACGATTCGCGAATGGGCCGTGCGCTGCTCTTCCAGGTCCATTGGTTCCTCGGCATCACCGCGGGGCTCGTGCTTGCCGTGATGGGTGTGACCGGCGCGACGATGAGCTTCGAGGCGGAGATCCTCGAGGCTGCCAATCGCGGCATCATCACGGTCTCGCCTTCATCCACGCCGCCGCTCACCGGGCCGCAGCTTATCGCCCGCATCGAAGCGCAGCGGCCCGATATCCGCATCTCGCGGCTGATCGTGGAGCGTGATCCGACGCGTGTCGCGGTGGTCCGTTACACCGAGGGCGGTTCGAAGAAGCGTGAGCGGAGCTACCTCGATCCCGCCACCGGGCAGATGCTGGGTGAACCACGCGGCGAGGCCTTCTTCGAAACGATCAGGTCGGTACACCGCTGGATGGCGCTGCCGGGTGACGGCAATGGCTTCGGCCGGCGGGTCACCGGCTTTGCCGCGCTGTCGCTGATCTTCTTCGCCCTGTCGGGGCTTTATCTGCGCTGGCCGCGCCGCCCGCTCGACTGGCGCAGCTGGTTCGTGCTCGATCTGCGCAAGACCGGGCGCAACCTCTATCGTGCGCTGCACACGGTGATCGGCAGCTGGCTGATCCTGTTCTACCTCATCAGCGCCGGCACGGGACTGTGGTGGTCCTACGGCTGGTATCGTGACGGTGCGCAGCGGCTGCTGGCGCCGGCGCGCGCCGAGGTCGCCCGTGCGATGCCGGTGAGCGACGAGCCCGCGGACCTGCGCGTCGCGTGGCGCGGGTTCGAGCGGGCGACCGGCGGGCGCAGCTATGAGCGGATCACTGCCAGCGTGCGCGATCACGCCGTCGAGTTTCGTGCCAAGCTGCCCGGCGCGCGGCACGATCGCGTCTCGGACGAACTGATGATCGATGGCACCACCGGCGCGGTCATCTCCCACGTCCCTTATGCGGATCGTCGCTGGGGCGAGGACCTGGTCACCAGCGTCTATGAACTGCATCGCGGCGCCTATTGGGGGATGCCGGGGCGGATCGCGATGACGCTGAGCAGCCTCACGATGCCGCTGTTCACCATCACCGGCTTCCTGCTCTACTTTGCGCGGCGACGGCGCAAGGCAGCGCTGAAGGCCATATCGGCGCAGGTGCCTGATGGTCCGCCGGCGGCAGGCGTGACGACGATCGTCGCATTTGCCTCGCATACCGGATCGGCCGAACGGATCGCGCGGCTGACGGCGCAGGCCCTGCCAGATTCGGCCGTCCTGCCGATCGCCGCGCTCGATACAGGCCGGATCGCCAGCGTCGGTCGGCTGCTGATCGTCGCCAGCACCTATGGCGAAGGCGAGCCGCCCGATGCGGCCCGAGGCTTCGCGCGGCAGCTGCAAGAGGCGCCCGGTGACTTCTCGCATCTCCATTACGCCGTGCTGGCGCTGGGCGACCGCGAGTATCCGGACTTCTGCGCCTTCGGCCACCAGGTCGACCAGTGGCTCCACGCTGGCGGGGCCGAGCGGTTGTTCGACGTGATCGAGGTGGACGACGAGGATGCGGGCGCGCTGCGCCAGTGGCAGCAGCAGCTCGCCGGCCTGGGCGCGCGAACCGACCAGCCGGATTGGGCGCCGGCGGAGCTTGGCGATTGGCGCCTGGCGGAGCGGCGGCTGCTCAACCCCGGCAGCAGCGGCGGCGCCGCGTTTCATGTCGCCTTGATCCCACCCGCGGGCGAGCCCGCCTGGGCCGCGGGCGATATCGTGGAAATTCTGCCGCAGCAGGATCCGCGGCGCGTGGATGCCTTCATCGCGCGCCACGGACTTAACGACACGCCGGCTCTGCGCGCGCAGCTGGCGACGCGAATCCTGCCGCTCGACGAGCCACTGCCGATCGATATCGACACGCTGAAGCCGCTCGCGCACCGCGAATATTCGATTGCCTCGGTCGCGCCGTCCGGCCGCGTCGAACTGATCGTGCGCGAGTGCCAGGCCGCGGACGGCTTTGCCGGCCTCGGCTCCGGCTGGCTCACCGCCGGCGCGCCGATCGGTGGTATCGTGAAGGCGCGGGTGCGAAGCAATGCGGCCTTCCACGCGCCGGAAGACCCGGCGACCCCGATGATCCTGATCGGCAACGGTACGGGCCTTGCCGGCCTGATGGCGCATCTTCGCCAGCGTGCCGGGACGCTAGGGGCTGGGCCAGCCTGGCTGTTCTTCGGCGAACGCCATCCGGATCATGACGACTTCCATGCTGTGGAACGGCAGCGGCTGCAGTGCGCGGGCGTCCTCGCCGCGAGCCACACCGCCTGGTCCCGCGGCGTGCCCAGGCGCTACGTCCAGGATGCGCTCGCAGACGCTGCGCCGATCGTGCGCGATGCCGTCGCGAACGGGGGCGCGATCTACGTGTGCGGCAGCATGGTGGGCATGGCCTCGGCGGTCCACCATGTGCTCGCGGAGATGCTGGGCGAGGATGTGCTGGAGGCGATGCTCGCCGAGGGCCGCTATCGCCGCGACATCTACTGATCGCTCCACGGGGCCCGCGCGCCATTTTCAGGCGTCAATTGTCCGCAAGACGACACAAAGCGCTTGTCCTTCGCCGCGGAAGCCCGAAGAAGGCCGCCGGGCTGGGGCGATGACGCAAGGGGGGGGAAGGGATGCGGTTGATGAGGCGTGTGGCGGCAATGGTCGCCATGGCGGCGGGCGCTGTCGTGACGGGCGGGGCGGCGCCAGCCGAGCCCGCGCCGCCGGCGACCACCGTCTATCGCCATGCAACCGTGCTCGATGGCACCGGCGCCGCGCCGCTGCGCGACATGGCGGTGATCGTCCGCGGCGACCGCATCCAGCGGGTCGCGCCCGACGCCCAGCTCGCGCGCGCTCTTCCTGCCGGCGCGACGATCGTCGACCTCAGCGGCCGCTACCTTCTTCCCGGGCTGATCGACAGCCATCAGCATGTCGCGACGCCGCCCAATCGCCGCCGGGCCGAGGCGCTGATGCGCCGCGATCTCTACAGCGGCATCACCGCGACGCGGATCATGGCGGACGATCTTCGCGCCGTCGCTGAACTGGCGCGCGCCGCGCAGGTCGCGGAAATCGCCTCGCCCGACCTCGTCTATGCCGCGTTGTTCGCTGGGCCGAGCTTCTTTGACGATCCGCGCGTGCTCGCCGTCAGCGCCGGGGTGAAGCCGGGCGAGGGCGCCTGGATGCAGGCGATCGATGACCGCACCGATCTGCCGCTCGCAGTAGCGCGGGCGCGCGGCACGGGGGCGAGCGCAATCAAGGTGTACGCGAACCTCCCCGCGCCGCTCATCGCCCGCATCACCGAAGAGGCGCACCGGCAGAAGATGCAGGTGTGGGCGCACGGCATGGTCTTCCCGACGCCCCCGGCCGATGTGATCGCCGCCGGGCCGGACGTCGTCTCGCACAGCTGCTACCTCGCCTATCAGGCGGTCGACCAGCGGCCGCAAAGCTATCAGCAGCGCGTGCCGATCGATCCGGCGCCGTTCCTCGCCGGTCGCAACCCGGTGATGGCGTCGCTGTTCGCGGACATGCGCCGGCGCGGCATGCTGCTCGATGCGACATTGCGGGTCTATCAGGAGGGCGAGGCGCGGGCGCGCGCCGGGGGGCCGCCGGCTTATTGTTCGCTCGATCTCGCCGCCGCACTGACCGCCCAGGCGCACCGCGCCGGGATCGAGATCGCCGCCGGCACCGATGGGGATACCGGCGCGGGCGCGCCGTACCCCGGCCTGTTCGACGAGCTTGAGCTGCTGGTGCGCAAGGCCGGCTTCACGCCGGCGCAGGCGATCCGCTCCGCAACGCTGGTCGGCGCCAAGTCGATGGGCCGCGAGGATGAGATGGGCACGATCGCGCCCGGCAAGCTCGCCAACCTCGTCGTTCTCGCGCGCGACCCGCTGGCCGACATCGCCAACATGCGTAGCGTGGTGATGACCGTGAAGCGCGGCCGCGCCTATCCGCGCGAGGACTTCCGCGACGTGACTGAAGAGGAGCTTGGCCGTGATTGATCGCCGCACCGTTCTTGCCGGGCTCGTCGCGGGCAGCGCCTCGGGCGCCGTCGCACAGACCCGGAAAGCGCCGGCGCGCGACATGCTGATCGTCAATGCGCTGGGCGGGTTCAGCGATCCCAATGCGCCGCGGGGGCAAGGCGCGGTGCCGGCGGAGGAGCGCGCGCTGCTGAGCGACCGGGTGGTCAATGATGCGCGCGCCTCCGGCATGGACGCGATCAACATCACGCTGGGCCATGTCTCCGGCGCCGGCGATCCGTTCGAGGCGACGGTTCGCGACATCGGCATCTGGGATCGCCGCATCCGTGCGCGCCCCGATGCGCTGGCCAAGATTCACACCGCGGCCGACATGCAGCGTGCCTATGCGGCGGGGCGGATCGGCGTCATCTACGGCTTCCAGAACACCACCATGCTCGGCGATGATGCGTCTCGCGCCGACACGTTCGCCGATCTTGGCGTGCGGGTGATTCAGCTGACGTACAATCCCGCCAATGCGGTTGGCAGTGGATCGATGGCCCCGGAGAACGGCGGTATCACGCCGTTCGGGCGCGAGGTGATCGCCCGGCTCAACGCCAATCGCGTGATGGTAGATCTGTCGCACAGCGGGGAGCGCACTTGCCTTGAGGCGGCGCGGCTGTCGGCACAGCCGATCTCGATCAACCACACCGGCTGCCGCGCGCTCACCGACATGCCGCGCAACAAGACCGATGAGGAGTTGCGGCTGGTCGCCTCGAAGGGCGGGTTCGTCGGCATCTATTTCATGCCGTTCCTTAACCCGTCGAGCGTTGCGAGCGCGGCCGACGTGGTCGCGCATATTGAACATGCGGTGAAGGTCTGCGGCGAGGATCATGTCGGCATCGGCACCGATGGCGGCACGACGGCGGTGGACGACATCGCCGCCTATCGCGCCGCGATCCGGCAGGAGATCGCCGAGCGCAAGGCCGCTGGCATCTCCGCGCGCGGCGAAAACCCGGATACCTTGCCGTTCGTCGAGGATCTGAGCGGGCCGACGCAATATCGCCGCCTGATTGCCCTCCTCGAACAGCGCGGCCACAAGGCGGCGCGGATCGAGAAGATCATGGGCGGCAACTTCCTGCGCTACGCCCGCGACGTGTGGGGCGCATGAGCCCGGAGCTCATCGCCTTCGTCAACCAGCTGCTGGTGCCCTGCGGGCTGGCGCTGATCATGTTCAGCATGGGGCTGACGCTGGCGCCGCGCGACTTTGCCGGCATCCTGCGCGGCGGGCGTGCGGTGGTTGCAGGCTTCGGCATCCATCTGCTGGTGCTGCCGCTGCTCGGCCTTGGAATCGGCCTTCTGTTCCGCCTGCCGCCGGAACTGGCGCTCGGCCTCTTCATCGTCTCGATCTGCCCGGCGGGCACCACGTCCAACGCGCTGACGTTCGTCGGGCGCGGCAATGTCGCGCTGGCCGTGGTGCTGACGGTGATGACCAGCATCGTCACCGTCTTCACCATTCCGCTCTTGCTGCGCTGGGCCGTGCCATGGTTCCTCGGCGGCAGCGAGGCGGCGGTGCCGCAGCTCGACGCGCTGGCGACTATGGCGCAGCTTGCGCGGATCACCTTGCTGCCGATCGCCGCCGGCATGATCGTCCGCCGCTTCGCGCCCGATGCCGCCGCTGGCATCGCTCGCCGGCTGCGGCCCACTGCGATGATCGTGCTGGTTGCGGTGATTGGCTTTTCGGTCGCGGTCAGCTTCGAGATGGTGATCGCAAACCTCGTCGCGGCGACGCCCGCGATCTACGCGCTGAATATCAGTGCCATGGCGTGCGGGCTGCTCGCCGGGCGCTTGCTGCGCCTCGACACGCGCGACCGGATGACGCTGGCAATCGAGACGGGCGTGCAGAATGCGACGCTGGCGCTGTTCCTGACGCTCACCGTCCTCGGCAGCCTGCCGATGGCGGTGACGCAGAACATCTACGGCGTGGTGATGCTGCTCAACGCGACATTGCTGATCCGCCTGTTCCGCCGGCGGATCGCCAGGGAGGCAGAGGCATGACGGTCCGCATGATCACCGCCGCGGAGGTGAGCGAACGGCTGACCTATGACGTCGCGATTGCGCTGGTGCGCGAAGCGATGGAGGCGCTGTCGGCCGGGCGGACGCGCCAGCTGCTGCGCGGCATCATTGATCTCGATGGCGAGAATGCGTTCGGCGTCATGCCGGGATCGCTCGACGGCGGCGCGTTCGGTGCCAAGCTCGTCAGCGTCTTCCCCGGCAATGTCGCGCGCGGCGGCCTGTCGCATCAGGGGCTGGTGATGATCTTCG
This sequence comes from Sphingomonas sp. 179-A 2A2 NHS, assembly GCF_045371305.1. Lineage (NCBI taxonomy): Bacteria > Pseudomonadati > Pseudomonadota > Alphaproteobacteria > Sphingomonadales > Sphingomonadaceae > Sphingomonas > Sphingomonas sp. 179-A 2A2 NHS. Next base: position 84,931 of record NZ_JBIQDE010000005.1, on the reverse strand, counting down.
ATCCCGCCACCGGCGCGCCCCGCGCGGTGGTCGACGCGGGCGTGCTGACCGCGATCCGCACCGCCGCCGCGTCCGCTGGTGCGACCGAGGCGCTTGCCCGGCCGGACGCCAAACGGCTGGCGGTGTTCGGGACCGGTGAACAGGCCCGCCGCCATATCGAGGCGCTGCGCGCAGTCCGCAGTTTTAGCGAGGTGATCGTCTGGGGCCGTGATCGCGCGCGGGCCGAGCAGCTCGCGACGGAGATGGATACGCGGGCCGCTTCATCGCCGCGCGAGGCAGTCGCGGAGGCTGACATCATCTGCACCGTCACTGCCGCCAGCGAGCCGTTCCTGTTCGCTGCCGACGTTGCGCCGGGCACCCATATCAACGCCGTCGGATCGAGCCGCGCCGGCCCGGCGGAAATCGCCAACGATCTCGTCGTACGATCGCGTTTCTTTGCCGATCACCGAGCGGGAGTGCTGAGCCAGGGCGCCGAGTTCCTGAACGCCAAGGCGGCCGGGCTGGTCGGCGACGATCATGTGCTGGGCGAGATCGGCGAGGTCTTCGCCGGCACGCTCCCCGGCCGTGTCACGGCAACGGACGTGACGCTTTACAAGTCACTCGGCAGCATCGTGCAGGATCTCGCCTGCGCAGCCTGGCTTGCCGCCGACTGAGCAGCCGCTCGCGCTACGCGGGCTGCCCCTCGCTCTCGGCCCGGCTGAGGCTCAGCACATGCCGGATCTTCCGCGCCAGCGCTTCGCGCGTGTAGGGCTTTGACAATAGTTCCACGCCGGGATCGAGCCGGCCGTGGTGGACGATCGCGTTCTCGGTATAGCCTGAGGTGAAGAGCACGCCGATGTTCGGCAGCCGCTCCTTGGCTTTGCGCGCAAGCTCCGGGCTGCGCAGGGGGCCCGGCATCACCACGTCGGTGAACAGCAGGTCGATCGGGATGCCGCTTTCGATCACGTTCAGCCCGCCCTGCGCGTCGCGCGCCTTCAGCACGCGATAGCCGAGTTCGGACAACAGCGAGACGGCAGTTTCGCGCACGCCATCGTCGTCCTCCACCACCAGGATGGTCTCCGATCCACCCAGCACCGGCGCCGCGCTGATGTCGGTCAACACGTCCTCGTCCTGCAGTACACGCGGCAGGTAGAGCTTGATCGTCGTCCCTTCGCCGACTTCGCTGTAGATCTTCAGATGCCCGCCGCTCTGCTTCACCAGGCCATGGACCATCGACAGGCCCAGGCCCGTTCCCTTGCCTTCGGGCTTGGTGCTGAAGAACGGCTCGAACACCTGCTCGATCAGCTCCTTCGGGATGCCGGTGCCGGTGTCCGTCACCGCCACCACGACATATTGGCCCGGCGTCACCTCGGCATGCTGGCGGCAATATTCGTCGTCGAGGAAGGCATTGCTCGCCTCAATCGTCAGGCGGCCGCCATTTTCCATCGCATCGCGCGCGTTGATCGCAAGGTTCAGGATCGCATTCTCGATCTGGCTCGGATCGATCAGCGTGTTCCACAGCCCGCCCGAAACGATCGTCTCGATCTCCACGTCCTCGCCAAGCGCGCGGCGAAGCAGATCGTCCATCGTGCGCAACAGCCGGCCAAGATTGATGACCTTGGGTTCGAGCGGCTGGCGCCGGCCGAAGGCGAGCAGCTGCGAGGCGAGCTTCGCGCCGCGGGTGACGCCGGCCATGGCATTTTCCACCCGCCGCTCGGCACGCGCATTCCCGGCGACGTCGCGTGCCAGCAGCTGGAGATTGCCGCTGACCACCTGCAGCAGGTTGTTGAAATCATGCGCCACGCCGCCGGTCAGCTTGCCCAGCGCCTCCAGCTTCTGCGAATGGCGCAGCGCCCGCTCGGCGATCTCACGCTCGCGCGCCTCGTGGTGCAGCTGGTCCAGCGCCTCGCGCAGTTCCGCGGTGCGCTCGCTGACGCGCTGCTCCAGCGTCTGGTTCATCTGGTGCAGCTGATCCTCGGCGCGCTTCTGATGCGTGACGTCATAGCCATCGACGAAGATGCCGGAGACCTTGCCGGAGGTATCGAAGATCGGCTGGTACACCAGGTGGACGAACCGCTCCTCCGGCTCCGAGTCCGGGCTGCGCTGGATCATCACCGGCATGTTGCGCCCGACGAATGGCTTGCCTTCGGTCTTCACCTTGTCGAGCAGCTCGAAATAGCCCTGGCCGGTGATCTCCGGCAGCGCCTCGCGCAGCGGGCGGCCGATCAGGTCGCGATGGCCGACGAGCTGCATGTAGGCGTCGTTGACGAGTTCGAACCGGTGTTCCGGGCCGGCGAGGATGCACATGAAGCTTGGCGCCTGGCGGAACAGCTGGTGCACCCGGTCCCGCTCGCGGGTGCGCTGCTCCATGATCTCGGCGCGGACGAGCCCGGCGGCGATCTGCCCGGCGAGCAGTTCGAGGAAACTGAGGTATTGCTCTTCTGCTGGACGGAAGGGATTGAGCCCCACCACCAGCGCGCCGCGCGCGCGCCGCCCGCTCTGCCCGGCAAGCGGGATGATCGCCACCTTCGTCGGCGGCTTGCTCCAAGCGCCCTGCGGCAGCGTGCCGGGGGGCGCGTCCTCGACCAGGATCCGCCCGTCGCTCAGCAGGCGCTCGATCCGCCAAGGCTCAGGCGCCGCCAGCGGATCCTCGGGCGCGATCCCCGTAGCGGCCGCAAGATGCGGTGTCCGGTCGTCACCGAACAGATAGACCAGGCTGAACGGCAGGTCCTGAAGATTGCGCGACAGGCCGGTTTGCACCGCCTCCACCACTTCCGCCTTGTCCTGCGCGGTGGTGAGCGCAGAGGCGAGCTCGCGCAGCGAGGCGAGCCGCCGCTCGCTGATCACGCGATCGGTTTCCTCCGAAACCGCGCAGAACACGCCCTCGACCTTTCCACTGTCGCCGATCAGCGGGCTGTAGGAGAAGGTGTGGTACGTCTCTTCGGGATAACCGTTGCGCTCCAGCAGCAGCAGCAGCGCGCGATCCCAGGTCGCCTCGCCCTTCTCATAGACGGTGGCCAGGCGATCCTTGATGTCGTCCCAGATTTCCGCCCACAGGATCTGGGTGGGCGTCGCCAGCGATTTCGGATGCTTGATGCCAAGCGTCGGCTGATAGGCGTCGTTGTAGAAGAAATTGATATCCGGGCCCCAGCCCAGCCACATCTCGAACCGCGAGGTGAGCAGCAGGCGAAGCGCGACCTTGAGGGCATTGGGCCATGTTTCCGGGGTGCCGAGCGACGTCGCGCTCCAGTCATGTGCCCGCATCAAACGGGCCATCTCGCCATCGCCGACGAAGATATCGCTGTAGCGCTGTTGCTCGGAAACCTGGATCATCAACTGGGGTCGCTCCGGCTGCTGGGCCGGTCGAGTAGCCCGTAAATCCCGTTACGGCCAGTATCGCCGCGAAGAGCTGCGATTATTGTTACGACGTGCCCGCGCTTGCGGCCTGAACCTTTGGGCGATGCGCAAGCGACAGAATAGCCGCCGCCCGCGCTCTCGATGTGCTCAACCGATCCTGTCCGACCGGTCAGTCGGATCCGAACAGATCGCGGGTGAAGACCTTCTCGGCCACGTCCGCCAGCTCTTGCGTGTTGCGGTTGGCGATGATGACGTCGGCGGCCTGCTTGAACTCGGCGACATCGCGGATCACGCGCGATCCGAAGAATTCCTCCTCCTGCATCGCGGGCTCGTAGATCACGACGTTGATGCCCTTAGCCTTGATCCGCTTCATGATGCCCTGGATCGAGGACTGGCGAAAATTGTCCGATCCCGCCTTCATCACCAGCCGGAACACGCCCACCGTCCTAGGGCGACGGGCGATGATCTGGTCGGCGAGGAAGTCCTTGCGGGTGCGGTTGGCGTCGACGATCGCACGGATCAGGTTCTGCGGCACCTCGGAATAATTGGCGAGGAGCTGCTTGGTGTCCTTGGGCAGGCAATAGCCGCCATAGCCGAAGCTGGGATTGTTGTAGTGTGTGCCGATGCGCGGATCGAGGCCGACGCCGTCGATGATCTGGCGCGTGTCCATGCCGCCGGCGATGGCGTAGCTGTCGAGTTCGTTGAAGAAGGCGACGCGCATCGCGAGGTAGGTGTTGGCGAACAGCTTGATCGCCTCCGCCTCGCGGGCGTTGGTGAACAGGATGCTGACGTCCTTCTTCACCGCGCCCTCAAGCAGCAGATCGGCAAAGATGCGGGCGCGTTCGGACTGTTCGCCGACGATGATGCGCGACGGGTGAAGGTTGTCGTGCAGTGCCCGGCCTTCGCGCAGGAACTCCGGGCTGAAGATCACCTGGTCAGTGTTGAGCCGCTGGCGAACGTCGTCGACGAAGCCGACGGGGATGGTGGATTTCACGACGATCGTAGCATTGCGGTTGTGCGCGATCGCCGTAGAGATCACCGCCTCGACGGACGAAGTATCGAACTTGTTGGTCTCGACATCATAGTTCGTCGGCGTCGCCACGATTACGTAGTCCGCGCCGGCCAGCGCCTCGGCGGGATCGAGCGTCGCGGTGAGGTTCAGCGGCTTATCAGCGAGGAAGTGCTGCAGTTCGTCGTCCAGTATCGGCGACTTGCGGGCATTCAGCATCGCGACGCGCTCTGGCGTGATGTCGACCGCAACCACCTCATTGTGCTGCGCCAGCAGCACCGCGTTGGAGAGACCGACGTAGCCGAGCCCGAAAACCGCAACCTTCATCTCGTTCTCTCTCGCTTGTCCAACGATGCAACAAGGAACGAGACGACGGGATCGCACAAGGATGTGGGCCGCCTGCTCTCCCTCTGGAGGCGCCTATGCCGTGATGCGTAATCGAGCGTCAACGCCAGGCCATCCGAGTTTGCCAAATGCAACATCACCCCAGGCACGGGCCCGGGGTGACGAGAAATGCTGTTGAATGAGGCGAACGCGATCAGATGTGGATCGGCTTGCCCTGCACCGCCATCGCGGCTTCCTTGATCGCTTCCGAATGCGTCGGGTGCGCGTGGCAGGTGTAGGCGATGTCCTCGCTGGTCGCGCCGAACTCCATCGCCTGCGCCGCCTGCGCGATCATCGTGCCCGCGACGCTCGCGATGCACCACACGCCCAGCACGCGATCGGTCTTGGCGTCCGCGATCACCTTCACGAAGCCGTCGGGCTCGTGGTTGGTCTTGGCGCGGCTGTTCGCCATCATCGGGAACTTGCCGACCTTGATCTCGCCCTTTTCCTTGGCGGCTTCCTCGGTCAGCCCGACGCCCGCGATCTCCGGCCAGGTGTAGACCACCGACGGGATCACATCATGGTTCACGATGCCATGCTGACCGGCGATGTTCTCGGCAACGGCAATGCCCTCGTCCTCGGCCTTGTGCGCCAGCATCGGACCGGGAATGACGTCGCCGATCGCCCAGACACCGGAAACCGAGGTGCGAAAATCGTGGTCGGTTTCGATCTGGCCGCGGTTGTTCGGGGTGAGGCCGATCTTCTCCAGCCCCAGGCCGTCGGTGTTCGGCTTGCGGCCGATCGACACCAGCACGCAATCCGCCTCGATCGTCGATGTCTCGCCGCCCGCCGCCGGTTCGACGGTCAGCGTCGCCTTGTCACCGTTCACGGCAACACTGGTCACCTTGGTGCCCAGCTTGAACTCGATGCCCTGCTTCTTGAAGATCTTGTTGGCTTCCTTGCGCACGTCGCCGTCGAAGCCCGGCAGGATCTGGTCGAGGAACTCGACGCAGGTCACCTTCGCACCCAGACGCCGCCAGACCGAGCCAAGCTCCAGTCCGATCACGCCGCCGCCGATCACGACCATATGCTCCGGCACCTTGGGCAGTTCGAGCGCGCCGGTCGAATCGACCACCACCTTCTGGTCGATCGTCACGCCCGGCAGCGGGGTCACGCTGGAGCCGGTAGCGATGACGATGTTCTTCGCGGTCACCTTCTGCCCGTCGACGGTGACACTGTGCGCGTCCTCGAAGCTGGCGCGGCCCTTCAGCCACGTCACCTTGTTCTTCTTGAAGAGGTATTCGATGCCGCCGGTTAGGCTCTTCACCGACTCGCGGCGCTGGCCGTGCATCGCGTCGAGGTCCAGCTCCGGCGTCACCTTCACGCCCATCTTCGCCATCGCGCCATTGGCGGCCGCGTCGAAATACTCGCTCGCGTGAAGCATCGCCTTCGAAGGGATGCAGCCGACGTTGAGGCAGGTGCCGCCCAGCGTCTCGCGGCTTTCGGCGCACGCGGTCTTCAGGCCCAGCTGCGCCGCGCGGATCGCTGCGACGTAGCCACCCGGACCGGCACCGATCACGAGAACGTCAAAGTCGAATTCGTCAGCCATCAGGAGCACTCGCCTTGCGGATATGGAGATCGCCGTGCGACATAGACCCTGATGACGGGGGTGCAACCCCGCGGGACATGAGGAGAGCGGCGATGGACCTGAACTGGAGCCCGGAAGAGCAGGCGTTCGAGGCGGAAGTGCGGGAATTCCTCGCCACCAGCCTCACCCCGGAGCTGAAGCGGGCGGGCCAGCTTTCCACCAGCGTCTACGCCGATCACGAAGCAAGCATGAAGTGGCAGGAGATCCTCGTCGCCAAGGGCTGGGCCGCGCCGCACTGGGCGCCCGAGCACGGCGGCACCGACTGGACGGTGGCGCAGCATTACATCTGGAACCGCGAGCGCATCGCCGCTGGCGCCCCTGGCCTGTCGCCGATGGGCATCTCGATGGTCGCCTATGTCATCATGAAATACGGCACGCCGGAGCAGCAGCAATTCTTCCTGCCGCGCATCCTGTCGGGCGAGGTCTTCTTCTGCCAGGGCTATTCGGAGCCCAATTCGGGCAGCGACCTGGCCTCCCTGCAAACCAGCGCGGTCGAGGATGGCGACGACCTTATCGTCAACGGCCAGAAGGTGTGGACCACCCACGCGAACGAGGCGAACTGGATCTTCGCACTGGTGCGCACCTCGAAGGAAGGCCGGCCGCAACAGGGCATCACCTTCCTCCTCATCGACATGACGACGCCGGGCGTCGAGGTGCGCCCCTTCACCATGACGTCGGGTGAGCAGGTGCAGAACGCGGTATTCTTCACCGACGTACGCGTGCCCAAGGCAAACGTGATGGGCGAGATCGACCGCGGGTGGAGCGTGGCGAAATATCTCCTCGAATTCGAGCGCGGCGGCAACGCCTATGCGCCGGCATTGAAGGCGCGGGCGGACGCGATTGCACGCCACGCGGCGGAGACGACCGGCAGCGACGGCGCGCCGTTGATCGACGATCCGGTATTCGCCGCCAAGCTGGCGCGTGCCCGCGTGCGCGCCGACGTACTGGAGATCATGGAGCTTCGCCTGCTGTCCGCCGCCAATGACGACGGCAGCGTCGGCGCGCTCTCCTCGATGATGAAGATCATGGGTACCGAGCTTGCCGGCACGCTCACCGAACTGGCGATGGAAGCGGCCGGAGACCGCGGCCTCGTCTATCAGCCGCACGCCACCATGCCGGGCGGCGCGGTGCCGGGCCACACGCCGCCGGCGGATGGCTATGTCTCCGGCGAGACGTGGCATGCGCTCGCACCGCTGCGCTACATGAACGAGCGCGCCGGGCCGATCTACGCCGGCTCGAACGAGATCCAGCGCAACATCATCGCCAAGCAGGTGCTCGGTCTCTGATCAGCCCCTGATCAGCGCGCGCGTCACTTCGGCGCAGCTTCGTCGCGCGGCTATTGACTACACCCGTAAACAATGTGACTACTAGTGTAGTTGCAGGAGAGCGAGTCGTGGCCGAACGGATCAGCGATGCCGAACATGCCGTGATGGAGGTGCTGTGGGACGATAGCCCGCTCACCGCGCAGGAGGTGGCGGAACGGGTCGATCCCGATCGCGGCTGGAGCGCCAATACGGTCAAGACGCTGCTCGGCCGGCTGCTCGCCAAGAACGCCATCACCCATGAAGAGGACGGCCGTCGCTATCTCTACCGCCCGGCGGTCGAACGCAGCGATTATGTCGCAGGCGAATCGCGCCGCCTGATCGACCGGCTGTTCGGCGGCAAGCTCACCCCGCTCGTCGCGCATCTGGCGGAGCGGGACGAACTGTCGGCGCAGGACATTGCCGAGATCGAAAGCCTGCTGAAGGCGCTCAAGCAATGAGCGGCGCGGCGGTGAGCGCACCCGCTCTCAGCGCGCTCGTCCCCTGGGCGGTCGAGGCGCTCGTCGCCTCCGCCATCCTCATCGCGCTGGTCCTCCTGCTGCGTGGCCCCGTCCGCCGCAGCTTCGGGGCGCCGGTCGCCTATGCGCTCTGGGCGCTGCCGGCGCTCCGCCTCCTTCTTCCGCCCTTGCCGCAGGGGCTGCGCGAAAGCGTCGCCGCGCCGCTCGGCACGTCCTTCACCGAACCCTTTACCGCGCCTTTTTCGCAGGTCGGGCAGCAGGTCACGATCTTCATCGTCCCTGCCGCCACCGATGGCGCCGCCGCTTTCCCTAGCCTTACCCCAGGTATCACCCTCGCCCTGTTGTGGGGCCTGGGGGCGGCGGCGTTCCTCGGCTGGCATCTGACGAGCTATGCGCGCTTCCGCCGCCGGCTCCTGTCACGCGCGACGCTGGTCGGCGAGATCGGCAAGGTTCGGGTGGTGGAAAGCGCCGCCGCGGCCGGGCCGCTCGCCTTCGGGATCGCACGCCGCTACGTCGCCTTCCCGCGCGATTTCGCCGCCCGCTACGATGCGGACGAGCGGGAATTGGCGCTGGCGCACGAGCTTGGCCACCATGCCCGCGGCGATCTGGTCGCCAACTGGATCGCGCTTGGCGTGCTCGCGGTCCACTGGTTCAACCCGCTGGCCTGGTATGCTTTCCGCGCCTTTCGCGCCGATCAGGAAATGGCCAATGACGCGCGCGTCCTCGCCCGCCTCGGCGAAGGAGCGCGCCACGCTTATGCCTGTGCGATCGTGAAGGCGGCGCATGGCGGCGCGATCGCCGCCGCCTGCCACCTGCACACCGTCGATGATCTGAAGGGGCGGCTGCGCATGCTCGGCATGAGCCGCATCTCGCGCGGCCGCGCGCTCGCGGGGCTCGGCGCCATCGCGGTCAGCGGGGCAGGGGCGCTTGCCCTCACCGCATCTGGGACCCAGGCCGCCGAGCGGATGCGCGCGAGCGTCGAGACGGCCGCCAAGGTCGCCATCCCCGATGTCGTCCCGGCGATCGCCGCACCGGTGCAGGACGTCCGCGTCGTCATCGAGCGCGACGGCAAGCGCACCGAGATGAAGGGCGCCGCCGCCGAAGCCTGGATCGCCGCGAACCCCGGGCCGTTGCCCCCTGAGCCGCCCGACGCGCCGGCAGCGACCGCACCAGCGGCCCCGGCTGCGCCCGCCGCAGCTGCGATTGTCCCGCCCGAGCCGCCGCAGCCACCGGCCGCGCCATCAGTGCCTAACGTGCATGTTCGCACGATGACGCCCGCCAACATGCATGTCGCGGTCAACGTGCCCGAGGTGCGCTCGGCCCGCTGCCAGGGCGATGTCGAGCGTCCGGTGGTGGAGCACGATGTGGTCGACGGCAAGCGCCGCATCACCATCTGCACCGATCGGATCGAGCGGACCAGCGCGCGCGCCGAGGCACGGGCAATGGCAAGCGCGATGAACGCGGAGAAGATCAGGCGGCTGACGATGGTCTCCACCCGCAACGCCATGCTCGCCGCGCGCCATCGCGTCGCCGAAAACCACCGCATGCCGGCGGAGGCGCGCGAGCAGACCCTCGCCAGACTGGACGAGGAACTGGAGCGGCTTGGTGACGAGGCCGAGGAGAACTGATCGCTTGTGCTTGTCATCCGCGGCGTGAGCAGCCATCTGCTGCGCCATGGATGAGCCGCCCACCGGTATCCCGATCCAGCTCGAGCCGCTGGTCCTGCGCGTGCTGGCGCCCAATGCTTCGGCCTACACCTACACCGGCACGCAGACGCATATCGTCGGCACCGCGGATGTAGCGATCATCGATCCGGGCCCGGCGGACGAAGCGCATCACGAGGCGCTGCTGGCGGCCGTCGCCGGGCGACCGGTGGTGGCGATCGTCATCACCCACCATCACCGCGATCACAGCCCCGGCGCGCCGCGCCTGAAGGCAGATACCGGTGCGCCGATCGTCGGCGCCGCGCCCTTCGCGCTGGAAGACGATGGCCCCCGGTCGGATGCGTCCTTCGATCATGATTACGCCCCCGATCGCGTGCTGGCGGAAGGGGAGACGGTGTCCGGCACCGGCTGGACGCTGGAGGCGATCGCGACGCCCGGGCACACCTCCAACCACCTCGCCTTCGCCTTGCGCGAGACGCAGGCGCTGTTTTCCGGCGATCACGTCATGGGCTGGGCCACCAGCGTCGTATCGCCGCCCGATGGTGACATGACCGCGTACATGGCCAGCCTCGAAAAGCTGATGTCGCGCGATGACCGGGTCTATTATCCCGGCCATGGCGAAGCGATCGAGAAGCCGCAGCGGCTGGTGCGCGGCCTGCTCGGCCATCGCAAGCAGCGCGAAGGCCAGATCCTGCGGCTGTTGCGGGCCGGCACGGCCGAGATTCCGGCGATGGTCGAGAAGATGTACGTCGGGGTCGACAAGCGGCTCTATCCTGCTGCGGAACGGTCGGTGCTGGCGCACCTCATCGATCTCGATCGCCGCGGGCTGGTGCGGTCTGCGGATGGAGCGTGGCACGCTACGGATGCGGCCTGACGGGCGCGGGGTCGCGGTCGCCGCGATCGGGCTGGCGCTGGCCTTCGCGATCGTTGTGGCGACGCTCGCCGGCTATCGCTGGTGGAACGACCGGCATGTTGTGGCGACCGACGATTCCGGCCTCGCCGTCGCCCGTGTCGTCGCCGCGACCCTTCACACCAGCGCGGACCTTCGCGTCAGCCGGTTGACCGGCACCGTCCAGGCGACGGGCGCCACCAGCCGCTTGTGGGGCTGGCTCAATTCCTCGCGCGTCGTGAAAGCGCCTTTCTCGGTCGATTATTTCGTCGACGTTCGGCGGCTCGATGCAGGGGATTTCCGCTTCGATCCGGAGCGCCGCGTGCTCCTGGTCGAGGTGCCGGACGTGGTGCCCGGCGCGCCCAATATCGATCATTCGCAGGTCACGCTGGATCAGACGTCCGGCGTCTATGTCTCGCGCGATGCGATGACGGAGCTTCAGCGCAAGGTCGCGTTGACGGCCAGCAACGTCGTGGCGGAGAAGGCGCGCGACCCTGAGAATTTGCGCAAGGCGCGCGAGAACGGCCGCGTCGCGATCGAGCGCCTGTTCGGCGGCGCGCTTGCCGCTGCCCGTCTGCCGGTGCGTGTCGAGGTCGTCTATGCCGGTGAGCGTCGCGCGGATGATGGCGAGCGCTGGGACGTCAGCCGCAGTATCGAGGAAGTGCTGGCGAACGCGTCCTGATCATCGCCGCGAACAAGTAAAGTCGTGGCTCCGGAACGACAGAATGGCCAAGCCATTCACCGTGCGTGATATTTCGCGACTGTTGCTGGCAGGCCCGTGATCTTCTGCCTTCCTCCCGATCGTGCTAAATCGAAGTACTCGGGAAGGGGAGACTCGCGATGGCCAGCATCGCGCCGACACGTGCTGCACTTCGTGACGATCGGGGGTTCTTCTTTGCCCTCGCCGCCGCGATGGCGATCATCAATGTCCTCGGCTTCGGCACGCAATATGTCATGGGGCGGTCCAGCTTCGGCGCGCCGCCGCTCGTCCATCTTCATGCATTGGTGTTCATGGGCTGGATCGGCTTCTTCGTCTTCCAGACGTGGCTTGCCGCCAGCGGGCAGGTGAGGCGTCATCGCCGCCTCGGCTGGCTCGGTGCTGGCTGGGCCGCGCTGATGGTGGTGGTCGGCGTCTCCACCACGGTGGCGATGATGCGCGCCGGCCACGTGCCCTTTTTCTTCCTGCCGGCCTACTTCATCGTCATGAACACGCTCGCCGTCCTCACCTTCGCGGTGCTCCTGTGGTGGGCGGTCGCGTGGCGGCGGCGCACCGAATGGCATCGCCGGCTGGTGATCTGCGCGATGACGGCGATCATGGGTCCCGCTTTCGGGCGGCTGCTGCCCGCGCCCTTGATGATCCCCTTCACCGCCTGGGGCATGTTCGCGGCGATGATGCTCTTTCCGATTGTCGGCGCCTTCTATGACTGGCGACGGCGTGGGCGGGTGCATCCGGCGTGGCTGGCGGGCGCCTGGGTGCTGGTCGGCATGCAGGCGATGATGGACGTGATCGCCATCACCCCGGCGGGCGCGGCCATCTATCGCGCGGTGGTTGCCGGTTCGCCCGGCGCGGCTGTCGCGCCCTATGAATATCCGCCTTTCCCGCCGATGGCTTGATCGATCGCGCCTGCCGGGCCATCTGCACGGCATGGACCAGCCGCAGAACCTCAAGGGCGTCGACATCCGCGCCGAGATCGACCGCCTTCGCAAAGAGCGTAATGCGGTGATCCTCGCCCATTATTATCAGAAGCCGGAGATCCAGGATCTCGCCGATTTCGTCGGCGACAGCCTCGATCTGTCGCGCAAGGCGCAGGCGACCGACGCTGACGTCATCGCCTTCTGCGGCGTGCGCTTCATGGCCGAGACGGCAAAGATCCTCTCGCCCCAGAAGACGGTGATCCTGCCCGACATGGATGCCGGCTGCTCGCTTGAGGACAGCTGCCCGCCCGAGCAGTTCGCCGCCTTCCGCGCGCAGCACCCGGATGCGATCGCGCTCACCTACATCAACTGCTCCGCGGCGGTGAAGGCGCTCTCCGACGTGATCGTCACGTCGTCGTCGGCGGAAAAGATCCTGTCGCAGATCCCGAAGGACCAGAAGATCATTTTCGGCCCGGATCGCAACCTCGGCGGCTATCTCGCGCGCAAGACCGGCCGTGATCTCATCCTCTGGCCGGGCGTGTGCATCGTGCACGAGGCGTTCAGCGAAACCGAGCTCCTCAAGCTGAAGGCGCAGCATCCGGACGCGCCGATCGCGGCGCACCCGGAATGCCCGCCGGTGATCCTCGATCACGCCGATTACGTGGGTTCGACGAGCGGCATCCTTGCCTATGCGGGCGAGTTCTCGGGCGACACGCTGATCGTCGCGACCGAGCCGCACATCATCCACCAGATGGAAAAGGCGCTGCCGGGCAAGACCTTCATCGGTGCGCCGGGCGCCGACGGCAACTGCAACTGCAACATCTGCCCGTACATGGCGCTCAACACGATGGAGAAGCTCTACGTCGCGCTGCGCGATCTCGAGCCGCGGATCGAGATGGACGAGGATCTGCGCCTCAAGGCCAAGAAGAGCCTCGACGCGATGCTGGCGATGGCCAGCAATACCGTCGGGCAGGGCGATCTCGGCCCCGCGCGCGTGACGGGCGACTGATCGCCTGACCCCTCCCCCAACAGGGGAGGGGACTGACCGTAGCTCAGGCCGCGGCGCGCACCGCGTCGCAGATGCGGTCCACCACCGCTTCCACCTGCGCCGCATCATCGCCTTCCGCCATCACGCGGATCACCGGCTCGGTGCCGGACGGGCGGATGACCAGCCGGCCGCTGCCCGACAGTTCCTCCTCCGCCGCCGCGATCGTCTCGCGCACGCTGTCTGCCTCCAGCGGCTTGGCGCCGCGCGCATATTTCACGTTCTTCAACAGCTGCGGCAGCGGTTCGAAGCGGTGCAGCACCTCGCTCGCCGGCGCGCCGGTGCGCTGCACCTCGGCCAGGATCTGCAGCGCGGCGACCAGACCGTCGCCGGTGGTGCCATAATCCGACAGGATGATGTGCCCCGATTGCTCGCCCCCGACATTGTAGCCGCGCGCGCGCATCGCCTCGAGGACGTAGCGGTCGCCCACCGACGTGCGCACCAGCCCCAGCCCCTGCGCGGCGAGATGCCGCTCAAGCCCGAGGTTCGACATGACGGTCGCGACCAGCCCACCGCCGGCGAGCGCCCCGCGGCGCGCGAAACTGGTCGCGATCGTCGCCATCAGCTGGTCGCCGTCGACCACACGGCCGCGCTCGTCGACCACGATCAGCCGGTCCGCGTCCCCGTCCAGCGCGATGCCGATCGCCGCGCCGCTCGCCACGACCGTCTCGGACAGCGTCTGCGGCGCGGTTGATCCCACGTGATGGTTGATGTTCTTGCCGTTCGGCTCGACGCCGATCGCCACCACTTCCGCGCCGAGCTCCCACAGTGCCGACGGTGCGACCTGATACGCCGCGCCGTTGGCGCAATCGACCACCACCTTCATGCCATCCAGCCGGGCATCGGCCGGGAAGGTGGACTTGGCGAAGTGGATATAGCGCCCGCGCGCATCCTCCACGCGGCGCGCGCGGCCGATGTCGCCCGCGGCGGCAAGCGGGATGTCGCCGTCGATCAGCGCCTCGATGGCCGTCTCCGCTTCGTCGGACAGCTTGTAGCCGTCCGGCCCGAACAGCTTGATGCCATTGTCGGCAAATGGATTGTGGCTGGCGGAGATCATCACGCCGATGTCGGCGCGCATTGATTGCGTCAGCATCGCCACCGCAGGCGTCGGCATCGGGCCAAGCAGCACCACGTCCATGCCCACCGCGGTAAAGCCGGCCACCAGCGCATTTTCCAGCATGTAGCCCGACAGGCGCGTATCCTTGCCGATCACCACGCGGTGGCGATGATCGCCGCGCACGAAATAGGCGCCCGCCGCCATGCCGACCTTCATCGCCATTTCTGCCGTCATCGGGCTGATGTTCGTCAGGCCGCGGATGCCGTCGGTGCCGAAATACTTGCGTGCCACGCCGCTTCTCCGGTTGCTCGATACTTGTCGCGGCACTTGGGGTGACGCAGAACCGTTTGGCTCTTGCCGAACGGCGCACCGCGGAACAAGTCCGTGGCGACGAGGAGCGTGAAAGGCCTGATGTCTCAATCTACTCGTATTCTTCTGGCGCTGGTCGTGGGGCTGGTCGGCGGCATCATCCTTGCCGCCATTGCGCCCGCCGCGGTCGAGCCGACCGCCAGCGTCGCGCAGCCGATCGGCCAGGCATGGCTGAACGCGCTGCAGATGACGATCGTCCCGCTCGTCTTCTCGCTGCTGGTGACGGGTGTCGCGGCGACCGCGGAGGCGGCGCAGGCCGGCCGGCTCGCTGGCCGTGCGGTGCTGCTGTACGTCATGGTCATGTTCGGCTCGGCGCTGGCAGCGGGGCTGCTGACGCCCGTGTTCCTGGAGATCGCCCCGCTCCCCGCCGAGTCCGGCGCGGCGCTGCGCCAGGCGCTGACCGGCGTCGCGCCCAATCCGCCGGTGCCGCCGCTCGGCGAGTTCTTCGCCGGGATCGTGCCCAACAATGTCGTGCGCGCCGCGGCCGACAGCAATTTCCTCTCGATGATCATCTTCGCGCTGATCTTCGCCTTTGCGCTGATGCGCATCGATGCGGAGCTTCGCGCGCTTCTCGTGCACATGTTCACTGCCGTGCGCGATACGATGCTGGTGGTGATCGGCTGGATCCTGTGGATCGGCCCCGTGGGCGTTTTCGCGCTCGCGCTGGTCGTCGGCGCCCGCGCCGGCAGCGGCGCCTTCCACGCGCTCGTCCATTATATCCTGATCGTCTCGGCGGTCGGCGTGGTCGTGTCGCTGCTGGCGTACCCGACAGCGATGTTTGGCGGGCGGGTGTCGCTGGCCCGCTTCTCGCGCGCCGCCCTGCCGAGCCAGGCGGTCGCCGTCTCGACGCAATCTTCGCTGGCCAGCCTGCCGGCGATGCTGTCGAGCGCCCATTCGCTCGGCGTGCCGGTGGCGACGGCGGGCGTTACGCTGCCGCTCGCGGTCGCGCTGCTGCGCGCCACCGGCCCGGCGATGAACTTCGCGGTCGCCATCTATATCGCGCACTGGTTCGGCGTGCCGCTGACGTTCGGTACGATGGCGATCGGCACGCTGGTGGCTGCGTTGATGTCGCTCGGCGCGGTCAGCCTGCCGGGCACGGTCAGCTACATCAGCTCGGTCGCGCCGGTCTGCGCGGCGATTGGGGCGCCCACCGTGCCGCTGGGGCTGCTCGTCGCGGTCGAGACGATGCCCGACATTGTCCGCACGCTGGGCAACGTCATGTGGGACATTGCGACGACGGTGACGCTCGCGCGCGGTGAGCGGACGCCGACTGACGAGGCGGACATGATCCTGGAGGATTTGCCATGAAATACCGCACACTGGGTGATGGGCTGAAGGTTTCCGCGATCGGCATCGGCTGCATGCCGATGGCCAGCAAGGAAGGCGGCCGGCTCAACTATGGCGTGGCCAATGATGACGAAAGCATCGCCACCATTCACCGCGCGATCGATCTCGGCATTACCTTCTTCGACACGGCCGAGATCTATGGCCCGCTGTTCAACGAAGAACTGCTAGGCCGCGCGATCAGGGGCAAGCGCCACGGCCTCGTCATCGCCACCAAGTTCGGCTTCCTCGGCCCCAATGGAAACTATGGGATCAATTCGCAGCCTGCGAACATCCGCCGCGCCTGCGAAGGTTCGCTCCAGCGGCTCGGCATCGACACGATCGACCTCTATTACCAGCATCGCGTCGATCCGAACGTACCAATCGAGGACGTCGTCGGCACGCTGGCGGAGCTGAAGGCCGAAGGGAAGATCCGCCACATCGGCCTGTCCGAGGCTGGGGTCGGCACCATTCGCCGCGCCGCCGCGGTTCACCCGATCGCCGCGCTGCAGAGCGAATATTCGCTGTGGGAGCGGGACGTGGAGGAAGAAATCCTGCCCACCTGCCGCGAACTCGGCATCGGCTTCGTGCCCTACAGTCCGCTTGGCCGCGGCTTCCTCACCGGCTCGATCACCTCGCGCGACGAGCTGAAGGAGGGTGACTATCGCCTCAACGATCCGCGCTATGCTGAGGGCAATTTCGAGCGCAACATGGAAGCGGTGGCGGTGGTGAAGCGGATCGCCGACGCACACGGCGTCAGCGCCGCGCAGGTCGCGCTCGCCTGGCTGCTCGCGCAGGGCGAGGACGTGGTGCCGATCCCCGGATCGAAGCGCCGCGCGACGATGGAGGATTCGGCCAAGGCGCCCGAGGTGGTGCTGACCGTCGACGATCTCACCGCGCTCGACGCCGCCGCACCGCGCGGCGGCACCGCCGGCCCGCGGTATCACGAACCGATGCTGAAGATGGTGCGGATCTAAGGCCCCAGGCCGCCCCCTAATGATGCGTCACCCCGGCCCCTGGGTCGGGGTCCCGCTTCTTCCACTGGTCAGGAAAAGCAGCGCCCACCGCGCTCAAACACTCACCGCCGCTTCAACGCCCAGCGCAGCACGCCATTCATCCCCCGCGCACTCAGCCGAACCGCCGGGCGAGCGAGCGGGGAGGGCGCGCGCCCGTGCATCGTCGCGGCCCAGGCTGGCAGCAGATCCAGCCCCGCCGGCGCGATCACCGCCAGCGCCGAGCGCGTCAGTGGGTCCGGGCCGGAAGCCAGCAGCGCATTTGCCACGTCACGGGTGCGCACATCGCAGCGCAGCTCGCTGCGCACCTGTCGATAATAAGCTTCAACGTCACGCCGTGTTGCGGGCACGTCGGTGGCGCCCAGCCGGCGCGCGATGGTGGCGGTTTCCGACAGATAGCGGTCCTGGTCCTCGCCGGTCATCCCCGGCTCGCGATACCGCAGGAATGCGCGCAGGAAGCTGTCGACCTCGGCAACGTGAACCCAGGTCAGCAATTCCGGATCGTTCGCATCGTACGGCGTGCCATCCGGCAGCGTTCCGTGGACATGATCGTGGATCGACCGCACCTTGGCGATCGTGCGCTCGGCGGATTGCGTGCTGCCGAACGTGGTGACGGAAATGAACTGCGCGGTGCGGCGAAGCCGGCCGAACCGATCGCGTCGAAAGTCGCTGTGGTCCCACACGCCGGCCAGCGCGCGTGGATGAAGCATCTGTAGCAGCAGCGCGGAAACGCCGCCGATCATCATGGCCGAAAAGTCGGCATGGACTCGCCATGCGACGGAGCTCGGGCCGAAGAGGCCGTCATCGCCTGGGGGACGAGACAGGTCGACTTCGCCCGAGCCGACAAGCGCTCGGATCTTGCCGCCGAGCGCGGCTCGCAGATCGGGCACCAGTTCGGCCACCCGACCCGCTCGGTCTTTATTCGTCGCCGGCCGCTGCCGCCGCCGGCTTGCGCCCGCGCTTTGCACCGGTCTCGGCCGCTTCGGCGCCCTTGCGGGTCATGCCGGGCTTGCGGCCCAGGCCGATCTTCTTGGCCATCGCGCGGCGCGCTTCCGAATAGGTCTCGGCGACCATCGGATAATCCGGCTTCAGGCCGTAGCGCTGACGGTATTCGGCCGGGGTCAGGCCGTGGCCGGCAAGATGGCGGCGCAGCGTCTTGTAAGGCTTGCCGTCGATCATCGAAATGATGTGATCCTTAGAGGCAAGCGACTTGCGGACGGAAACCGCCGGCGAATATTCGCTGGCCGGCTCTTCGGACGTCACAGCCTGACCGGTGGTCGAAAGCTGGCTGACGGCCTCATGCATCTTCTGCAGGAAACCCGGCACCTCATCGCTGGACGCGCGGGTGTTAGGATTGGAAAGCCACGCGATCGTCAGTTCGGTGGCCAGCTCGACCGCATTTGTGTCAACGGTATCTTCGTTCATGCGAGGCTCCTTACGTTTTTGTCGCCATAGCAAGACAATTCCGCTGGTCAACCGCTTGGCCGGGATTCGTCAAAATTTTGTTCAGAAAGGAGTATCATGTTCTAAAATCTGAACCCGGTTTTATTTGGGGAGGGCTCAGAACAACTACTCGTTCATCTGGCGTTAACTGGTTTAGCACTGTTTAACGGTTTTCGCCTGACAACGGTGCCACAGCGCGAAAATCGCGCCGTAAGACTCCGTTTGGCGGCGCATTTCACGGCAGCGGTGCAGGTCCGTTCCTTGGCCCATGCACAGTATCTCGCCAGCGCCACCGAAGCCCGATAACGGGGACGGATGAGCGAGGCTGCACCCGACAGGACGATCTCGATCGGGGTAGCCTTTGCGGTCGCCGCGGGCGGAATCGGGCTGTTTTCCATCATGGATGCGGTGATGAAGGGACTGGTGCTCGCGCTCGGCGTCTACAACACCTTGCTGTGGCGCTCGTTCGGCAATGTCGCGCTCGGCGCGGCCGCCTGGCGCGTCGTGGGCTACCGCCGGCCCAGTCGCCGCGCGCTCACGCTCCACGTCACGCGCGGCGCCGTTACTTGCGCCATGGCACTTCTGTTCTTCTGGGGGCTGGCCCGTGTGCCGATGGCACAGGCAATTGCCTTGTCCTATATTGCGCCGCTGCTGGCGCTGATCCTTGCCGCCTGGTGGCTGAAGGAGCGGATTTCGCGCCGTACGATCATCGCCTCGATCGCGGCAAGCCTCGGTATCGCCACCATTTTTGTCGGCCAGGCACGTGCCGCGCTCGGCCCCGAAGCGTTCGAGGGAGCGATCGCGGTGCTCGCCTCGGCCGTGCTCTATGCGATCAATCTCATCCTCACGCGGATGCAGTCGCTGGCCGCCCGCCCGGCCGAAACGGCGTGCCTGCAATCACTGGTGATCCTCGTCCTGCTCGCCTGCGCCGCGCCGTGGCTGGCGGTCGTCCCGCCGCTCTCCGGGCTCGCGCCGCTTGCACTGGCCGCGCTGCTCAGCTTCGTGTCGATGATGATGCTCTCCTTCGCCTATACGCATGGCGAGGCGGGGTATCTGGCGATGACCGAGTACACCTCCTTCGTTTATGCCGCGGTGCTCGGTTTCCTGATCTTCGGGGAACGCGTGTCGCCCTTCACCCTCGTTGGCGCGGTCGTGATCGTCGCTGCCTGCGTCTATGCCGCGCGCCGCCGCGACATCGCTGCGCAAAGCCTGGAGCAAACCGCATGACCGTCACCATCCGCCCCGCGACACCCGATGACGCGGCGACCATGCTGCGCTTCATCCGCGAGCTTGCGGCCTACGAGCGGGAGCCGGACGCGGTGGAGACGACCGAGCCGATGCTGCGCGATGCGCTGTTCGGCGCTTCCCCGGCGGCCGAGGCGCTGATTGCGGAGCGCGACGGGGAGAGTATCGGCTTTGCCCTCTTCTTCCACACCTTCTCCACCTGGACGGGCCGGCGCGGCCTGTGGCTGGAGGATCTGTACGTGACGCCCGAGGCGCGCGGGTCGGGCGCCGGCGCGGCGCTGCTAAGGGCACTTGCGGGGCTGGCGCTGGACCGCGGTTGCCCGCGGCTGGAATGGACGGTGCTCGACTGGAACACGCCTGCGCTCGAATTCTATCGCGCCAAGGGCGCCGTCCCGCAGGACGAATGGACGACGCAGCGCGTCACCGGCGCCGCGCTGCAGGCGCTCGCCGGCCGCTGACCGCTTGCCCCGCAAGGGGTGATCCGAAGGTATTCCTGTCCTACAGGCCCCGCTCCGTGGCACAGCCGCGTTGTGCGGCAGGGAAGATCATCGGTGTTGGAGAAAAACGTGCGATCGCCTCAACTTCCTCAACATTCGCGGGCGGGCGAGCGCTGATGGCCTGGGTGTGGCTGGTCATCGGCGGCCTGTTCGAGGTCGGCTTCACCACCTGCCTTCGCCACGTCGAGGGGTTCCGCAACCTCGGCTGGACGGCCGGCTTCCTCGGCTCGGTGACGGCGTCGATGGCGCTGCTGGAATATGCCTCGCGCTCGATCTCGATGGGCACCGCTTACGCGGTGTGGGGCGGCATCGGCGCGCTGGGGACGGTGCTGGTGGGCATCGCCTTCTATGGCGAGCCGGCGACGCCGGTGCGCATCGCGCTGATCTTCGGCGTCGTGCTGTGCATCGCGGGGCTGAAGCTCACCGCGCATTGAGGTAAAGGCATTGAGGCAAGGGCCGCCCCTCCCGCACGGGGGAGGGGCGTTCCGTTCAGGTTCCGCTCTCAGCCGCGACCCGGCACGTCATGGTCGTGCGGCTCTTCGCCTTGCGCCTTGGCTTCGTTGTAGCGCTCGATCGCCTCGACCGTGATCTGCCGCGCCTCGTCAGCGCCGCCCCACTTGCCGATGCGGACCCACTTCTTCTTCTCCAGGTCCTTATAGTGGGTGAAGAAATGCTCGATCTGCTGGAAGACGATCTCAGGCAGATCGTCCTTCTCGCCGACGTTCGAGTAATAAGGGAAGGTCTGGTCGACCGGCACGCAAACGAGCTTCTCGTCGCCGCCCGCCTCGTCCTCGAGGTTCAGCACCGCGATCGGCCGCGCGCGCACGACGCAGCCCGGGATGAACGGCGAGCGCGACACGACCAGCGCGTCGAGCGGATCCCCGTCGGGCGACAGCGTGTGCGGCACGAAGCCGTAGTTTGCCGGATAGCGCATCGGCGTGTGCAGGATGCGATCGACGAACAGCGCACCGCTGGCCTTGTCGAACTCATACTTCACCGGCTCGCCACCGGTCGGCACTTCGATGATGACGTTCAGGCTGTGCGGCGGGTTGTCCCCCGTCGGCACCATATCGATGCGCATGTTATTCCTCTTTCACTTTAGCGATGATGATGCGCCGCAAGCTCACCTGGGCGACAGCAGGCGATCCAGTCCGGCTTCTCCCGAGCCAATCTTTTCGAGCCGCGGGTAGCGCAGCCCGCCGTGCCAGTCGAGCGCGACTTGCCGATAATGGTCGCCCTTACGCACCCACAACTGGATCGGTTGCGGGTTATCCTTTGCCGCGGCGATCGCAGACTTCATCCGCTCGTCCGAATAGCCAAGGCCATTCACCGACACGATCGTCGTGCCGATCGTCAACCCTGCGTCGAAGGCCGGCGATCCCCAGGTGACGGACGTAACCTCGTTGTTCGCGCCAACGACGAAGCCGCCGGAATAGGTGAGGTCGGTCACCTTGCGCGTCTTCTCGCCATGCCGGAACGACGGCGGTGCCTCGGCGGTATAGACCAGCCGATAGCCGTTGCCTTCGAAGCCGTTGAGCGGTGCACCCTTGCCATGCTCGGTCAGCCGCTCGGTCAGCAGTGTGCGCCAGTCATACGGCTGGATTTTGTTCAGCGTCGCGACGACATCGTCGAACGTATAGGTCAGCACGCCCCAGTCGCCGTCGCGCACGCCGAAGAAGGCCTTGGCGAAATCGTCGATCGACTTCTTGCCGGCCGAAAGCTCGCGCAGCTTGGCGTCCACTTCCAGCCAGACGAGCAGGCCCTCGTTGTAATAATCCTCGCTCCGCTGCCAGCTCGTCCAACCCTTGGGCTTGCGTGCCGAGATGATCGGATCGTTGGTGGTGTCGATGAGGTCGCGCCACTGCCGCGCCGGCTGGCCGTCATAAAGCGCGGCGATCGCGGCCAGCTGGTCCAGCGTGTCCTGCTTCGAAACGAGGCCCGATCGCGCCTGGAGCACATAGCCCCAGAATTGCGTCTGCCCTTCATACACCCACAGCAGCGAATTGCGCACCGGCGTGCGGAAATCGGGCGTCCAGGAATCCGCCCCGCGGCGGAACTTGCCGTTCCAGCTGTGGGTGAATTCGTGCGGCAGCAGGTTGCGCCGCCCCGGCCCCTCGTTCCAGCGGGTGAAGTAGCCCGGCGTCACGCCGTTCTCGCTCGACCGGTGATGTTCGAGGCCGATCCCGCCCAGGCTGTCGCTGATCGACAGGAGGAACGTGTACTTGTCGTAATGCTGGCTGCCGAACGCCTTTACGGCCTGTTCCACCAGCCGCTTGTGCGCATCGATCTGCGCCGGCGTCGCGGCCAGTTCGGCCGGCGTATCGGCATATACGGCCAGCGACACGCGCGGCGTCAACGCGAAGGTCTTGCCGTAACGCCCCGCCAGGATCGGCGAATCGACCAGCACCTCGTAATTGGTGCGATCGTAGGAATAGGTCGATCCGTTCACCTTGGCGGGAACGGCGCCCGATGCGGTCCACCCGGCAGGGTATTTCACCGTCATCTTCACCGGGATCTGCCGGGTGAACCAGCCGGCCGGATAAAGGCTGACGGAGTTCGGCTGCAGGCTCAGCATCTCCTGCGTCATTGCCACGCGGCCCTGGTCGGGCTTCGTCGCGGAGATGAACTCGAAGCGCGCCTCGATCGATTTGGCGCCCTGCGGCACGTCGATGTGAAAGGCGAACACGTCGACCGGGTCGCGAGTCCACGGTAGCTTCTTGCCGTCAGCGGTGATGACGAGGCCGGACAATTTCTCGATCTCGCCGCGCGGACCGTGCTTGCCAGGCAGCCACGCCGGGTACAGCAGCACCATCGGCCCGGCCTTCGCCACGGGGATGGTCTCGGTCACGCGGAAGATGCCGCGCGTCACGTCGGTCGCATCCACGTCCAGCACGATCGTGCCGGGATAGGGCTGGTCCACCGGATCGGGGATGCTGGTGGTGAACGGGGCCGGCTTCGGTGCGGAATTGCCAGCGGGATTCTGTGCCGAAACGACGGCAGCGGAAGCGAGCAGGACGCTCGCGATAACAGGACGGATCATGGAAAGCCTCGCTAGCGTCCAACGCCGCGAAGCTCAATTGCCCAGCATGTTGATCGTGAAGGCGACGACGCCAAGGTTGAAGACGAAGGCGGCGAGCCCGTGCCCGATCGCCACGCGCCGCATCGAGCGGGACTGGATCGCCACGTCCGCCGTCTGGAACGTCATGCCCAGCGTGAAGGCGAAATAGATGAAGTCCCAATAGTCCGGCGCATCCCCGGTAGGAAAGTCCAGCCCCTCGGCGTCCTTGCCCTGATCCTGGGTGTAGAACAGATGGGCGTAGTGCAGCGCATAAGCGGTGTTCGAGAACAGCCACGTCGCCGCCAGCGTCGCGATGATCAGCGCCTTGTCGCTGCCGGCGTGCTCGCCGCCGAGTTCACTCGCCACCGCGGCCAGGATCACTGCCGTCACCAGCGCGGTCAGCACCAGCAACGCTGATCGATTGGCGTCATTCTCCTCCGCCGTTCGCCGCATGTCGGCGGTCTTGTCATCGAGCAGCGGCCACAGCGAGAGAAGGAACAGCGCGCTCGCCGTGTCGAAACCGATCATCAGCGCGCGGCCGGCCGGGGCACCCGCCAGCGCGGCAACGGTGACGGCAACGATCATCAGGACGGCAAACGCCACGAAGCGCGGAGGAGCGATGGTCTTGCCGACCTGCCACTGGCTGCGCGCCCTTGCCATGTTTCAGGTGCTAGCGCGCCGCGCAAGCCGCGCCTAGATGCGGCCGTGATGGCCCGTATCCAGACTCCCAACCGCGTCCGCGGCACGCAGGACATTTTCGGCAGCGAACAGCGTCGCTTCGCCCATGTGCTCGATACCTTCGATCGCGTGCGCAAGCTCTATTGCTTCCAGCGTGTCGAGATCCCGATGTTCGAGGCGACGGAAGTCTTCGCCCGCTCGATCGGCGAGACGACCGACGTCGTGTCGAAGGAAATGTACACCTTCCCCGATCGCGGCGGCGATTCGCTGACGCTGCGACCGGAGTTCACCGCCGGGATTGCCCGCGCTTATCTGACCGAAGGGTGGCAGCAGTTCGCGCCGCTGAAGGTCGCGACCTCGGGCGCGGTATTCCGCTACGAGCGTCCGCAGAAGGGGCGCTATCGCCAGTTCCACCAGATCGACGCCGAAATCCTCGGCGCGCCCGAGCCGGCGGCTGACGTCGAGCTGCTGACGCTCGCGGATCAGCTGCTCCATGAACTCGGCATCGCCGACGGCGTGACGCTTCAGCTCAATACCTTGGGCGATGCGGAAACCCGCGACGCCTGGCGTGCCGCGCTGGTGGCGCATTTCGAGGCGCATCGCGGCGACCTGTCGGAGGACAGCCTTACGCGGCTCGAGAAGAATCCGATGCGCATCCTCGATTCCAAGGATCCGCGCGATCGCCCGATCGCCGACGCCGCGCCGGGGATCGACGATTTCCTGACCGAAGAGGCCCGCGCCTTCTTCGATGCGGTGACCGCCGGGCTCGATGCGGCGGGCGTGAAGTGGACCCGCAACGACCGCCTCGTCCGCGGCCTCGATTACTATCGCCACACCGCGTTCGAGTTCGTCACCGATCGTCTCGGCGCGCAGGGCACGGTGCTGGCCGGCGGGCGCTACGATGGCCTCATCGAAAGCCTTGGTGGCCAGCCGACCGCAGGCGTTGGCTGGGCAGCTGGCGTCGAGCGGCTGGCAATGCTGCTGGAGGAGCCGGAATTCGCTGGCCCGGTCAACGTGATCGCTGAGAGCGCGGGGCTTGAGCTTCTGGCGACCGCTGCGGTCGCGGCGCTGCGCCGCGGCGGCGTTGCGGCCGAAGCAACGATCGAGGGTAGCCCGCGCAAGCGCTTCGACAAGGCGCTGAAGCGCAAGCCGTCGCAGACGATGAGCCTGTCGCTGCGGGATGGCGCGCTTCAGGCGTCGCAGCGCGGCTATGGCGCCGGGCAGGACGAGATCGATCAGGTGCGCGCCATCGTCGATCCGGTGATCGCGACGCATCAATGACCGCCATCTCGCTTGACCGCATCCGACAGATCGAGGCGCGGCGTGACGAGCTCGCCGCGCTGATGGCGACCGGCGACTTGCCGGGCGATCGCTTCGTTGCGGTTTCCAAGGAATATGCCGAGCTGGAGCCCGTCGCGCAGGCGGCGGCGGAGGTGCGGCGTCTGCGGCAGGAGGCGGAAAGCCTCGCGCACATGACCGGCGACGGCGATGCCGAGCTTCGGGCGATGGCCGAGGACGAGCTGCGCGAGAACAAGGTCGCGCTGGAGGCGGCGGACCGCAAGCTCGCGCTGGCGCTGCTGCCGCGCGATGCGGCGGATGAACGCTCGGCGATGCTCGAAGTGCGCGCCGGCACTGGCGGTGACGAGGCCGCGCTGTTCGCCGGGGACCTCTTCCGCATGTACCAGCGCTATGCGGAGCGTCAGGGGTGGCGGGTCGAGCTGATCTCCGCCTCGGAAAGCGACGCCGGCGGCTACAAGGAAGTGGTCGCCTCGGTCACCGGCACCGGCGTGTTCGCGAAGCTGAAGTTCGAAAGCGGCGTCCACCGCGTGCAGCGCGTGCCCGTCACCGAAAGCGGGGGGCGGATCCACACCTCCGCCGCCACCGTCGCGGTGCTGCCGGAGGCGGAGGATGTCGACGTGCAGATCGACGACAAGGATCTGCGCATCGACATCTATCGCTCGTCCGGCCCCGGCGGCCAGTCGGTCAACACCACCGATTCCGCGGTGCGCATCGTCCACATCCCCACGGGGCTGACGGTTATCCAGCAGGACGAGAAGTCGCAGCACAAGAACAAGGCGAAGGCGCTGAAGGTGCTGCGCACGCGCCTCTACGAGATGGAGCGCGAGCGGCTTCATGCGGAGCGTGCCGGCGCGCGCAAGTCGATGGTGGGCAGCGGTGACCGCTCCGAACGCATCCGCACTTACAACTTCCCGCAGGGCCGCGTGACCGATCATCGCATCAACCTGACGCTGCACCGCCTGCCCGAGATCCTTGCCGGCGACATGGACGAGCTGATCGGCGCGCTGATCGCGGAGGATGAGGCGGAGCGGCTGGCCACGCTCGATGGCTAACGCTCGGGCCGCGCTCAACGCCGCGGCGGCGCGCTTCGCTTTCTCAGAAACGCCCCGGCTCGATGCCGAACTGCTGCTCGCCTGTGCGCTCGGCATCACGCGCGAACGCCTGCTGCTGACGCTTGCCGATCAGCCTGTGCCGCCCACCTTCGCAGCGCTGGTCGAGCGGCGGGCGGCGCACGAGCCCGTCGCCTATATCACCGGCACGCGCGCCTTCTGGACGATCGATCTCGACGTGGCGCCCGGCGTCCTCATCCCGCGTGCCGACAGCGAGACGCTGATCGAGGCTGCGGTCAATCATTTCGCGGGCACGGCAGGGCCGCGGCGCGTGCTCGATCTCGGCACCGGCTCGGGCGCGCTGCTGCTCGCCGCGCTCGATCAATGGCCGGATGCGACCGGCGTCGGGATCGACGCGTCGCCGCGCGCGCTGGAGATCGCCTCGCGCAATGTCGCCCGCATCGCGCCTGGCCGCGCCGTCATCGTTGCCGGCGGTTGGGAAGGGACGGGGGAAGCGTTCGATCTCGTGCTGTGCAACCCGCCCTATATCGAGGACGGCGCGGCGCTGCCGCCGGAAGTCTCCCGCTATGAACCCTCCAGCGCGCTTTATGCCGGCGCCGACGGCCTCGACGATTACCGCCGCCTCGCCCCGCTGCTAGGTGCGCAGATCGCGCCGGGCGGGGTCGCCTGTATCGAGATCGGCGCGACACAGGCGGCGGCGGTCAGCGCGTTGTTTGCCGCGGCGGGATTGGCTGTACATTCGCGACCGGATCTTGCCGGTCGTGACCGTTGCTTGACCATTGCCGCTTGAAACGCGCCATTTGAGTACAATATTTCCCTTTGAGAAACCGTGTTCACCCGCTATGGCGAAGGCAGGGGCACGCAAAATCAACATAATCCGTTGAATTTGGGCGATTTGCCCACCCTTCGTCATCAGCCGCTGCAGTCCGGCGGCCGGGACAGGCCTTGGAGGAGAAGCGCCGCGCGCGCTCTTCGCCCGGGGCGGGGAATGTTGCACCGATTATCCCGGGAGCATGGCCGGTTTAGGTTTGAGGACGAGGACAGTAATTTGATCAACAACCGTCAGAACGGCCGCCGTCGTGGTCGTGGTGGGCAGCAGCGGCCTCAGGGCGGAGGCGGCCAGGGTTCGCGTGATAGTGGCAATCGGATCGACAGCCGCGCACGGGGCAACGCCAGCCAATTGTACGAAAAGTACAAGAACATGGCATCGGATGCGCAGCGCCAAGGCGATCGCGTCACGACCGAGTATTACCTGCAATTCGCCGATCATTATTTCCGCGTGATGGCGGATCAGCGTGGCCGCTACGAAGAGCAGCAGCCCCGCCGGCAGCAGCCTGATTTCGACAGCGACGACGAGTTCGGTGACGAGGGCGAGCCGATCCGCGCCGAGGAGCAGAGCCGTGGCGGTGACGAGCGCGGTGAGCGCGACGGCAACCGCCAGGGCGACAATGGCCGCCAGCAGGAGGGCTACCGGCAGCGTGACGACCGCCGGCCGCGCGCCGACGACAACCGTCAGCGCGATGACAATCGCCAGCGTGACGAGCAGGGCGGGCGCCAGCGCTACGGCAATGGACGTCCGGCAGAACCCCGCGTGGCCGAGACCGCGATTGCCAGCGAGCAGCGGGACGGCCGGACCGGTGCCGCTGAGAGCGACGCTACTCAGGCCCAGCCGTTTGCCCCGACCATGGCGCAGGAAGGCGAGCCGGCGCGCGGCGAGATGATGAACGAGGCGGCTGCCGCACCCAAGCGCCGTGGGCGCCCGCGTAAGGTGGCGCCGGAAGCAGGCGAGCAACTCGGGCTTGATTCCAGCGTCCTCCCGCCGTCGATTGGTGTGAGCGACGCGGGTGAACAGGGGGCGGCACCCAAGCCGCGTCGTCGCCGTACGCCGGCGCCGGTGGAAGTGGCATCGAGCTGATCCGTCCGCTTCTTACAGCCTGAACCGCATAACGGCCGGCGTTCCCAGGTGGAGCGCCGGCCGTTCTCATGAAATGCCGCCTCAAGGCAGCAGCAATGATGCGTCGCCGTAGGAATAAAAGCGGTAACGCTGGGCAATCGCATGCGCATAGGCCGCCTGCATCCGGTCGAGCCCCATCAGCGCCGATACCAGCATGAACAGGGTTGATCGCGGCAAGTGGAAGTTGGTCAGAAGGCCGTCGATGCCGCGGAAGCGGTAGCCGGGGGTGATGAAGATGGAGGTATCGCCTTCAAACGGCTGGACGACGCCGTCCTCGTTCGTCGCGCTCTCGATCAGGCGAAGCGATGTGGTGCCGACGGCGACGATCCGCCCGCCGGCCGCGCGCACTGCGTTGAGACGTTCGGCTGTCACGGCGTCGATGCGGCCCCATTCAGCATGCATGGCATGATCCGCGGTGTCGTTTGCCTTGACCGGAAGGAAGGTGCCGGCGCCGACGTGAAGCGTCAGCGTAGCGTGGCCGATGCCCGCCTGATCAAGCGCAGCCATTAGCGCGGGCGTGAAGTGAAGTGCTGCGGTCGGCGCGGCGACGGCGCCGGCTTCTCGCGCGAACATCGTCTGGTAATCGTCGGCGTCGCGTTCATCGGTGGGGCGCTTCGCAGCGATATACGGCGGCAGCGGCATGCGTCCGGCGCGTTCCAGCAGCAGTTCGACCGGTTCCTCCCCCGCGAATTCGAGGGCGAAGCTGCCATCGGCCGCGCGATCCCCCGCCACCGCGCTGACACCATTGTCGAAATCGATCTCGTCACCGTCACGGAGCCGCTTCGCGTTGCGGACGAACGCGCGCCAACGGCGAGGCCCCTCGCGCTTGTGTAACGTCGCGCCGACCCGCGCGTTGCCGCGCGTGCCCTCCAGCTGGGCGGGGATCACGCGCGTATCGTTGAAAACCAGCAGATCGCCGGCGCGCAGCTGTGACGGCAGATCGGTCATGACGCGGTCAATCGTGGCCGAGCCGTCGAGCACCAAGAGGCGCGCCGCATCACGCGGCTGGGCAGGGCGAAGGGCGATCCGGTCGGTCGGGAGGTCGAAGTCGAACAAATCGACGTTCATCGCGGTGGCAGGCTCATATTGTGGCAGGGCGCCTGCCGTTAGCAGCATGCCGCCGTTTCCGCGAGGTTCAACCCGCTAGCTAAGCTCCATCCATGTCGGGGCGTGGTCGCTGGTCTTTTCCCAGCTGCGCACATGGCGATCGACGCCGGCGGCCTTCAGGCGCGGTGCAATCGCGGGGCTGAGCAGCAAGTGATCGATGCGCAGGCCTGCGTCGCGCGCGAACGCATTCCGGAAGTAATCCCAGAAGGTGTAGATGCGCTCGGCCGGGTGGAGATGGCGCACTGCGTCCGTCCACCCCTGCGCCAGCAACTTCGCGTATCGCGACCGGACGTCCGGCACGAACAGCGCGTCCTGCGTCCAGCGCTCCGGCTTGTACACGTCCAACTCGGTCGGCATCACGTTGAAATCGCCGGCGAGCACGACCGATGCGCCGGAGCCCAGCAACTCCTTTGCATGATCGACCAGGCGATCGAACCATTCGAGTTTATAGTCGAACTTTGGCCCTGGCCGCGGGTTTCCGTTGGGCATGTAGAGCCCGGCGATGATGATGCCGTTGACTGCCGCCTCGATATAGCGGCTCTGGGTCGGGTCGGGATCCTCCGGCAGGCCCCGGCGCGTTTCGTGGATCGACCCCACGCGCGAGAGGATGGCGACTCCATTCCAGCTTTTCTGGCCGTGCCACAGCGCTTGATAGCCCGCGGCGTTGATCGCTGCGGCGGGGAAACGCTCGTCGGGCGCCTTCAGCTCCTGAAGGACGACGATGTCCGGAGCCGCCTCCTCCAGCCACCGCAGCAGGACGGGTAGGCGACCGTTGACGCCGTTTACGTTGTAGGTCGCGATCTTCACGTGGGCTGCCGCGATCAGCCGACCTTGGTCAATTCTTCGGCAGCGGCATCCAGCTTCGCGCGATCATTGCCGACCTCGTCGATCAGCTTGCGGGCGACTTCCTGCGACAGCCCATGCTTGCCGGCAAAATAGGCCAGTTCATAGCCTTCGCCAGCGGCCACGGTTCGCCGGTCAGCGGCGCCCCGCTTGCTCTTGTCATCGGACATCGTTCTTCTCCTTTTGCCAGAATGAATCCACATGGCGGCCGTGAGTTCCTGCCGTGTAGGGGCCGTGCCGCCGCAACCTGCGTCAACGTCATTAGGGGTGGCCGGGAACTCGTCGGGGCGGCACACGTCTGCCCATCATGGAAGACGCGATTGCTCATCTTGGGCTGCTCGACGACGAAGCGATCCTGCTCGATGCCGACGCCCTGAAACTGGCCAAGCTCGATCACCCGGACGTATCGCTGACGCCTTACGTCGATCTGCTCACGGAGATGACGGAGCGACTGGTCATCACGGGCGGGGACGCGGAGACGGCGGCGCATCGTGCCGCGATCCTCGCTCAGGTGATTGCCGACGAATATGGCTTCATTGGGGATTCGGAGAGCTACGATGATCCGGACAATGCCGATCTGATCCGTGTCATTGATCGTCGGCGCGGCCTGCCGGTCAGCCTGTCGATCCTCTATGTCGCGGCGGCGCGGCGGCTCAGCTGGGCTGCGGATGTGCTGAACACGCCCGGCCATGTCCTGCTGAGGATCGGCTCGGGCGTGGAGTCGGTGCTGGTGGATGCCTTCGCTGGTGGCGTCATCGTCGACCCGGATCACCTCTCTGCCCTGCTTGAACGCGCGCTTGGCCCCGGCGTGAGCCCGACGAGCGAGCATCTGGCGGCGATGACGAACCGGGCGGTGCTGGTGCGCCTGCTGATGAACCAGGCAACGCGCGCGGAGGGGGCAGGCAATCTGGAGCGCGCCCTGACGGTCTATCGGCGCATCACCACAATCGCCCCGTCCTACGGCCATGGCTGGTGGGAGCGGGCGCGGCTGGAGTTGCTGCGCGGGAACGTCGCCGATGCGCGCTCCAGCCTCAGCGCAATGCTGGAGATGACGCGCGAGCCGAGCCTGCGCGCTCACATCTTCGCCGCACTGGACGCGCTATCTCACCGTATGTGAGGCAGCGCGCTAACGATCCTGACCACCGTCGACCGGAATCACCGCGCCGGTGACGAAGCTTGCCATCGGACTTAGGAGGAAGGAAGCGACGCGGCCGATCTCCTCCGGTCGTCCGAAGCGGTTCATCGGCACCTCGCGCTTGATCCAGCGGAGCCAGGTTTCCGACCGTGGGCCGTTGGCACGTTCCTCCCATTCGCCGCCCGGGAAAATGATGTTGCCGGGCGCGATTGCGTTGACGCGCACGCCAGACGGCCCGGCGATGACCGCCAATTCCTTCGACAGATGGTTCATCGCTGCCTTCGCGGTGCCGTAGGTGAGCGGTGTGCCCTTCGCGGCCAGCCCGGCGATCGAGCTGATCATCAGTACTGCGCCTTCCTGCCGCTGGGTCATGCCGCGTAGTGCCGCGCGGGCAAGGAAGAAGGCGGAATCGAGGTTCTGGGCGAAGCCGCCGCGCCACGTGGCGTCATCGACGTCGAAGCCCGGTGGGCAGGGGTGGAGTCCGACATTGGCGACCGCACCCCAGAGAGGCCCAAAAGCCGCTTCAGCGTCCGCCAGGGCTTCGTCGATCGTGGCGGAAAGCGTCATGTCGCCGGCGAAGCTGCGGATGCTGTCGGCACCATAGCGGTTCGCCAGATCGGCGTGGGTGGCCGCCAGTGCCTCCGCGCCCCGAGCGGTGATCGCAACGCGGGCGCCTTCGGTCATGCACGCCTCCACGATCCCGAGCCCGATGCCGCGGCTGCCCCCGGCGACGAAAATTGCCTTTCCGGCGAGCTGCAGGTCCATCCTCTTTCCCCTTCGTCTCGTTCGTTCACACAGCGATCGCCTGCGATGTCGGCGCTGTCCAGCCTTACCCGCGCGGTCGTCGTGTCCTCCGCTAGCACCGAGCGCCAAATTGCTTGTGTTCGGAGGCGGTTGTCGAACCTGCCCGGCGGGCGCACAACAAGGCAGTTCATGCCAGCTTCCCCCGCCCGTATCAGCCAAGACCGACATCGGTCGACGGGCTTTCTGCTACTCTATGCGCTGGCCTACACCGGCGGTGTCGTCGCTTATCTTCCGCTGCTCACGCTCCTCCTGCCGCTCAAGATCGAGGCGCTCGCCGGAGAGGCACGGATCGGGGTGTTCAGCGCGACGATCATTGCCGGCGCGTTGGCCGCGAGCGGTGCGAACGTGCTGTTCGGCTGGCTGAGCGACCGCAGCGTGGCGCGGGGACAAGGCCGGCGAAGGTGGCTGTGCTTCGGGCTGATCGCGACCGTCCTGTCCTATGCCGCTGTCGCCGCTGCGGCGTCTTCGGCAGCGATCATCCTCGCGGTAACGCTGTTCCAGGTGGCGGTGAACGCCATGCTCGCCCCGCTTCTTGCGATCATGGCCGACGAAGTGCCTGACGCGCAAAAGGGCGTGGCAGGAGGACTGCTCGCCGCCGCGGTGCCGGTTGCGTCCGGCGTTTCGGCGGCACTTGTCGGTATGCGTCTGCTGCCGGAGGCGGAACGGCTGACGATTGTGGCGGCGGCCGTATTCGTCTGTGTGACCCCGCTGCTGGCGACACGAGCGCGCAAGGCCATCGTTTCCGCGCCGCAGCCGACCGAGATGGAGCAGCGTCGGCGGGATTTGGTCGTCACCTGGGCGGCGCGGCTCTTGGCGCAAGTGGCGGGCAACGCGCTGTCGCTTTACCTGCTCTATTATTTCGAGAGCATCGTGCCGGACGCTGAGCCGGAAGATCTTGCGCCGCGCGTCGGGCATCTCCTGACGATCGTCTACGTCCTGTCGCTGCCGGCCGCTGTGGCTGCCGGCCGGATGTCGGATCATTTCGGCCGGCGCAAGCCGACGCTGGTGGCTGGCGCGTCGCTGGCGTCGGTCGGCCTGGTGATGATGGCATTCGCGGCAGACTGGCGGTGGGCGGCGCTGGGCTTTGCCGCTTATGCGATCGGGTCGGCAGTGTTCCTGACGCTTCACGCTGCGTTCGCGATGCAATTGCTGCCGGATCCCGCGCACCGCGGGCGAGATCTTGGCCTGCTCAACCTCACCAACACTTTGCCCGCGTTGCTCGGCCCGCTGCTGACCTGGTCACTCGCGACGCCGCAGGACTTCGGGGCCGTGCTGCTGACGCTGGCGCTGCTGACCTTTGCCGGTGGCGCCGCCATGACGAGCGTCCGCAGCCGGCGCTGAAGATCAGTCGTTATTTGCGCTGCCAGTAGCGAACGTAGTCCACGGTCATCCGCTGCGGGAAGGCGGCGGCGTCTACGCCTTGCTTTCCGCCCCAGTCACCGCCCACGGCTAAGTTGAGGATCAGATCGTAAGGCTTGGTGAACGGCCATGCGGCCTTGCCACCGGGCTGATCATTGACGACGCGCATGACCGCGCGGTCGTCGATGCCGATGGTGATCGTGTCCGGTTGCCAATCCAGCTGGTACCGGTGGAACGCCGTGCACGCGTCCGGCACGGTGCGTTGCGCGCCGCGTTGCGTCCCCTTCGCATGGTTGAAGGCATCGGTGTGAAGCGTCGCGTGGATCACGTTGGGGTCCCAGCCGACCATCTCCATCACATCTATCTCGCCGCCGCCCGGCCATTTGTCGCCGATCGGAAGCAGCCAGATCGCCGGCCAGCTGCCGCGCCCGCATGGCAGCTTCGCGCGTACTTCGTAGAAGCCGTAGCCGTGCCGCTGCTGCGTCACGAGCTTCGCTGAGGTGTACCGCTGGCCACCGGTATCGGGAAACTGCGCCTTGTCCGCTACTTCGGCATGCGCCTCGATTACCAGATGGCCGTCCTCGATCCGGGCATTCTTCGGACGATCGGCCGAGTAATATTGAAGTTCGTTGTTGAACCAGCCCTTGGCGTTGAACGCGGTGTCGTAGCGCCATTTGCTCTTGTCGATGGCCGGGCCTTCGAACTCATCGGCGAAGCTGGGCGTTGCTACGGGCGCCTTCATCGGTGCGTCGGCGGCGTAGTTGGTGGCACCAAGCGTCGCCGCCTGCAGCGCGAGCGTGAGGAAGATCCCCATGTCAGCCGTCGAGGATCGAATCGATTGCGCCGGCGAGATCGATATCGCGTTCGGACAAGCCGCCCGCGTCGTGCGTCGTCAGTGTGATTTCGACCCGGTTCCAGACATTGGTCCACTCCGGGTGGTGGTCGGCCTTTTCGGCGATCAGCGCGACCTGCGTCATGAAGCCGAATGC
Source organism: Sphingomonas sp. 179-A 2A2 NHS (assembly GCF_045371305.1). Classification (NCBI taxonomy): domain Bacteria; kingdom Pseudomonadati; phylum Pseudomonadota; class Alphaproteobacteria; order Sphingomonadales; family Sphingomonadaceae; genus Sphingomonas; species Sphingomonas sp. 179-A 2A2 NHS. Next base: position 50,358 of record NZ_JBIQDE010000005.1, on the reverse strand, counting down.
CTCGGCGAAATCGGTGAAGACGATGGTCCGCGTGATCGCGTCTCGCCCTTCGTCATAGTCCCAGTCCGGCAGGCTATCGAGCGCATCGGCGCGTTCCGCCTCGCTCAGCTGATCTACCATCGCGCGCTCCCCTTCAGACAAGCTTGTCCTGTGTGAAGCTCAACGCCTATGGCCAAAGGCGATGAGCGGACAAGACCTTCCGGGCGAACCGCCCTCGCTCGATGCGATCGAGCGCCATGCGCGGCATGTCATCGAGCGGCTTCCGGCGGAATTTCGCGCGCATCTCGGCGACGTCGTTCTGATCGTCGAGGAAGAAGCAGATGCGGAGACGCTCGCGAACCTTGGGATTGAGCATCCGCTTGACCTGAGCGGTGTATATCATGGCCGCCCGATCGGTGACAAATCCGCCTTTGAGTCCGGCGCGCTTCCCGATCGCATACACCTCTATCGCCAGGCGATCCTCGCCGAATGGTGCGAGACCGGCGTGCGGCTCGATGATTTGGTGGCGCACGTGACGATCCACGAGATCGGCCACCACTTCGGCCTCAGCGATGACGACATGCACGCGCTCGAGGACGCGGTGGGCGATTGAGCGGGGGGCTCGACGTACGCGATCTTGCCTGTCGGCGCAGCGGGCGCCTGCTGTTCGATCACGTCAGCTTCTCGCTGGCCGCCGGAGATGCGCTGATCATCAGCGGGCCGAATGGCTGCGGCAAATCGAGCCTCTTGCGTGTGATCGCCGGCCTGTTGCTGCCGTTCGCTGGCGATGTAACGGCGAGCGGCAGCATCGCTTTGATGGGCGAGGCGAGCGCTCTCGACAATGATCGGCTGCTCGCCGCGGCGCTACATTTCTGGGCGACGTTCGACGCGGCTGATGACCCCCGCAAACGGGTGGCGAAGGCACTTGCCGATGTGGGGCTGTCCGCGCTTGCCGATGTGCCCGTCAGGCTGTTGTCGACCGGGCAGCGGCGGCGGGCGGCACTGGCGCGGGTGATCGCTGGCGGCGCTGCGATCTGGTTGCTGGATGAACCCGCCACAGGGCTTGATGCGGGATCGATCCAGCTGCTGGAGGCGGCGATCGCAGCGCATCGCGCGAGGGGCGGAATTGCCATCGTCGCGACGCATCAGCCGATCGCCTCACCCGGCGCGCAGGCGGTCGATCTCAGCCACTTTGCGTCGGTGGACGCATGATCGCGCTCGTACGGCGCGAGGTTCGGCGGGGCTACGCGGGCGGCGGCGCGACGTTGATCGTCAGCTTTTTCCTTCTCGTCTCGGTGCTGTTCCCGTTCGCGATCGGGCCGGATGCCCGCGTGCTGGCGCGGGTCGGTGGCGGCGTGATTTGGGCAGCGGCCCTGCTAGCCGCGCTTCTGCCGGTGGAGCGTCTGATCGGGCCGGATCTGGACGCAGGCGTGTTCGACCAGCTGGTCGTGCGTCGCCACTCGCTCGTTGCGGCTGCAGCGGCGAAGATGATGGGCCATTGGCTGGTCTTTGCGCCGCCGGTGATGATGGCCGCATTGGTGTCCGCGGCGCTGCTGGGGATCGATAGCGCCACGTTGCTTGCGGTCGAGGCGGGCCTTCTGATCGGGACACCCGGGCTGGCCGCGTTGGCCGTAGCGACCGCAGCACTGACGGCGGGGTTGCGCGGTGCCGGCGCCGTAGCGGGGCTGGTGATGCTGCCGCTCGCCATTCCCTTGCTGATCTTCGGCGCTGGGGCGATCGATGGTGGCGGAGGCAGCCTGAAGTTGCTGGGTGCGGTGAGCCTGCTGCTGGTGGTCGGCGCGCCGATCGTCGCCGCTGCCGCGATCCGCATCGGGATGGAATAGGGCTAAGCCCTAGCGTAGCGGCTTGCCGGCATCCTTCCAGCGATCAAGCACTTGCGATTCCGGCAGCTTGTTCTGCGACGGTGTAACGAGTGCCGTGCCGCTATCCTCATGCTCGGGGCGCACCTGCGGCGCAGGGGCCGCGGCTGGAACCACCCGGACGGGATGAGAGATAGCGATGATTGGGGAAATGGAGGCCGGCGCGGCCGGCCCTGCCAAAGGTTCGCGTCCCACATAACGTTGGGGGAAGGCGAGCGGCGTGCCCCAGAATCCCTTCCAGCGATGGAAGAAGTGGGCGCCAATCGCGTCGGTCATCACCAGCGTGCGGTTCCACGCCGGTGTGACCGCGTAGGTATGGTAATGGGTGGCGAGCCCGACAGGCGAAAAGACATACCCGCTTAGCGCAGTGGCCGCGATCCGCGCGGCCCGCGCCCAGCCGGCGCGCGAGGGAATACGCGCCGATGCGCCATCGCAAGCAAAGCTGAACTGGCAGCCGGTGCCCCGGTGCGCGCCCTGATAGACGACGCCGCACACGGTGGACGGAAAGGCGGGGTGCCGAACGCGGTTGAGCACGACCTGCGCCACCGCCCGCTGGCCATCGTCGGGTTCGGAAGCGGCCTCATAATAAATAGCCGCGGTCAGGCACTCGGTGGCACGCGCGCGATCGAGCGGGTTGATACCCCGTATCGAGAACGGCAGCGCTGGTGTGACACCCGCGCTGGTAGTGAAAGCTAGTGCGCTGCCGTCGACCGGTTCGGGCGGTAATTCAGCGGTCCCGGTGACGCCTCGTCCCGGGGACGCGATCTGCGCCGCCCAGTTCGCATCCTTCGAGTTCGAGACCACGCCAGCTGACGTCTGGCCCCCACGCTGCGCCGATAGAAGCGAAGGCAAGGTGGCAATGACCGGCAGGCCGATGATCATGACGATCGGCGTCGCGACGGCCGCTGCTCGCGCCCAGGCGCGTCGCTGCCATCGCCGCCGCGCGAGGCGCAGGGCGGCGCGCTCGCTGGGATGCAGCGCGACGGTGCTCATCGACGATCCATGACCATGCCGAAGCGGGCCTGTAATGGATCAGCGTAGCTTTTTCGTTGCCAAAGTTGCTGCCGTCTCGCGGCGGCACAGATCGAGGTTAACGAGGCCGGAGCCGGGCCAGGCCGTTACTTCGGCTCGTTCGGCGGCGGAGAAGCCGAATCGTCGAGCATGTTGTCGGCGGAATTCATGCTGTCTTCGGCCGGTGGCGACGCGGGCGTGTCGCCCGGCCCGCCGACGTGGGCGATGATCATGTTGTTGCTCGTCTGCATCCCGGGGTTGCCGACCTGGGCAATCGCGGCGGTCGACAAAGCGAGGATCGCGATACTGCCGGCGGTGGCAATGCGCATGATGGCACTCCTTTGTCTTAGCGTGGTGGGAGAGGCTGGGCCGATGGCGCTGGCGGCGAGGCCACGCCGGATCCGATACGTTGCACGCCGGCAGGACCATCATTCAGCGTCGAGGCTGGCGGAAGCGATGCGCGTGCAGCGTCGCGTCCCTGCTGCTCCGCCCGTTCACGTTCCGCCTGCGAGAGGCTGTCGCGCGTCGCAGAGCTGCTAGGCGGCGGCGGGACCGCGGGGTCCAGGGCGTTCGGTTCAAGGCGCCGTGACAGGCTGTCGGCGAGTTGCGCCGAGGCTGGCGCCCCAATGAAGGCGGTACTGAAGAGAATAGCGGCGAAACGCATTGGATCGCTCCTCGGCTCTCTTCGAAGACGCACCCGTCGGTGGCGGGTTCCCCGGACTATATGCGGAAAGGCCCGACAGCTGAACTGCCGGGCCTTCCTGACCTATCGGTCTAGTCCGATTACCCCTGCGGCGGGGTCGTCGGCGTCGTCGTGGACGGATCGGTCGGGCTGGTCGTTGCCGACGGATCAGTCGTCGTCGTGCCGCTGTTCGGGCTCATCGTGTCGCTCGTGGAAGGCGAGGTGCGATCCGTGCGGCTGCTCGACGAGTCCGTCGTGGTCGATGACGGATCAGTGCTCGACTGCGGATCTGCCGACTGGGTCGTCGAAGGGGTGGTGGACTGGCCACCGGCGCTCTGGGCGATCGCAGCACCCGGAAGGACCAGGGCAGCAGCAGCCATCAGCATAAAGGGCTTCATGGGATATCTCCTATGTGTTTTCCCGTGACCCCATAATAACCGATCAAAACCGCAAAGGTTCATCGGCCGAACCTGCAAATGGCTCGCTTTACCATACGGTTTATCCCCAATCGGGAGATTCCCTATGCTTTTCTGATCTGGGTTAACCCTGTTCGTCGCCTGTGCGACGACTCAGCCACATTGCGCGCGGTGCAGCAGATATTGATCGGCGAGCACGAGAGCTACCATCGCCTCGACAACAGGCACGCCGCGGATGCCGACGCACGGGTCGTGGCGCCCCTTCGTCGCTATTTCGGTGGGCATTCCCGTGCGCGAAATGGTGGGAACTGGCGTCAGAATGGAACTGGTTGGTTTGAAAGCGACACGAATGCGCAGCGGTTGGCCGGTAGAAATACCGCCAGTGACACCGCCGGCATGATTTGCGAGGAATTCCGGCCCGTTTTCGCCCGGCCGCATCGGATCGGCATTCTCTTCGCCCGACAGCGCTGCGGCGGCGAAGCCGTCGCCGATCTCAACACCCTTCACCGCATTGATCGACATGGCCGCGGCAGCAAGCTCGCTGTCGAGCTTGGCATAAAGCGGTGCGCCCCAGCCGGCAGGAACGCCGGTGGCCTCGCAGGCGACGACCGCGCCAAGCGATGAACCGGCCTTGCGGGCAGCATCGACCTTCGCTTCCCAGCGCAGCGCGGCGGCAGGATCGGGGCAGAAGAACGGGTTGGTGTCGATCACGGCATCGTCGAACGCAGCGTAATCGATCGTGTCGCCGCCGATCGCCTCGACCCAGGCGCGGATGCGCACCGCGGGGATCACCGCCCGCGCGATCGCGCCAGCCGCCACCCGCGCCGCCGTCTCGCGCGCGGACGAGCGCCCGCCGCCGCGATAATCGCGGAAGCCGTACTTCGTGTCATAGGCGTAATCGGCATGGCCGGGTCGATAAGCCACAGCAACGTCGGAATAGTCCTTCGAGCGCTGGTCCACATTCTCGATCATCAGGCTGATCGGCGTGCCGGTGGTGCGACCCTCGAAAACGCCGGAGAGGATGCGGACCTGATCCGGCTCGCGGCGCTGGGTGGTGAAGCGCGAGGTGCCGGGGCGCCGCTTGTCGAGCCACGGCTGGATGTCGGCCTCGCTGAGCGTGATGCCCGGGGGGCAGCCGTCGACCACCGCGCCGAGCGCCGGCCCGTGCGATTCGCCCCAGGTGGTGAAGCGGAAGACGCGCCCGAAAGTATTCCAGCTCATGACGTTCCCAGTCGCGCGAAGGCGGGTGCGTGATGGGCAGCCTCGCGTACCCCGCATGGGACCAGGCCGCCCTGCAGCGGCAGCGCCATGAATGCGTCGCCCGCATAAGGAGAGGTGAAGTTGCGCGCGACCGCGGCATCATAGCCGAAGCGGCCGTAGAATTGAGGATCGCCGAGGACGAAGCTCAGCACCACGCCGGCAGCCTCCAGCCGTTCATGCGCGCTGGCGACCAGCGCCTCGGCCACATCCTGGCGGCGATAGCGCGCGGCGACGGCGAGCGGCGCCAGCGCGACGGCAGGCACCGACCGGCCATTCACCGTCACGTCCATGCGGCTGAACACGATCGTGCCGGCAAGATCCCCGCCGTCCTCGTCATCCGCCACCAGCGTCAGCACCATGTCGCCCGCAAGGCACAGTTCGCGCACGAGATCCGCTTCCTCCGGCGCGGGGAAGCTCGCGCGCAGCAGGGCGTCGATACGGGGCACGTCGGCCGCCGCTGCCGGACGAATCGCAATGGCCACGAGGATCAGACCAGCGCGATATCCGGCGCGTCTTCCGCCTTCATGCCGATGACATTGTAGCCCGCGTCGACGTGATGGATCTCCCCCGTCACGCCGCTGGCGAGATCGCTGAGGAGATACAGGCCGGCGCCGCCGACCTCGTCGATCGTGACGTTGCGCTTGAGCGGCGAATTCAGTTCGTTCCACTTCAGGATGAGGCGGAAATCGCCGATGCCGCTGGCGGCGAGCGTCTTGATCGGGCCGGCGGAGATCGCGTTGACCCGGATATTGTCGCGCCCGAGATCGACCGACATGTACTGCACGCTCGTCTCAAGTGCCGCCTTGGCGAGACCCATCACGTTGTAATGCGGGATGACCTTTTCCGCGCCGTAGTAGCTCAACGTCAGCAGGCTGCCGCCGTTCGGCATCATCTTCGCGGCGCGCTGCGCCACGGCGACGAACGAATAGACGCTGATGTTCATCGTCATCAGGAAGTTGCCGAGGCTGGTATCGACGAAGCGGCCGCGCAACTCGTTCTTGTCGGAGAAGCCGATGGCGTGGACCACGAAGTCGATCGTCGGCCAGGTCTCTGCGAGTTTGGCGAACGTATCGTCGAGCGCGCCCATGTCGCTGACGTCGCAATCGAACAGGTGCGAGCTTCCCAGCTGCTCGGCGAGCGGGCGAACGCGCTTCTCCATCGCCTCGCCCTGATAGCTGAACGCGAGCTCGGCGCCTGCTTCGGAAAGCTTCTTGGCGATGCCCCAGGCGAGGGACTTGTCGTTCGCGAGGCCCATGATGAGACCGCGCTTGCCTGCCATCAATGAATTCACGGTGCTGCCTTCGCTCCGGTTCCGGTGGGCGCCTGCTCTAGCGCGGTCTCTGGGGGTTCCGCCAGTGCTGCGTTGAGATGAGCGCCGAAGACCAGCCCCAAACCGATCAGATAGAAGAACAACAGCATCACCACGACGCCGGCGAGGCTGCCGTAGGTGAGATCGTAACCGCCGAGGCTGGAGAGAACCACCGGCAGCCCCGCCGTCATCCCGATCCACCAGATGGTGGTGAACAAGGCGCCCGGCCATTTGCGGCTATCGCTGTAACGATAGCGCGTCGGCGTGACGAAGTAGAAGAGCATGTACAGCGCGCCGAACATGACCAGCCCCGGCACCGCGCGGCTGATCCCGATCCATCCCGCGACATCCTCCGCCCACGGCAGCAGCCGGTAGATGAATTGTTCCGCGGCGGTGAGCAGGCCCTGCACCAGGAACGAAACCAGCGCGAGAATGACTGAGAGGACGATGCCGAGGCTGAGCCCGAGCCGCGCGCGCCACAGCGACTGCGAACTGGTGGTGCCATAAGCGCGGCGGAAAATGTCCCGGATAGTCTCGACGAAGCTGCCGACCGTCCACAGGCCGACGAACCCGCCCAGCCACAAAAGCGAGCCGGTGCGGGCCTTCAACACGTCGTTGATCGGCTTGCGCAAAATGTCGGCCACGTCGGGCGGCAGGACGTGGAGAAAGGATTCGACCGCCTGGCGCGTTTCGTGATTCTGGCCGAAGATCGACAGCACCGCCGCTGCGACGATGAAGAACGGGAACACCGTCATCAGCGCGAGATAGGCAAGGTTGCCGGCGTGGATGAAGCCATCGTTGTACACGCCGGTTGCCGCCCGGCGCAGCACCTCGAAGGCGTAGCTGCCGGGCTTCACCTTGGCGATCTGGTGGTTCAGCCGTTCCCGCGCATGGGTGCGCGCATGATGCGCCCGATCCTCCGGCGTCAGCGTGGTGGGCCTGTCGCTCACCGATCCCCTTTCCCCTGTTGTGGGTTAAGGGTCAGACGCCCATGCCGGCACGCGGGTTCCCACCGCCGGTCCAGCTCTCCAGGAACGTCTCCAGCGCGGCATCGCCGGACGGCACGTCCACCATCAGCGTGACGAGCTGATCGCCGCGGGTGCCATCCTTGCGATGGAAGCCCTTGCCCTTGAGGCGCAGGGTACGGCCCGAGGTGGAGTGCTTGGGCACGGTGAGCATCACCGCCTTTTCCACGGTAGGCACCTTCACTGGCCCGCCCTTCACGGCCTCGTTCAGCGTAATCGGCAGATCGAGCCGGACGTCGTCCCCATCGCGGGTGAAATAGCGGTGCGGCTGGACGTCGATGGTGACGATCGCGTCGCCAGCACCGCCAGGGCCCTGCTCGCCCTTGCCGGGGAGGCGCATCTGCGTGCCCGTCTCGACACCCGGCGGCAGCTTGAGATCGATCGTCTTGCCGTCCGCGAGCGTGATTCGCTGCGGTGCGAGCGCGGCGGCATCGACGAAGGGGACCCGAAGGCGATAGGCGGTATTGGCGCCGCGGGGGGGCGGCTGGCGGCGACCGAAGCCGCTGGAGAAGCCGCCGCCGCGGCCGCCAAACAGGCCTTCGAAGATGTCGGACATGTCGACGCCCTCGGCGCCGCCGAAATCCTGCTCGCGAAAGCCGCCAGCACCGGGCCGCGCGCCGCCGAAGCCGGCACCGAACGGCGAGGTGGGGTTGCCATCCGCATCGATCTCGCCGCGGTCGAACCGGGCGCGTTTGTCCTTGTCGCTGAGCAGATCATAGGCAGCCGTTACCTGGCTGAACCGCTCCGATGCCTTGGGATTGTCCTTGTTGCGATCGGGATGAAGCTCCTTCGCGAGCTTCCGATAAGCTTTCTTGATGTCCGCCTCGGAGGCGCCACGCGCCACGCCGAGGGTAGAATATGGATCCGCCATTGTAGCCCCGGTTGGTGTGTTACCCGGCTATGTGGGGGACGGGCGCTGTGAGTGCAATCGGATTGCCGCGAGCGCGTGCATGCCCCGCGTCGGTGCCGCGTCGGCGGTTCGCAACAGGGCGCCACCGCGCGTTAACTGCGGCCGGGATTTTGCAAGTCGGAAGGACCCGTAGACGGCCCGATCACGGCCACTTTGTCCCGGATCGAGATTCGCTAGGATTCTCCGCGATTCGCGTTGTAGCGGATTGAATGCATGGCAGTTTACGCTAGCAAAAACAGTAACTTGTAAGAATTTCGACGGATTTGCGCGGCCCGATGCGAGTCAAGCCGCTATATTTCGGAAATGTGGCAGGTGGCGGTCTTGATCGACTCACCGGGCTGTTCCTAAACCATGGCTGTCGCGACGGCGCTCTGCCTTTCGCGCCCAAACGAATCCGCGTCGTGACCGACCGTGGCGGGGGCCACATCGGGGGACTTTTTTGTGTTGTCGATCTGTGGCTGCGCGCTTGCGTCGCGGCCCGAGGAGAGCTGCGTGCCGTTGTCATCGTATCGAATGGCGGATGAAGGAAGCGAGATTGCACGGGCTTGGGCGCGTGTGCGCGCCAACCTGCGCGAATCCGCCGGCAGCCGGCTGTTCGATCAGTGGCTGAAGCCGATCGTCCTCGACGATAATGGCGACATGGAGCATGTCCGCCTGACGCTGCCGTCGGCGTTCATGACGAACTGGGTGCGCAATCACTACGCCGAGCGGCTGGTGCACGAGTTTCGTGCCGTGCTGCCGCAGGTGCGCGGCGTCTCGATCGAGACGGCGAGCGCGGTCGCCGCGCCGGCGGTGATCGCCGCGCCGGCCCCTGCCGTCCTGGCGGCGCCGACGAGCGTGCCTGCCGCGGACGTGCCGGAGAATGAGGCGCCGGTGCTCGACCCGCGCCTGACGTTCGATCGCTTCGTCGTCGACGCGTCGAACAAGGTGGCCTTCAATGCCGCGCGCGCGCTGGCCGAGCCTGGCCCGGTGCGGTTCAGCCCGCTGTTCCTTCATTCCGGCACCGGCCTCGGCAAGACGCACCTGATGCACGCCATCGGCCACGCCTATCTCGCGGCCGTGCCGGGGGCGCGGGTGATCGCCATGTCGGCCGAACGCTTCATGTTCGACTTCGTCTCGGCGCTGCGGGCGCGGGACACCTATGCCTTCAAGGCGCGGCTGCGCTCGGCGGACCTGCTGCTGATCGACGACCTTCAGTTCATCGCCGGCAAGGACGCGACCCAGGAAGAATTCTTCCACACCGTCAACGAGATCATGGCCGCAGGCAAGCGGCTGGTGATTTCCGCCGATCGCTGCCCGCAGGCGCTCGACGGAATCGAGCAGCGGATCGTCGGTCGCATGGCGATCGGCCTCGTCGCCGACATCAAGGCGCCGTCGCTGGAGCTTCGCCGCACGATCCTGCAACGCAAGCTCGCCGACCTGCCGGGCGCCCGAGTCCCGGCCAATGTGCTCGACCTGCTGGCCGGGCGGATCACGGGCAGCATCCGCGAGCTGGAAGGCGCGCTTAACCGGGTCGTCGCTTATGCGCAGCTGACCGGCGAGACGATCGACCTTGACTTTGCGGTGGCGACGCTGGGTGACGTGCTGCGCGGGGCGCAGCGGCGGGTGACGATCGACGAAATCCAGAAGCTGGTTTCGGCGCATTTCGACCTGAAGCCGGTCGACCTCGTCTCGGCGCGGCGCGCGCGGGCGGTGGCACGGCCGCGGCAGATCGCGATGTACCTCGCCAAGCGGCTGACCACGCGGTCGCTGCCGGAGATCGGCCGCAAGTTCGGGGGGCGCGACCATTCGACCGTGATCCATGCCGTGCGCCGAATCGAGGAACTGCGCGACAGCGATCGCGACGTCGATGGCGCGGTGCGTACGCTGATGCGCGAGCTGGAGGGCTGAGGAAGCCTCGGCGCGTCGTAGCGCCGAATGCTGGTCGGATTAGAAAAAACCGCCGGGAGCATCGAGGCTACCGGCGGCTTTTTGTCTGATCAGACGTTGAAGCGGAAGAGCATCACGTCGCCGTCCTGGACGACATATTCCTTGCCCTCTTGTCGCAGCTTGCCCGCCTCACGCGCGCCGGCCTCGCCGCCACAGGCGACATAATCGTCAAAGGCGATCGTTTCGGCGCGGATGAAGCCGCGTTCGAAATCGCTGTGGATCGCGCCCGCAGCCTGCGGCGCCTTCGATCCCGCCGGGATCGTCCAGGCGCGCGCTTCCTTCGGGCCGACGGTGAAGAAGGTGAGGAGGTGGAGCAGCTTGTACCCGGCGCGAATCACGCGGGCGAGGCCGGTTTCCTCCAGCCCCAGCTCGGACAGGAACTCGCCGCGGTCCTCGACCGGCATGGTGGCGATCTCCGCCTCGATCGCGGCGGAGACGACGACCGCCTCGGCGCCCTCGGCCGCGGCCTTGGCAAAGACGCGCGCGGACAGCTCGTTGCCGTCGGCGGCATGCGCCTCATCGACGTTGCAGACGTAGAGCACCGGCTTGGCGGTGATCAGCTGCGCCTGTGCGAAGACGCGCTCCTCCTCGGCATCCTTGGGCTTGGTGAGGCGCGCGGGCTTGCCGTCGCGCAGCAGCTCGAGCGCCTGGCCCAGCACGCTGGCGCCGATCTTGGCCTCCTTGTCGCCCTGCTGGCCCTTCTTGATGAGGTTGGGCACGCGCTTTTCGAGGCTTTCGAGGTCGGACAGCATCAGCTCGGTCTCGACCGTCTCGGCATCGGCGATCGGATCGACCTTGCCCTCGACGTGGGTGACGTCGCCATCCTCGAAGCAGCGCAGGACATGGACGATCGCGTCCACCTCGCGGATGTTGCCGAGGAACTGGTTGCCCAGGCCCTCGCCCTTGGAGGCGCCGCGCACCAGACCGGCGATGTCGACGAAGGCGAGCTGAGTCTCGATGATCTTGGCGGACTTGGCGACGGCGGCGAGCTTCTGCAGCCGGGGATCGGGGACGCCGACGTTGCCGACGTTCGGCTCGATCGTGCAGAACGGATAATTCGCCGCCTGCGCCGCGGCCGTTTCGGTCAGCGCGTTGAAGAGAGTGGACTTGCCCACATTGGGCAGGCCCACGATGCCGCAGCGGAAACCCATGTCAGATCCTTGAGATTAGGTGTGGCGGCGGCCTTAATGCGGCGGCGCGCCGGAAGCCACCCTGACCGCCAAGACTACCAGCGATAGTTGAAGCTGACGCTGATCCGATCTTCCTTCGCGCTGCTCGGCATCACTTCGTGGCGCAGCCAGCTTTCCCACAGGAAGATCGTGCCGGGGCGAGGTTCCGCATGGACGAAGGTGGCGTCGCGTGGCGGAGCGGCCATCATCAGGCCGAGCCGGGGATCCTCGAGCCGGAGCACGCCGGCGCCCGGTGGCACGCTGACGTAGAAGGTGCCGGAGACGACGCTGTGCGGGTGGATGTGCCCCGAATGCGCGCCGCCCGGCTTCAGGAGGTTCACCCACAGGCTGTCGAGCTTCAGCTTGCGCCCGCCCAGCTGGAAGCCGCACTCGGCGGCGAAGCGCGCAACGTGCCGATCGAGGTGGCGCTTCAGATCCGCAAAAGCGGGATCACGCTGCGGCAGATCGTCGAGAGAAGCATAGGAGGTGTAGCCGCGATAGCCGTGCTCCTTCGACCAGCGCTTGCCGGCGGTATCCTCGATGGCGAAGGCGCGAACCGACGCTTCCAGCTCCTCGAGCAGCGCGGCATCGTTGAGCGATTCCTCGTAGAAGAGGGTCGGGAACAGGGAGCGGACGGCCATGGCGGCGACCTAGGCCGGCCGCCGTGGCTTGCCAAGCCGGGCGCTCAGCCGCCGAGCAGCCGATGGATCAGCGCAAGGCCGGCGACCAGCAGCGCGAGCACTGCAGCGATCATCAGCAGGAGCACGTAGAGCACGCCCCAGGTGCCGACGCCATCGTCCCGCCGTGCGACCCACCAGATCGAGAGGAGGATCGCGCCGAGAAGCGCGAGTCGCGGCGCTACGAAGGCGAGCGCCGCCAGGCACGCTGCCGCTGCCGCCGGTGCAAGCCACCGGCGGGCGCGGGCGCTGCGGTTCAGACCGGAGACCACTCCACCGGTTCCTCGCCCTCGTCATCTTCCGAGACGCGGGCGTGATCGGGGCCGATCGCCTCCAGCAGCTTGTCGAGTACCCAGTCGACCCCGGTGCCGCTGGCGCCGGAGATCGGGATCACTTCGGCGCCGCTGGCTTCCTGAAGCTCGGCTGAGAGGGCCTCGATCAGCTCGTCGTCGAGCGTGTCGATCTTGTTCAGCGCGACGACGACCGGCTTGTCTTCCAGCCCGCCACCGTAGGCCATGAGCTCGTCGCGGACGATGCGGTAGCTCTCCGCCACGTCGGCGTCATTGGCGTCGACGAGGTGCAGCAGGACGCGGCAGCGCTCGATATGGCCAAGGAAGCGATCGCCGATACCGGCACCTTCGGCGGCGCCCTCGATCAGACCGGGGATGTCCGCGACGACGAACTCCTGGCCCTTGTGCCGCACCACGCCGAGCTGCGGGCGAGTGGTGGTGAAGGCATAGGCGCCGACCTTCGCCTGCGCGTTGGTCACCGCGTTGATGAAGGTCGACTTGCCGGCGTTCGGCAGGCCGACGAGCCCGGCGTCGGCGAGCAACTTCAGGCGCAGCCACACCCAGGCTTCCTCGTGCGGCCAGCCCGTGCCGTGCTGGCGCGGCGCACGATTGGTGGAGGTCTTGTAGCTCGCGTTGCCGCGGCCGCCGTCGCCGCCGCGCAGGAACACCTCGCGTTGGCCGACCTCGACCAGATCAAGCAGCAGGGTGCGCTCCTCGTCATCGGCGAGCACCTGGGTGCCGACCGGCACCTTGATCACCAGATCCTCGCCGCCGGCGCCGGTGCGGTTCGAGCCTGCCCCGCCGTGGCCGCGCTCGGCCCGGAAATGCTGGGTGTAGCGAAAGTCGATCAGCGTGTTCAGGCCGGCCACTGCTTCGAAGATGACGTCGCCGCCCTTGCCGCCGTTACCGCCGTCCGGGCCGCCATATTCGATGAACTTTTCACGTCGGAAACTGACCGCCCCGGGGCCACCGGCGCCGGAGCGAACGAAGATCTTTGCTTGATCGAGGAAATGCATGCCAGCCGCTTAGCGTGTCGGCGCCAGTAAAGCGACCAAGGAGCGTTGCCCGAAACACGAAGGGCCGCTCCTTTGCGGGAGCGGCCCTTCCATTGTCAGCCAGTGACGGCCGTCGTCAGGCGAGGACCCCCGCGGTGGAAGTCGCACCCATCAGCGTTGCCGTCAGCGGCGTGAGACAATGAGACATTCGACCACCTCCTTTCCGTTGTTGAACAGTGAAGCGGATGTGGGGAGTGCGGGCGCAAATTCAATGACTTGCGACGAAGTGCCGCGGACAGTGGGCTCAGGAGACAAGTCCGCAACGCGAGCGGAACAATCTTCTTAACCTGAGTCACGAGCCAGCTGAAACGGCGGAACCCTGAGGCCGTGATCAGATTTCGATCAGATCGGACATGGCTTCGAGGGCATGCGCATTGACCACCGACATCCTGCCACCTGACCTGAATGCAGAGACCCCTTCGCTCCTCGCGTTCCGTGAAGCCGCGTCGCACGGATTGGGCAAGCGCATCGGGACACTTCGCCTGGGGGAGCTATCCGTCGAAGCGCGCGCCGCGGACGATTCGGTGTGGGTGATCGTGCGCCGGGCGGGGCATGGCGGCTTGGCCGTACGGGCGGCGTATCTCGGCGGCGCCTTTGAGTATGCCAAGACGCAGCCGAGCGATGCGCAGGCGGTGGAGTTCGAGATCACCAGCCTGCTTGGCACCCACCGCGTGACGGTGAAGGCGTGCGGCGCAGCGCTGGACAACCTGCGGGTGACCACCCTTTTCACCCCGGCGGCACCGATCATCCTGCCTTATACGCCACGCGACCTTTACCCGCTGGATGCGGAGGATGATCCCCTCGGCGCCGTCGGCAAGGTGGAGGCGCAGCAGCGCGGACCGAACAGCGGGCTCCTGTATTTCCATATCCACGAGCCGGCGTTCGGCCGGGTGCTGTACTTCCAGAACTTCACGGCGCTGAACGGCTATTTCACTGCCACGGGCACCGACCCCGTCGAAACGGTGGGCGGGAGCTGGCCGGAGCTTGGCTATCTCATGCCGCCGGCGACGGACGCGGAGCATCCTTTGCCGGCCGGCGTGGAGGTCACGCTATCGGATGCGATCCTGGTGTTCCGTTCCGATCCGCCGGAAGACGAACGCGGCTCCGCGCGGCAGTTCCTGCAGATGCTGGGCGCGGTCTATCGGACGCTCGAATTGCCCGGCACTACCTATCGCGACTGGGTTGCGCGATCCGAGCGAACGTTGCGCGACCTCGATGAAGCGCCGGAAGCGACCATCCGGCATTATGGCCATCGCTACCTGCACCCCTATACCGCGAGCGAATACCCGGACAGCATGGTGCAGCTGTCGGTGGCCGCCGCCATCCACGACTGGGGCGCGTGGCGCGGGGAGCCGCACCCGCTGGAGCGCGAGCTGACCGCGGGGCTCGCGAAATTCTACGACGCGAAGCTGAAGACGATCCGGCGTTACCTGCCCAATGTCGGCAAGGACAAGGACGCGAACGAGGTCGACAGCTGGTACCTCTATCACCCGCTGCTCAACCTTTCGAACCTGGCGCTGGCGGGCGACGAACAGGCGCGCAAGCTGTTCTTCGATTCGATCGACTTCGGGATCAAGGCCGCCCATCACTTCAACTACACGTGGCCGATCCAGTATGACGTCACCGACTTTTCGGTGATCACCAAGACGGCGCCCGTCGACCACCGCGGGCAGACGGATGTTGCCGGCATCTATGCCTGGGTGATGCTGCAGGCGTTCGAGCTGAGCGAGGAGGAGTGGTTCCTCAGCGAAGCGCGCAAGGCGCTGGATGCCGCCATGGGGCTGCGCTTCAACCTCAACTACCAGGCGAACCTGACGGCCTGGGGCGCGGCCGCCTGCATGCGGCTGTGGCGGGTGACCAACGAGGAAGTCTATCGCGACCAGGCCTATGTGTTCCTGGCGAGCTTCTTCCACAACGCGCAATTGTGGGAGAGCGAGATCGGCCACGCCCGGCATTATTCGAACTTCATGGCGGTGACGTGCCTGCAGGACGCGCCGTACATGGCGATGTACGAATGTTTCGAGACGTTCCTGGCGTTCGAGCGCTTCCTGAAGAGCAGCGGCCCTGAACTGGATCCGTCGGTGCGGATGCTGGTGTCCGAATATTGCCGCTACGTACTGTACCGCGCCTGGTATTATTATCCCGACGCCCTGCCGCGCGACACGCTTGCCGACGAGCAGCGGGACAGCAACGGGCATATCGACGTCAAATTGTCCTTCCCGGTGGAGGATCTGTACCCCTGATGGCCAGGAAGCGGGGCAGGTCGGGCAGGAAGTGTATGGCGCTGGCGCGGCCTTCGTCTTCGCGACGCGCGCGTTCCACCTGATCGAGGGCGCGCCGTTCCAGCTTTATTGCGATCACTTCCTGGGGGCCACCGAGCGGACCGCCGACAAGAGCTTGGCACTGACGCTGGACGGGGGAGACGCCTGCGTTGCCCTGCTCAGCATCGTCCGGCTGAAACGGCGCAAGCTGCCCCCGGTGAAGGTGATGACCGCGCTGGGCGATGTGATCCGTCCATTCGGCACCGAAAAAGACCGCTTCGATTTCCACGTGCCGGCGAACGGCCGGGTGATCCTGATCTGGGAGTAGCGTAATGACCGTGAGACGAACCTCGCTGCAGGGAAAGCGGATACTCCTTACCGGTGGGACGACCGGGATCGGCCGCGAGACGCTGGCGCTGCTGGTCGGCGCGGGCGCGCGCGTGCTCACCTTCGGCCGGCACGAGAAGAGCCTCGCGGATGCGCTGGCCTATGCCCGGGAGGGCAGCAGCACGGGCGAGGCGATCGGCCTGACGGCGGATGCCGCGACGCGCGAGGGGATCGAGAAGGTGTTCGCCGCGGTCGACCAGAAGCTGGGCGGGATCGACATGCTGGTCGCCAGCGCAGCGCTCGGCGCGGACCCGATCCACGAGATGGAGGAGGACGACTGGCGCTACGTGATCGAGGCCAATCTGATCGGCTACCTTTCCGCCGCGCGCGCGGCGATCAAGCGGATGGAGCCGCACGGCGGCGGGCACCTGCTGTTCGTCGGATCGATCAGTACCGAGATCAAGGCCGAGGGCGAAAGCGTCTATTCGGCCACCAAGGCGGGCGTGCAGGCCTTTGCCGAGACGCTGCGCAAGGAAGTGGCCGGCATGAACATCAAGGTCAGCGTCGTGCAGCCCGGGTCAGTCGAAACCGACATGCAGGAGTGCAGCGAGGAAGAGAAACGCGCGGCGGTGGCGAACGACCAGATGCTCCATGCGGAGGAAGTGGCCGATGCGATCGTCTGGGTACTCACCCGCTCACCGCGCACCGATGTGGTGGACCTGCGCATCGAGCCGCGGGTGCAGAAGACCAGCTGAACGCGCAGGAGCAATGCTGCAATGAAAGCCGCGCTGAAAACGGCCGAGGGGACTTTCGACGTCACCGAGACGGAGCGCCCGATCATCCCTGCCTCGAACTTCGTGCTGGCGCGCGTTCGCGTCGCCGGCATCTGCGGCACGGATCTGCGCCACTGGAAGAAGCACGAGCCGGAGCTCGAATGCCACATCATGGGCCACGAACTGGCCGGCGAGGTGGTGGAGGTGGGCGAGGACGTGACGAACGTCCGTCCCGGCGACCGTGTGGTGATCGAGACGGTGATGGGCGACGGCGTGTGCGACTATTGCCGCATCCAGCGCTACAATGTCTGCGAGCATCTGTACGACGTGCGCACGCAATATGTATCGCGCGCCTATGCGGAATATGTCGTCGGGCCGGCCGAGAAATTCTATCGCCTGCCCGATCACGTCAGCTTCGAGGAAGCGTCGCTGATCGACACTTTCTCGGTCTGCTTGCACGCCCAGCATCTGTCGGGGCTTGGCATCAATGACAAGGTGGCGGTGATCGGTGCCGGGCCGATCGGCCTTGGGCAGATGATGCTGGCCAAGGCGAGCGGCGCCGACGTGATCATCTGCGATGTGGTCGACAGTGCGCTGGCGCTGGCGAAGGCGCTTGGCGCCGATGCGGTGGTCAACAGCGCGAATGAGGATCCGGTCGAGCGCGTGAAGGCATTCACCGGCGGGCGCGGCGCGGACATCGTGTTCGAGTGCGTCGGCGGCGAGATGATGCCGCGCACGCTGCCGCAAGCGACCAGGATGGTGCGGCGGGCCGGCAAGGTGGTGATCGTGGGCGGGTTCGACGATGGCGAGACGTCGATCCCGCTCGAATGGCAGCGGCTGCAGATGAGCGAGGTGCAACTGATCCTGAGCGCAAGCTTCGCGATGCACGACATCTATCGCGAGCAGGGCATGGTGCTGGACCTGATCGCGAAGGGGCGGATCGACGTGAAGAAGATGATCACGCACCGTTTCCCGCTCGATCGGATCAACGAGGCGTTCGATACCGCGCAGCGCAAGGAAGAGACCGGCGCGGTCTTCGTGGCCATCACGATGGACTAAGCCGGCGGCGGACGCGCTGGTCCTATACCTCGGCCAGGAAGACGGCGCCCGGAATTTAAATCACTTGCGGATGTGGCGTAAGTCGCCCGTCCGCCTCGATCGCGAAGGCGGCGACGGTGCCGCCCTCCTCGTTGGCGACGAGCAGGCGCGCGGCCGCTTCCAGCAGCAGGATGTGGCGCGGCGAGGCGCCAGCGCTTGGCACGTGCTGGAGGAGGCGAAGCTCGGCGCCGTCGAGGGAGAAGACCGCAATGCTGTCATGGCCGCGATTGGTGACGTAGACGCAGGTGCCGGCGCGGTTGATCGCGATGGCGCCGCCGAGGCTGTCGGGATCGTCGGCGGGCAGGGTGGAGACGGTGTGCAGGGGCGCGAAAGTGCCGTCTTCGGCAAGGCGCAGCTCGGTGAGCGTCGAGGCGAGTTCGCTGATCAGGAGCGCGAAGGGCGTACCAGGGCGGTAGGCGAGATGGCGCGGACCGGTGCCGGATGGCGCACGATAGGCGACGAATGGTTCGGAAAGGTCGTCGTTGGTCAGCGAAAAGCCAATGATGCGATCGCCGCCGAGATCAACGCAGTGAAGCCGCTGACCTGTGCCGTCGAACCCGACCCAATGCGCGTGCGAATGTTCCTGCCGCTCGCGGTTCGGCCCTGATCCAATCAACTGGCACAGGGCCGGCGGCGTGATCGGCGTGCCGTCCTCGGCGAGCCGGAAGAGCCCGACGCTGCCGCTTTCGTAATTAGCGACGGCGAGGCGATCCTGGGCGGGGTTGAGCGCAAGGTGGCAGGGCGCTGCGCCCTCTGTTGGAACGCGGGCGGTGCGATGCCAGCCGAGCGGCGGCCCGGCGTGACTCGAGACGCGCCCCACGTCCGCTTCCTCGACGAAATAGTGAAGCTTGTGGCGGGCCGAATGGACGCCGAAGGAGGCGTTGGTGATCGGGGCAGGCTCTCCGAGTGTCCAGCGGTCAGCGGCGGGATCGTAGGTGAGCGGGATCAGGCCGCGCCCGCCAAGGCGCCTATAGGTGCCGACGACCAGGTCGATCCGGGTGCTTGGCATCGCTCTCGCTCCATCGCCCGCGTCTCCTTTACCGGGAATGTCGCTGGCGGATGGCAGTTCCCTATCCGCGGTAGCGCAATGCCTCGAGCACGAGGGCGAATGCCGGCGTCGGCTGGCGTCGGCTGGGATAATAGAGATGGTAGCCGGGGAAGGCCGGCGAGTAGCGGGACAGCACGATTTCGAGCGCGCCGCTGTCGAGGTGACGCTGCACCAGGGCCTGCGGCAGATAGCCGATGCCGAAACCTTGCACGGCCGCCATCATGATCGAGAAGACCGACGAGAAGGTCAGCTGGCCTTCGACCCGCACCTTGCGTTCGCGGCCGTCCTCCTCGAATTCCCAAGCGTAGAGCCCGCCATAGGTGGGAAGACGAAGGTTGATGCACTGGTGGGCGGTGAGCGCCTCCAGCGTCTCAGGGCGGCCGTGCACGTCGAGATAGGCGGGGGAGGCGATGGCCACCATCCGCTCGTCCGGGCCGATCGGCACGGCGATCATGTCCCCGGCGATGATCTCCCCAAAGCGAACGCCGGCATCGAAGCGCTCGGCCACGATGTCGGTGAGGCGATAGTCGGTCGCGATCTCGACATGGATGTCGGGATAGTCGCGCAGCAGCGGGGCCAGGCGCGGCCAGAGGACGGTGGTGAAGGAGTTTTCGTCCGCGCTGATCCGCACCGTGCCGGCGGGCTTGTCGCGCCAGGCGCTGAGCGCGGCGACTTCCGCCTCGATCTCCGCGAAGCGCGGCGCGAGCGACAGGAGCAGGCGCTCGCCCGCCTCGGTCGGGGTGACGCTGCGGGTGGTGCGGTTGAGCAGGCGGACGCCGAGCCGCTCCTCCAGCGCGCGCATGCTGTGGCTGAGCGCCGAGGGCGTGACGCCGAGCTGCGCCGCCGCACGGGTAAAGCTGCGTTCGCGGCCAACCGCGAGGAAGGCGGAAAGCTCTGCCAGATGCTGCCGGTTCATTGCTGAGCTGTGTTCACAACCACGTGCAGATCATAGCGGCTAATCGACGGGGTCCGCCATCGCTATCTGGGCGTCGCGAGGAAGGCGGGCCGCTGAGAAGCGGCAGCCGACCAAGACCTCGGGACATGGCCGATCCGGCCGCCCGATCCATTTCAGAAGGAGGAACCTGCCCATGACCGTCATGGCCTATGGCGCCTATGCCGCCGACAAGCCCGTCGAGCCGATCACGATCGAGCGCCGCACCCCCGGCCCGAACGACGTGCAGATCGATATCGCATATTGCGGCGTCTGCCATTCGGACCTGCACCAGATCCGGTCGGAATGGAGCGGCACGATCTACCCTTGCGTGCCGGGCCACGAGATCGTCGGGCGTGTCAGCGCCGTCGGCAGCGACGTGACGAAATTCGTGGTGGGCGACGTGGTGGGCGTCGGCTGCATGGTCGACAGCTGCCAGCATTGCCATTCGTGCGCCGAGGGCGTGGAGCAATATTGCGAGAACGGCTTCACCGGCACCTATAATTCGCCGACGCCGGATGCACCGGGCCACACGCTGGGCGGCTATTCGCAATCGATCGTCGTCAGCGACAAGTTCGTGCTGAAGGTGCGCCATTCGGAGGATCAACTGGCCGCCGTCGCGCCGCTGCTGTGCGCCGGCATCACCACCTGGTCGCCGCTGCGCCACTGGAATGTCGGCCCGGGCAAGAAGGTGGGCATCGTCGGGATCGGCGGGCTTGGCCATATGGGCGTGAAGCTGGCGCATGCGCTGGGCGCGCATGTGGTTGCCTTCACCACGTCCGAGAGCAAGCGCGCGGATGCGCTGGCGCTGGGTGCGGACGAGGTGGTCGTGTCGCGCAACCCCGACGAGATGGCAGCGCACGAGAACAGCTTCGACTTCATCCTGGATACGGTGGCGGCAAGCCACAACCTCGACGCGTTCACCGCGCTGCTGAAGCGCGAGGGGACGCTGACGCTGGTCGGCGTGCCGGAGCATGCGCATCCGTCGCCGGACGTATCGGCGCTGATCTTCAAGCGCCGGCATATCGCCGGCTCGCTGATCGGCGGCATCGCCGAGACGCAGGAGATGCTCGATTTCTGTGCCGAGCACGGGATCGTCTCCGAGATCGAGATGATCGCCGCGCAGGAGATCGACGCGGCATATGAGCGGATGCTGCGCAGCGACGTGAAGTACCGCTTCGTCATCGACATCGCGACCATGCGGGGCTGACAGGCCCGGCGGCGCGGCCCGCTCGGGGCGCGCCGCTCCGCTTGGAAGGTACTGGCGCGGCCTGCCCGGGCCGCGCCGCTCCCCTTCAAAGGTATTGGCGCGGCCTGCCCGCCGCGCCGGCGCCCCTTGCAATCGCTGGCGCGGCTGGCAGGCTTGCCAGTAGCGCGAGGGTAGGATCGCAAGGCTAAAGGCCTGCGACAAAAGCGAGGGAGAGGGCAGATGACGGATCTTCCGCCGACATTCGGCGAGGCGCTGGCGCGGCATGCGGCAGAGCGGCCGTCGCAGGTGGCGCTGCGGTTTGAGGATCGCGTCACTGATTATGCCACCTTCGACCGGCATGCGAGCCAGATCGCCAACGGCCTGATCGCGATGGGCCTGCAGAAGGGCGACCGCATCGCTTATGTCGGCAAGAACAGTGACTGGGCGGTGGAACTGGCACTGGGCGTGGCGCGCGCCGGCATGGCGCTGGTGCCGGTGATCTGGCGGCTGGCGCCGGCCGAGATCGACGGGATCCTGCGTGATGCGGCTGCCGCGGTGCTGTTCGTCGAGCCCGCTTTTTCGCGCGATTATGGCATCGCCGAGACGATCGTGCTGGACGAGGGCTTTGCCCGCTGGCGCGACGCGCAAAGCGATGCGCCGCCACCCGTCACGGTCACCGAGGACGATGTCGTCCTGCAGCTTTACACGTCCGGCACCACGGGCGCGCCGAAGGGCGTGATGCTGAGCCACGCGAACGGCATCCGCCAGCGCCGGGCGCAGATCGAGGCGGGGATCGACTGGCTGCTGGCCGAGCCGGGCGACGCGACGATCATCGCCATGCCGTATGGCCATATCGGCGGTGTCGGCGTGGCGCTGGGCGCGGTGAACAGTGGACAGGAACTGATCATCCATGCCGAATATGATGCCGGCGACGTGATGGACGCGATCGCCGCGCACCGCGTGCGGCGGCTGTTCCTGGTTCCCGCTGCGATCGGCCTGATGTTGCAGCATCCCAAGGCGGCGACGGCCGATTTCTCGTCGATCGAGACGCTGTCCTACGGAGCGAGCCCGATTCCCCTGCCGCTGCTTCAGCAGGCGGTGGCACGGATCGGCTGCGGCTTCGTGCAGGTCTATGGCATGACCGAGACGTGGGGATCGATCGTCGCGCTGCCGCCCGAGGATCACCTGCCCGGGCGCGAGCACAAAATGACGGCGGCGGGCAAGCCGCTGCCGGGCGTCGAGATCAGGATCCTGGACGAGAACGGAAATGATCTGCCGCCGGGCGAGATCGGCGAAGTCGCGATCCGCAGCCCGAACAATACGCGCGGCTATTGGAACAAGCCCGAGGAAAGCGCGAAGGCGCTGATCGGCGACGGCTGGCTGCGCACCGGCGACGCGGGGATCCTCGACGAGGAGGGTTATCTCCACATCCAGGACCGCATCAAGGACATGATCATCACCGGCGCGGAGAACGTCTATCCCGCGGAGGTGGAGAGCGCGATCTACGGCCACCCGGCGGTGGCGGACGTCGCGGTGATCGGCGTGCCGGACCCGAAATGGGGCGAGGCGGTGAAGGCGATGGTGGTGCTGAAGCCCGGCGCAGAAGCGGACGAGGCAGCAATCATCGGCCACGCCCGCGAGCGGATCGCCGGCTTCAAATGCCCCAAGAGCGTCGACTTCATCGAGGCGCTGCCGCGTAACCCGTCCGGCAAGATCCTGCGCCGGACGCTGCGCGAACCATTCTGGGCCGGACTCGATCGGAGGGTGAATTGATGAGCTTTGCACGCAGCGATGAACAGCGGATGCTAGCCGAGAGCCTGGACGCCTCGCTGGCCGATGGCGGGGCCGACTGGAACCGCACCGTGGTCGCGGCCGGGCTCGACGGGCTTGGCGTGGCGGACGACGAAGGCGGGCTTGGCACCGAGCTGCGCGATGCGGCCGTGGTCGCGGCGGCCTTCGGGCGTGCCAATGTCATCCTGCCCTGGGCGGAGCATTGGGCAGCGACGCGGCTTGGCGCGCGCGGCGGCAATGGCCCGCGCGCCGATACGCCCGGAGCGGCGCTGGCGCTGGCCAATGACGCGGATCGCCGCGGCTGGGCGGAGGATGCGCTGACGGTGCTGCATTGCGCCGAGATTGTCGGCCTGTGCCGCACGATGCTGCGCGACGCGGCGACCTTCTCCAAGGAGCGCCGCCAGTTCGGCGTCGCGATCGCGAGCTTCCAGGCGCTGCGCCACCGCATGGCGGACATGGCGATGATCCTGGAGCAGGCCGATGCCATCACTGGCGTGGCGATCGACGCGATGGAGGGCGAGGACCGCACGCGCGCCGTTTCCGCAGCGCGCGTGGTGTGCGACGATGCGGCACGCATCGTGGGCGAGGGCGCGGTGCAGATCCATGGCGCGATGGGGCTGACGGCCGAGCTTCGGCTGGGTGGATTCTTCCGCCGCGCGCGGGTGCTGGCGCAGGGCGATGGGACGGCGCGGGCGCACATCCGGCGCTATGCCGCGTGAGCGATCCGGCCGGAAACGCACGATAATGGCGTTTCATCGGTAGCCGATGGTCGGCTATGGCGCGGCTTTGACGGGTAACGACGGAGCCGCGCGTGGCGGAAGTGCTGATCCTCACCACCGGTGGGACGATCGACAAACTCTATTTCGACGCGCTGAGCACGTACCAGATCGGCGACAGCGTGGTTGACCGGCTGCTGCAGACCGCGCGGGTGACGCTGCCCTATCGGCGCGTCGAGCTGATGCGCAAGGACAGCCTGGAGCTGACCGACGACGATCGCGCCGCGATCGCCGCCGCGGTGCGCGAGGCGCCGGAGCGGCACATCGTGATCACCCATGGCACCGATACGATGACCGGGACCGCGCAGGCGCTGGCCGGCATCGCGGACAAGACGATCGTGCTGGTCGGCGCACTGGCGCCGGCGCGCTTTGCGGAAAGCGACGCGACCTTCAACCTGGGCATGGCCTTCGCCGCGGCGCAGGTGGCACCGGCGGGCGTGTGGATCGCGATGAACGGCACGATCTTCGCAGGCGACAAAGTGCGCAAGGACAGGACAGTCAACGCGTTCGTTGCGGATTGACGGCGCGCCGGCCGTATTGTTGATGTCATACACCATCGGCTAGACCAGTCGGCGGCAAGGCAGGAATTCTGGATGAAACTGGTTCGCGGCGCGTGGAAACTGCTGGTCGGCATCAAGGACGCGCTGGTGCTGGTGGCGATGCTGCTGTTCTTCGGCCTGCTGTTCGCGGCGCTGAACAGCCGCCAGTCGCCTGCCGCCATCAAGGACGGCGCGCTGGTGCTGGATTTTGCCGGCCCGATCGTCGAGCAGCCGGAGGAAACCCCGCCGCTCGCCTTTGCGACCGGCCAGGAGATCGGCCAGCAATATCGCCTCCGCGACGTGGTCCGCGCGATCAACAAGGCGAAGGACGACAACCGGGTGAAGGCGATCGTGCTGGATCTCGATCGCTTCGGCGGCGCCTATCCGGCGACGCTGGGCGAGGTGGCCGATGCGCTGGCGCAGGTGCGGCAGGCGGGCAAGCCGGTGCTGGCCTATGCCACCGGCTATACCGACGGCGGATACCGGCTGGCGGCTGCGGCGAGCGAGATCTGGATGGATCCGCTGGGCGGCACCTATTTCCGTGGCCCGGGCGGCACGCAGCTTTACTACAAGGGGCTGATCGACAAGCTGGGCGTCACCACCCACGTCTATCGCGTGGGCAAGTTCAAATCGGCGGTCGAGCCCTATACCCGCACCGACGAGAGCCCCGAATCGCGCGAGGCGTCGCTGGCGCTGTACGGCAACCTGTTCGAACAGTGGAAGGAAGCGATCGCCAAGCATCGGCCGAAGGCGAAGTACGCCGACTGGCTCACAGTGCCGGACAAGCTGGTGCGCCAGGCGAACGGCGACATCGGCCAGGCGAACCTGGCGACCGGCCTGGTCGACAAGCTGGGCGATCGGCTGGCGTTCAACCAGCGCGTGGCGAAGATCGCGGGCACGGAAACGGGCAAGCCGGTTAACTGGTACAAGCAGATCAAACTCGACGCCTATATCAACGCCGATCCGCTGCCGGCGAAGGGCGAGGTGGGCGTCGTCACGGTCGCCGGCGAGATCGTCGATGGCAAGGCGGGCCCTGGCACCGCGGGCGGCGATACGATCGCCAAGTACATCTATGACGGGCTGGCGCAGAAGAACCTGAAGGCGCTGGTGGTTCGGGTCGATTCGCCGGGCGGTTCGGTGACCGCGTCGGAGAAGATCCGCGTCGCACTGATGGAGGCGAAGCGGCAGGGGCTGCCGATCGTCGTCTCGATGGGCGGGCTGGCGGCGTCCGGCGGCTATTGGGTGTCGACGCCCGCTGACGTGATCTTTGCCGAGCCGGGGACGATCACCGGATCGATCGGCATTTTCGGCATCATCCCGACGTTCGAGAACACGCTGGCCAAGATCGGCGTGACCACCGACGGCGTGAAGCTGACGCCGCTCGCCGGCCAGCCCGACGTGCTGGGCGGGATCGACGCCGAAGCGAATGCGATGATCCAGTCAACCGTCGAGCACGGCTATTCGCGGTTCCTGGCCTATGTGTCGCAATCGCGGAAGATGCCGGTCGCGCGGGCGAACGAGATCGCGCAGGGCCGGGTGTGGACTGGCGGCACCGCGCGGCAGATCGGCCTCGTCGACCGGTTCGGCACGGTGAACGATGCGATTGCCGAGGCCGCGCGCCGGGCGAAGCTGGATCCGGCCAAGGCGAAGCCGGTGTATCTGGAGAAGAAGCCGAGCTGGGCCGCGCAGCTGGCGCGGCAGATCGGCAGCGAGGAGGACGATGCGGCGGCGCCGACCGACGTGCTGGCGCGGATCGCTTGGGAGCAGCGGCAGGTGCTGGCGAAGGCCGTGGGCGACGTTCGCCGGCTGGCGATGGGCGGCGGCATCCAGGCGCGGTGCCTGGAATGCGGCGGGCTGGGGCCGGTTTCGGCACGCACCGGCGATGTGACGCTATTCGAGGCGGTGCTGGCCCGCGTGGGGCTGTGAGCGGGCGATGAGCCTGCTCGCGTTGCTGCTGGCGCAGGCGGCGCCGGGCGTGGGCACCGCGCCGCCCGCGCCAGTGGCCGGGGTGCAGCCCGCCTCGCCGCGGACGCTGAGCGGGCGCTTCACCTGTCCGGCCGAGATCTATGAGATCCAGGTGACGGCGGCGCCGCTGGCGGGCACCGGCGCGGTGCTGGACCGGCTGACCATCGGCGGCCAGCCGGTGGATGCCGGCTCGCTTGCCGAAGCGCGGCGAATGACGGCGCGGCTGGCGGATATCCAGTCGCTCGACGTGCGCTGTCTGCCCGACGGCGGGGGCGAGCTGAGCGTCTATGGCACGCAGGCAACGCCGGGTGCGCCGCCGCGGCGGGCGCGGATGCGCGGCACGCTGAAGAGCGGGCGGGTATCAAACCTGGTGGTGGGCGTGGCGCAGCGATGACGATCGCGATCCGCGCGGCAAGGCCCGAGGATGCCGCCGCGATCGCGACGATCTACGCCCCGTTCGTGACGGACGGCGTCGTCTCGTTCGAGGCGACCGCGCCCGGGCCGGCGCAGATGCGCGAGCGGATGGCCTCGTCGGACGGGTTCTATCCCTGGCTGGTCGCGAGCGACGCCGGTAACGAGGGAGAGCCGGTGCTGGGCTATGCCTATGCCGGTCGCTTCCGGGAGCGGGATGCCTATCGCTATGTCACCGAGACCTCGATCTATCTCGCCGGCGCCGCGGAGGGGCGGGGCGTGGGCCGCGCGTTATATGGTGCATTGCTGGCGACTCTGCGGGTGCAGGGATTCACCGAGGCGATGGGGGTGATCGCGCTGCCCAACGATAGATCGGTGCGGCTGCACGAGGCGCTGGGATTTCGCCGCGCGGGTGTGCTGGAGGCGGTGGGGCGCAAGCACGGCCAGTGGGTGGACATCGGACTGTGGCAGTGCGCGCTGGCGGCGCGCGGTGCGGCGCCGGCCGAGTTGCGGCGGTTCGTCGATGTGGGGGCGCGGCAGAGCGCTTAGGGCCGACTTTCCGGGAAGGAGCGGGACCCCGGCTTAGGGCCGGGGTGACGGTTCCTTGGGTACGCGGGAGGACTCAGCGCTTGCCGCGATAGGCGGGCAAATGGATCTGCCAGCGGATTGCGGCGGCGCGCAGCGCGAAGCCAGCGACGGCGGCGATGATCGCGGCGGCGACCGGCGGCATGCCCAGCAGGGTCATCGCGACATAGAGCGCGGCGGCGAGCGCCGCAGCGGTGACATAGAGTTCCGGCCGCATCAGGATCGACGGCTCGCCGGCCAAGACGTCACGAATGATGCCGCCGACACAGGCCGTCACCACCCCCATGACGAACGCGGGCACGGGCGGCACGCCATAGCGCAGCGCCTTGGACGCACCGTAGACGGCGTAGGCTGCCAGCCCGACGGCGTCGAACCAGTCGAGCGCGGCGCCGCGCCACCAGCGTTCTGGCGTGATCCAGATGATCATCGCGACCGTGAGGCAGGCGGTGGGCACGCGGCTGTCGACGATCCAGAATACCGGCGCGCCGATCAGGAGATCGCGCACCGTACCGCCGCCGACGCCGGTGATCAGCGCGAAGAAGACGAGCGTCACCATCGTCTGCCCGCGCCGCGCCGCTGCAAGCGCGCCCGAGGCGGCGAACACCGCCATCCCGGCAAGATCGAACCATGGCGCGAAGGCGGGAACGAGAGTGTCGGGCGGCATGCCGGGACCGCTATCAGATCAGGCGCGCCGCCGGGAGGCGTGCTCAGCTGAAATTATGCTTGAGCGTGAGGTACGGCAGGATGTGCTGATTGCGGACGCGATCCTCGACCCGATAGGGCAGGGGCGTGCGGCGATCGGGCTGGAAGAACAGCCGTTCGCGCCGCGAGGAAAGATTGCCGAGATTGTCGACGCCGAGCGTGACCGTTGTGCTTCTGCTGGGGCGATATTCGACGAACGCGGTGACATAGGGATTGCCGGGATAGAGCGTGTCCAGCTCGTCCTGGCGATAGGTGGTGTAGGGATCGTCGCCCTGGAAGCCGACGCCCCAGGCGAAGCTGCCGAGATCCTGCCGCCAGTTCACTTCATAGACGAAGGGCGAATTGCCGGAGTATTTGCGGTGGCGGCCGGTATAGGGATCGCGTACCGAGGTGCCGACATAGGACAGCCGGCCCGAGATGCGGCCGCCCTTGATGCCGAACCGGCCGACCGGGATGTCGAAGGTGGCGCGCGCGATCTTGCTGGTGCCGTCGCCAAGGTTGCCCGGCGCATCGAAGCCCTCGGGCGTGGGCACACGATCCTGCACCAGCGCGGTACGGGTATAGCCGAGCTCGATCTTCACCTGGCCGTCGCCCAGTACCTGCTTCTCGATCGTCGCCAGCGCTTCCCATGACCGTTGCGGCAGAAGATCGGGATTGCCGCCGTTGACGCGCTCGTTGGAAAGCTCCGCGGCGCTGATGAAATCCTCGAACTGGAGCTGCGCGACGGTGCGGGCAACCGAGGCCTGGGCGCGCCAGCCATCGCCGATCCGCCAATCGACGTTGATCTTGGGCTTCAGGAAGCGGAGCGAGCGCTCCGCCTCGGCATCGCCATCCACCGTCAGGCGGGAGAATTCGTAATTAAGCGCCAGATCCATGCGCAGCTTGGGCGTGAGCGAGCGGCTGGCGTTGGCGAACGCCTCGACGCGATATTCCGTGACGGTGGCATCGTCGACCGGCAGATCGATGCGGGTGCGCACGCCGTCCGCGCCGAAGCCGAACAGATCGACTTTGCTGCGCAGGCGATTGAGCGCGCCCTCGACACCGGTCTCTACCGACCAGTCACCCAGATCAGGCCGCGTCCACAGGCCGCGCAATACCGCCTCGTCGCGCTGGCTGCGAACGTTCTGCTGATAGCCGTCGGTCACATTGCCGCGCACGCGCAGCAGCGACACTTCGCGATCCGTCCGGTCGCGCCGGGTGGCGAGGCCGATCAGCTTGAGGCCGCCGCCCATGAAGGGGCGCTGGACGTCGCCGCCGACTTCCCACTCATCGAAGTAGAAGCGCTGGTTGAGGCGATCGTCGCGGACGGGGCCGAAGGCGGGGAAGACGTCGTTCGTCTGATCGAGGCGGAAGCGATCGAAGGCGTAGCGGGCGTTGAAGCGCGCGGTTTCGAACTGCGATGCCTTATAATCCCACGATCCCGAGATGTAGGCGTTGGGATCCTCGATCGCATTGAACTTGCGGCGATATTCCACCTCGTCGCCGGACGGGAGGGCGCGGACGCGGTCGTAGCCCTCCTCGCTCGTCTGGTTGTTGTTGACGCCGATCGCGGCGTTGAAGGTGGAATTGCCGCTCCGCTTCAGTGCGGAGACGCTGCCCTCGGGAAGGAGCTTGCCGTCGAACTGGCGGCGCACGCTGCCGGTGACGGTGCCGGCAACCCCGCCGCCACCGGCGAGGATCAAATTCACCACCTGCGCCTTGCCGCTATATTCCGCGCCGAACAGCGTGCCGGGGCCGACCTCCACCCGCGCCACCTGGCTCGCCGGGATGCGCGCGAGGACGACGTCGATCGTGTCGCTCTTTGACGACGGACGCTGGCCGTTGATGACGACGTTGCCCGCGGCCTGGCCGAAGCCGCGCACTTCCTCGCTGCTGAGTTCCAGCGTGAAGCCGGGGACGCGGCGGACGATCTCGAGCGCGTTGGCCGGCTGGAAGCGCTGGAAGAAGGCAGCGTCATAGGTGGTGCGGCCAGCGGCATCGACCGTTTGCGCGGCGGCCGGGGAAGGCGCGAGGGCAAGCACCAGCGCAAGCGTGCTGGCCAGTTCGATACGCATTACTCACATTCCCCGTTCGCGACCCCTCGCAGCGCCGACATACGCAAGGGACGGGCCAAGCGCCATCAGCGTTACGGCGGTAGGGAATTGGTGTGCGGCGGAGGGGAACCGTGTCCGGAAGCGGACGAGAACTGTTCGATTGCGGACGGTTCAGGCGTCGCGCCAGTCCTCCAGCGCCGCGTCATAATCGTCGCGCGCCTTGATCCGCTTACGATCCAGCGCGGCGCGTTCGGCGACCTGTGCCTTGTCGAGGGCGCGACGCTTGGCGGCGAGCGCTTCCTCCTCGCGCTTCAGGGCTTGGCGTTCGGCTTTGTGCCGGGCTTCGGCGGCGTCGAGCGCTGCCTCCGCTTCGTCCAGCTTCGCGCGCGACGGCTTGGGCCTGGCCTTGGGTTTCGGCTCTGTCTTGGGCGCGGGGCGGGCAGGGGCGGTCGATTTTTTGGCGGATGGCTTGCGCGGTTTCGGCGCTTCCGGCTCGTCCGGCGCCGTGCGGGGGACGCGGATCACCTCGCCGGGGCGGGCGAGCGGTTCAGCGGTCAGCGCCGGATCGGACACGACTTCCGCGATGCCGCGCGCGAAGAGATCCGCGTCGCTGCCCCATGCCTTCAGCGCCGCCTTCTGGCTGGTCGCCGCGACATAGGCATCGTGGAACCCCGCAGGGGTGCGATAGACCTTCAGCTTCGCCATGCGCCCGCTTGTCGCCCGGCCGCGGCAAACCGGCAAGCGCCGTCTCGACACCGCCATATCAGCCGCCTATCGGTCTCGCGACATAAGGATTTTGGGGGAAAGAATGCCGACAGCCAGCAAGGTGCTCGATCGCGTCCTAGTGCTCGAAATGGTTCGCGTGACGGAGGCTGCGGCGATCGGCGCCTCCACGCTCATCGGTCGCGGCGACGAGAAGGCCGCGGATGCGGCGGCGGTCGAGGCGATGCGCGAGGCGCTGAACACGCTCGACATCGACGGCACGGTGGTGATCGGCGAGGGCGAGCGCGACGAGGCCCCGATGCTGTACATCGGCGAGAAGGTGGGTGCGGCGCAGGGCACCGGCCCGAAGATCGACATCGCGCTCGACCCGCTGGAAGGCACCACGATTTGCGCCAAGGCCGGGCCGAACAGCCTCGCCGTGCTGGCGATCGGCGAAGAGGGCTGCCTGCTCAACGCGCCCGACGTGTACATGGACAAGCTGGCGGTTGGACCGGGCCTGCCGGAGGGGATCATCGACCTCGACAAGACGCCGACGCAGAATGTCGAGGCGATCGCGGCCGCGAAGGGCGTGAAGCCCAACGAGATCATCGCCTGCGTGCTCGATCGCCCGCGCCACGAGAAGCTGATCGCGGAGCTTCGCTCGATCGGCTGCGGCGTGGTGCTGATCGGTGACGGCGACGTTGCCGGCGTGATCGCGACCACCAACCCCGACACGACGATCGACGTGTACATGGGTTCGGGCGGCGCGCCGGAAGGCGTGCTGGCCTGCGCGGCGCTGCGCTGCGTCGGCGGGCAGTTCAAGGGCCGCCTCCTCTTCCGCAACGAGGACGAGCGCGCGCGTGCTCGCAAGTGGGGCATCACCGACCTCGACAAGCAGTACGACCTGAAGGAGCTGGCGAAGGGCGACTGCATCTTCGCCGCGACCGGCGTCACTGACGGATCGCTGCTGGAGGGCGTCAAGCGCCGCGGCAAGACGATGACCACCGAGAGCGTGGTGATGCGCGCCTCGTCCGGCACGGTGCGCTGGGTGAAGGGCGAGCACCGCCTGGATCGCTGATGCTTCCCGCGCTGCTGCTGGCGCTGGCGATTGCAATGATCGTCGGCGGGTGGTGGCGCAGGAAGAGCCTGGCGTCGATCATTGCCGAGCGATTGCGGGGCCCGGTGCCTTCGCGGCCGCGCTCCTCGCTCGCCTGGGCGGCGGGGATCCTCGTCATGTACGGCGCGACGTCACTGGTGGCGCTGGCGCTGGTGGGGCGGCTCGACGCGCTGGTGGTGTTGCCCCCGGAACTGGTGCCGGCGGTCGCGACGCTAGGCATCGCGCCGATCGACCTGGCGGAACTGGGACGGCTTGGCGTGGCGATCGGCGGCGGCTTCGTGCTGGGCGCGGCGCTTGTCGTGCTGGCGCTGAAGCGCGGATGGCGCTGGCTTGACCCGCCCTATCGATCCTCCGCCGTCGCGATGCGCGGGGACGAAGTTGGCGCGGCGCTCGCGCTGTCCGCCGCGGCGGGGATCGGCGAGGAATTGTTCTTTCGGCTGACCGTGCCGCTGTTGGCCGCGAGCGTCTTGGGCAATGCGGTGGCGGGTTGCGTTCTCGGCTGGGCATTGTTCACGCTCGCGCACCGCTATCAGGGGCGCGGCGGGATGGTCGCGGTCGGCGTGGTGGGTGCCGTACTCGGGTGGCTGTATCTCGCGACCGGACAGCTGTGGGTGGTGATCGTGCTGCACGCGCTGGTTGATGCGAATGCGTTGGTGGTGCGACCGTGGCTGGAGCGGCGGCTGCGGCGCGGATAGATGCGCCGGAAAGTAGGGAGGAGCGGGACCCCGGATTCAGTCCGGGATCAAGGCTCATCTGCCGAGGCTGCCGTCCTTGCCCTCGGCAAGAACGGCGCCTGAAGTTTACTTGCTGCGCTCGACCTGTTCGAAGTCGAGCTCGACCGGCGTGGCGCGGCCGAAGATCGACACCGACACCTTGACCTTCGACTTGTCGAAATCGAGTTCCTCGACGGTGCCGTTGAAGCTCGCGAACGGGCCGTCCAGCACCTTGACCGAATCGCCGATCTCGAAATCGACCTTGACCTTGGTCTTCGGCGCGGCGGCGGCTTCTTCCTTGCTGTTCAGCATGCGCGCGGCTTCCGCCTCGCTCACTGCTTGCGGCTTGCCCGACGAGCCGAGGAAGCCGGTGACCTTCGGGGTGTTCTTGACGAGGTGATAGACCTGATCGGTCATCTCGAGCTTGGCGAGCACATAGCCCGGCATAAACTTGCGCTCGACCTGGATCTTCTTGCCGCGGCGCGCTTCCTGCACCGTCTCGGTCGGCACCTCGATCTGCTCGACGAGGTGCTCCAGCCCCATGCGCGCGGCCTCGGCCAGGATCGAATCGCGCACCTTTCCTTCGAAACCGGAATAGGCGTGGATGATGTACCAGCGTGGCATGTTGCTGACGCGTCCTTTTCTTACTTGGCCAGGCTAAGCAGCGCGTTGACGATCGCGTTGAAGATCGTGTCCACGCCCAGGAAGAACAGCGCGAGGATCGTCGTCATGATCATCACCATGACACCAGTCATGATCGTCTCGCGCCGGGTGGGCCAGACGATCTTCTTGGTCTCGGTGCGGACCTGGTTGATGAACTCGATCGGAGTCGTCTTTGCCACGTGCCTTGCCTTCAATCATTCGAGCCGAAAACGAGGCATAAGCTCTCTACCGCTTTCCCGTCTAAGGGAACGGTGAGTGGCTGTCCGCGCTGTCGGATGCGTCGCGCGAGATAGCGTTGCAGGGGCGCGAGGGCAAGAGCAGCGGGTTGCGGAACGTGGCCGCAGCGGCATTACTGCCGAATCCGTTCGACCAAGTCGCTGACCAACTTCGCGGAAGGGCTGGCAGGGGAGCTCGGATTCGAACCGAGGGCCTTCGGTTTTGGAGACCGACGCTCTAACCAGCTGAGCTACACCCCTGCAGCGACACCGCCCTTAGCGGGCAGTGCGGCGCTGTTCAAGCGGCGCGGGATGCGGATCGACTGCGCACCGCCACGGCGCGTGCCTCGTCCACCGGCAACGGCCGCCCGTAGAAATAGCCCTGCACGCGCGAACAGCCGAGTTCGCGCACCATTGCCAGTTCCTCCGCCGTCTCGACGCCTTCCGCGATCGTCGCCAGATCAAGGCTGTTGGCCAGCGCGACGACCGCGCGGATGATCGCCACCGCCTCTCGCGTGCCCTGGGATGCCGCCTGCACGAAGCTGCGGTCGATCTTGATCGAGGAGAAGCGTGTGCGGGAGAGATAGCCGAGCGAGGAATAGCCAGTGCCGAAATCGTCGAGGCTGAGCCGCACGCCGAGATCGAGCACGCGCTGCAGCACGGTGGCGGCCTGCGCGCCTTCCTTGATGAAGACGCTTTCGGTGACTTCGAGCTCCAGCCGGTGCGGCGCCAGGGCGGAGGTAGCGAGCGCCTGGGCGACGACGGTGACGAATTCGGGATTGTGCAGCTGTTCGGGCGATACGTTCACCGCGACGCGGGTGTCGCCGGGCCAGCGGGCGGCCTCCTCGCAGGCGGTGCGCACCACCCATTCGCCGATCGGGCCGATCAGCCGGGTCTCTTCGGCAAGCGGGATGAATTTGGTCGGCGGAACGAGGCCGAACTCCGCGCTGCGCCAGCGAAGGAGTGCCTCGAAGCCAGTCAGGCGCTCGCCGGCAGCATCCACCACCGGTTGGTATTCCAGGTGAAGCTCGCCCTTCTCAAGAGCCTGGCGCAGTGCGATCTCGAGGACGCGGCGCTCCTCCGCCTCGACGTGTAGCTGGGGCTCATAGGCGTGGAAGACGCCGCCGCCGGCGTCCTTTGAGCGGTAAAGCGCGAGATCGGCCGAGCGGATCAGCGTTTCCGCGGTGCGGCCGTCGCGGGGCGAGCACGCGACGCCGATCGAGGCGCCGATGTACAAGGTGTGCTGATCGACCTCATAGGGCCGGGAGAGCGTGTCGATGATGGTCTGCGCCAGCCGCGTGATCCGGCTGGCCTCCGTGGCGTCGTTGATCACCACTGCGAATTCATCTCCGCCCAGCCGACCGATCAGTTCATTGTCGGTGATAAGCTGG
Organism: Sphingomonas sp. 179-A 2A2 NHS; assembly: GCF_045371305.1. Taxonomy (NCBI): domain Bacteria; kingdom Pseudomonadati; phylum Pseudomonadota; class Alphaproteobacteria; order Sphingomonadales; family Sphingomonadaceae; genus Sphingomonas; species Sphingomonas sp. 179-A 2A2 NHS. Next base: position 15,536 of record NZ_JBIQDE010000005.1, on the reverse strand, counting down.
TTGAGCCGTTCCGAGACGCGGCCGAGCAGGCGATCGCCGATCGGATGGCCGAGCGTGTCGTTCACTGCCTTGAAGCGATCGAGGTCGATCATCATGAAGGCGGCGCGAGTGCCCCATTTCTCCGCCTCGGCCAGCGCCTTGGCGAGCGCCTCGTTGACGAGCAGGCGGTTGGGGAGGCCGGTCAGGGCATCGAACCGCGCCATGCGATTGATCTTGTCGACCGAGGCGCGTTGCTCCGTGACGTCGGAGCCGACGCCGCGGAAGCCGGCAAAAATGCCGCGATCATCGATTCGGGGGCTGGCGGAGATCTCCCACCAGCGCTCCTCGCCCGCGATGACGACCGGCAGCGACAGGTGGCGGATGCTGTCGCGATGCTTCAGCTTTTCGGCGAGAAGGCGCAGGCCGGCGGAGAAATCGCCACTCTCCCATGCGGGGCCGGCGAGCGCCTGGAACAACGGCATGCCTTCCAGCTCCGCGGTGCTGCGGCCGAGCGCGGCCGCGAAGCGCGGCGTGACGTTGACGAGGCGGCGCTGCGTATCCGTCTGCCACAGCCAGTCCGAGCCGCCTTCCTGATATTCGCCGAGGAGCAGGCTGACGGTTTCATCGCGATCGCTGAGCGAGAGTTCGGAGCCACGCAGCAGCACCAGCGTGCGCGCGCGGGAGATGCAGGCGGCGGTGAGCAGCCCGGCGAAGAGCAGGGTCGCGGCGGCGGCAAGGTAGCTCTGCTGCAACACGAGAGGGACGGCCATGGCGAGCGCGAGGCCGAGCACGAAGCTGAGCGCGCCCAGCACCAGCGAAGCCATGGCGACTGCCGCCGCCGTCATCAGCACGCACAGCACCGTCCACAACGGGAGGAGCGTATCGGGCGCCGCCTGTGCCCCGAACCAGAGGGGAGCGATGCTCCACACGGTGGCGAGGACGATCCCCTCCACTCCGGTGCCGCGAAGCTGCGCGAGCGAGGCGTGGCCCTCCTCGAAATGGGCGGTGCGCAGCCGCCGCAGCGTGACGACTGCGGCCGCGAGCGCTACCGTCATCCCCCAGCCGATCAGCCACGGGAGCGGCAGCTGGCCCGCGAAAAGCTGCATGACCAAAGCCGCGGCAATAAGGTTCGCTGCGAGCAGGACCAGCGCCAGTTGGCGACCGCAGAACAGCTGAGTCGCGCGGACCCGGCCCCACAATATGGGATCGTCGCCTTCGCCCAGGCCGAGCAGGAGGCGGAGCGGAACGGGCGACGTGCGCACTGCTTCTGGCGAGGAGGTCACAGATGTAACCGGTAGCGCGCTACGGTTTACGGATCCTTTCAGTCGTCCGAAAAAGTGCAGCAATACTGGCTTTTAGCGCCGCTCCGGAGCGATCACGTCGCGGGCGCCAGGGCGAAGCCAATGCGGGGAACGTGGATCACGACCTCGCCCGTGCGCGAATCGCGGTGGCGCACGGCAAGGTGGTGCGGCGACGAGCCAACAAGCGTACCGCTGATCGGCTCGCGCCCGTAATCGGTGGCGGAGACGGTGACTTCCCTTCCCGCGAGCGCGGCATCCCGGGCAGCGACCTCGGCTGCTTCCGGCTTCGAATCGCGGGCGATGGCGATCGCCTCTTCGCGAGTCGCGCTGCTGCGCTGGCCGTGGCCGATGGCGCGCACGCGATCATACCAGTCGCCGAGGCCGGGCAGATCCTCGAACGCGTCGGCTGCGGCAGCGTGGAAGGAGCGGACGAACCAGAGGTTGTAGTAAGCGTTGGCGTCGAGGAGGCCGGGGCGATCGCCCGACAGGAAAGCGCGGCCGTCCGCGAGCTGTTCGCTGACCAAGGCGGCGTGGCTGCGTAGTTGATCCGCCATGTGCGGCACGGCGGCGCGCATCGCGGCGGGATTGAATGGCTGGCCGCTGAGCTTTTCGCGGTCCCGCTTGAAGGCTTCGTCCACCGAATCGCCCAGGCCGCCGAATATCACCGTCACGGCGGCCTGGAAGAAGGCGCGATCGGTCCACTGTGCGGTTGCCTGATCGATGCCAAGGCTGCCCGACGGGAACAGGGTGGGCGTGGGGAAGCGGCGTTCCAACTCGCGGACGATCAGGACGCTGTCACAATAGATGTCCGCGCCGATCTGCATCACCGGAATGCGGCGGTAGCCGCCGGTCAGGGCAAGCAGATCGGGCTTGGGCATGATGACCGGCTGGTCGACCGCGGCCCAGGCGAGGTTCTTGATGCCCAGGCACACCCGCACCTTCTCCGAGAAGGGCGAGCTATCATATTGATGCAGCAGGATCGTCGTCATCAGCCCTCCACGCGCGCTGCTCAGCGGCAGCGTTGGTGGAAGGGGTAACGTGTGCGAGGATTAAGTCGATCGTTTTCTTTTGGCCGACCGAACCCAGCGATCAGGCAGCAACGGCGTAGGGCTTGATCTCACCCGAGAGGTACAGGTTGCGGGCCTTGGCGCGGCTGAGCTTGCCCGAACTGGTGCGCGGCAAGGTGCGCGGCGGGATCAGTTCGATGACGCAGTTCATGCCGGTGACGGCACGGACGCGGTCGCGAATCTCGTTGCGCAGGCGGCTACGCTCGGCATCGTCGGACGTGCGGCACTGGACGAGCACCGCGGGCGTTTCCTCGCCGCCCGGCGTGGTGATCGCGAAGGCGGCAATGTCGCCCTGCTTGAAGCCGGGGAGCTGCTCCACGGCCCATTCGATGTCCTGCGGCCAGTGGTTGCGGCCGTTGACGATGATCATGTCCTTGGCGCGGCCGACAATATAGACGTAGCCGTCCGACAGATATCCCATGTCGCCGGTATCCAACCAGCCGTCTGCCATGCAGGCCTCGGTCGCTGCGTCGTCACGGAAATAGCCCACCATCAGCGACGGCCCGCTGCACCAGACCTTGCCGATCGCGCGCTCGGGAAGCGGCGTGCCGTCTTCCTCGCGGATTTCGACCGCCATGTCCTTCACCGGCTTGCCGCAATTGACGATCGCACGGTAGCGCTGCGGGCGATCCTGGCCGGCGGGAACGCCGGAGAGCTGCGTCTCCTCGACCAGCTCGACGCGGATCCCCTCACCCGGCGGCATGATCGAGACGGCGAGCGTTGCTTCCGCGAGGCCGTAGGAGGGAAGGAAGGCGCTGGCCTGGAAGCCGGCATCGGCAAAGGCATCGACGAAGCCCTGCATCACGTCCGGCCGGATCATGTCCGCGCCATTGCCGGCGAGGCGCCAGCGGGAGAGATCGAACCGGTCGGCAGCCTTGGTCTGGCTCGACATGCGCCGGGCGCAGATGTCGTAGCCGAAGGTCGGCGAATAGCTGATCGACGTGCCGGGATTGCGGCTGATGAGATCGAGCCACGCCAGCGGACGGCGGGCGAAATCCTCGGTCTTCAGATAATCGACCGACACCTGATTGGCGATCGGCGACAGGAAGCAGCCGACAAGCCCCATGTCGTGATACCAGGGCAGCCAGGAGATGCAGCGATCGGTCTCGATCAGCTCCATGCCATGGGCGTGCGCCGCGAGGTTGTTGAGCAGCGCGTGGTGAGTGATCGCGACGCCGTGCGGGAAGCGCGTCGAGCCGCTGGAATATTGCAGATAGGCGATGTCATCGCCCGATGCCTTCGGCAGGTCCACGGCATTCGCGTCACGCGAGAGCAGGTCAGCCCAGTCGATCCCCTGCGTCCCGACCGCGGCGGCGGCGGCGCCTGCCATCTCAGACAGTTCGGGCGGGTAGATCAGCATCTTCGGATCGCAGCTCGTCAGCTGGACGCGCAGTTGATCGATGTAGGATTCCTTGCCGCCGAACGAGGTCGGCAGCGGCAGCGGCACTGGCCACGCGCCGGCATAAACGGTGCCGAAGAAGAGTGCGGCGAATTCGGCGCTTGTTTCCGCGACCAACGCAACCCGGTCCCCCGGCGCGATGCCGGCCGCGATCAGCCGATAGGCCGCGGCCTTCGCATCGGCCTGAAGTTCGCGGAAGGGGTAGGGCCGAACCAGCGTGCCGCGCGCATCATGGAAATTGAGCCCGCGTTCGCCCCCGGCGGCATAATCCAGCGCCTGCCCAAGCGTTTCGAACTCGGAAAAGATGCGCGGCTGCGCATCGCTGCTCGGGGTAGGCAAAAGGGTCGCGGTCGTCATGTGTCTGCTCAAGTCTCATGGGCGGTGCACGGATGCACCGACATTTGGCCCCAGCCGTGAACGGTCGCCGCGTTCAAAATCCGATGGCAGTGTGGCAACAACAAGGCGCATGTCTACGCCGCGCCGCCCGCCGCCCCCGCTCGATACTGCTGCGCTGGAGGCGCTGGCGCTCCGGTACGTCGAGCGATTTGCCACGACAAGAGGAAAGCTGGCGGCATATCTGTCGCGCAAGGTGCGCGAGCGGGGGTGGACCGGTGCGAGCGCCGACCCGCAACAGATCGCAGATCGGATGGCGCAGCTTGGCTATGTCGACGATCACGCCTTCGCTGAGGCCAAGGCGCGGTCGCTGGCACGGCGTGGCTATGGCACGCGCCGTGTATCGATGGCGCTACGCGCGGCTCATGTCGGTGAGGAGGATGCCGCCGACGCGCTCGAGGAAAGCGCCGACCAGGCATTTACCAGCGCGCTGGCGCTCGCCCGGCGGCGGCGTTTCGGCCCCTTTGCCGCGGCGGTGACGGACGAGCGCACGCGCGAGCGGCAAATCGCCGCTCTGGTCCGCGCCGGGCATAATTACGCGCTGGCGCGGCGGATCGTAACGGCAGAACCCGGCGATATACTTGAGCCCGATCAATAAGGCGCCGGATCAACTTCTCCGTTTTGCAACGAGACGTTTGTGCGATGCGTCAACCGTGCTAGCGTCGGCACGGGGAAGCAGAGAGAGATGCGCAGCCAGCCGTTTGATGCCGCGGACGACCGCGAAGGGCCAGCCGACGTCGACGCGCAAGCGGCGGACGAGGGGGTGGCCGTATCCGGCACGCTCAAGTGGTTCGACGTGACGCGGGGCTTTGGCTTTCTTGTGCCCGACCAGTCGGAGTTCGGCGACGTTCTGATCCACTTTTCGGTGTTGCAGCCGCTTGGGCGGCGCAGCATCCCGGAAGGATCGCGGATCGAAGCGATCGCGGTGCGCCGCGAGCGCGGCTACCAGGCGCGCGAAATCGTGTCGCTCGACCTCAGCACCGCCGTCGAGCCCGCCCCGCGCACGACGAACCGCGTCGATCCCGTTAGCCTGATCGGCGAGGCGGGAGACTGGGAGCCGGTGACGGTGAAATGGTTCAACCGCCTGAAAGGCTATGGTTTCCTGGTGCGAGACGATACGCCGGGTGATATCTTCGTTCACATGGAAACGCTGCGCCGCGGGGACATCGTGACGGTCGAGCCCGACCAGCGGCTGCGCGCACGCGTCGTCGAAGGGCGCAAGGGGCCGATGGCGGTCAGCGTCGCGCAGGAGGATTGAAATGAAGTTCCATGGTCTGGCAGCGATCGCGCTGCTGATCGGCGTATCCGCCTGCACCGGCCAGGACGCGGCGGCATCGGCGGGCAACGAGGCGGCGAAGGCGCCGCTGACCACCGTTACGGTGACGAGCCAGACCGGCCGCCACGTCTTCAAGGTGGAGATGGCGCGGACCCCGGCGGAGCAGGAACGCGGGCTGATGTTCCGCACCGACATCCCGAAAGATGGCGGGATGCTGTTCGCGCCTTATCCCGCAGACGGCGGCGGGCCGCGCGAGGCAAGCTTCTGGATGAAGAACACGCCGTCGCCGCTGGATATCATCTTCATTCGCGCGGATGGCACGATCGCCCGCATCGCCGAGAATACGGTGCCCTTCTCAGAAGCGCAGGTGCCGTCGGGCGAGCCGGTGGCGGCGGTGCTGGAGATCAATGGCGGCCGATCGGCTGAACTGGGCATCAGCGAAGGCGACAAGGTGAGCTGGAAGTAGCATCCGCCAGCGCCGCTGGCGGCGACGAGTAGCGGATACGCAAAAAAAAGGGCGCCCAAGCAAACTTGGGCGCCCTTGCTGTTTGACGGCCGGCGGACCGGGCCGGTCCGCCAATGGGTGATTTAGATCCCGTTCGCCAGGTTGGTGTCCGGATCGTTGGTGCGCAGGTCGTCCGCCTGATTCTCGCCCGTTGCGCGAACCGCATCCGCCTGGTTCTCAAGCGCGTCGCTGGCCACGTCCGACGAGACGTTATCGGCCATATCCTCAAGATTGTCGGCGCGGGCCTCGGCATTGGCTTCGATATTGTCGGCAGCCTGTTCGCGCGGGCTGGAATTGCACGCCGCGAGCGACATCACACCTGCAGCAAGACCGCCAATAACTAGCTTCTTCATCTGTTTACCCCTGTTCGTTTCGGTTCATCAACAGCAGCAATGGCCAAATCCCCGGCTTTGTTCCCTGGCATGCGGCGCATCGACCCGAGAAAGCACTGCCGCACGGCATTGAAGGGGCGAGCGCCAACCGCTAAGCGCGGGGCCGTCATGGGCATCAATCTCAACCCCTTCACCTGGTGGAACGGCGCCACCATCGGTACCTGGTTCGGCCTGCGCGGCAAGACGCGCGTCGGCGAGGACGCGCTTGGCAACGTCTATTGGGAAGGCGGGCGGGATACCGCCGGCAACCCGCGGCGCTGGGTGATCTACAACGGTCCAAACGATGCGAGCCGCGTCCCGCCGGAATGGTTCAGCTGGCTGCACCACCATGTGGACGGCGCGCCCGACGAGGCGCTGCCGAGCCCGCGGCCGTGGCAAAAGCCGGCCAAGCCGAACATGACCGGGACGCCAGAGGCCTATCGCCCGTCGGGCGCGCTGGAAAAGGGCGGCCATCGCCAGGCGGCCACAGGTGATTACGAGGCGTGGAGCCCCGACGCGTGAAGCCGGCGGTCGCGGCCGGCGGTCTTGCCGCCGCGGCGTTGATCGGCGTCGGCGTGTGGCAGGGTGCGCGCTGGCTGGGCGATGACACGCGCCAGACGCCAGTCGCCAGTCAGCAAGTGCCGGATGCCGCGGAGGCCGAAGTGCCTTCCGATGTGGTGACGGTCGAGGGAGATACGGGGCCAGTAGACGCCGGCAGCACGCCGATGGCGGAGCGCGTGGCGGTCGTCGGCCTGCTCAACAAGCGCAATGGCGTCAGCCGCGATCTGACGATGAAGCCGGGTCAAGCGCTGCGCGTCGGCGATACGATCGTCCGGCTGCGTGCGTGCGAGCGCACCGCGCCGTGGGAGCAGGAGCAGCTGACCGGCGCGTTCGTGCAGCTGGACGTGCGCGGTGCGGATGAGAAGTGGCGGCGGGCGTTTTCGGGATGGCTCTACAAGGAGCGTCCTGCGCTGAACGTCGTCCAGCACCCGATCTACGACGTCTGGGCCAAGAGCTGCACGATGTCCTTCCCGGACAAGGGGCCGGCGACAGAAGTGCTGGGAACGCCATCCACCGCCCGGAAATCGCCCGCACCCACGGCCCAGGAATCTCCCGCGGCTGCGGCACCGAGCACTTCCGAGAGCGCATCGCCCAGCAACGCAACGTAATCCGCGCGTTCGATCTCCACCGCGCCCATCGAGGCGAGGTGATCGGTCATGAACTGGCAATCGAGCAGGGTGAAGCCGCCAACCCGCAGCCGCGCAACGAGTGCCGCGAGCGCGGCCTTGGACGCGTCCGTCGTTCGGCTGACCATCGATTCGCCGAAGAAGGCGCGCCCCAGTGCCAGGCCATAAAGCCCCCCGACCAGCGAGTCGCCTTCCCAGCATTCGATCGAATGGGCGAAGCCGGCGATATGAAGCTGCCGGAAGACGCGTTCGATCGAGTGGTTGATCCAGGTTTCGGGCCGATCGGTGGCGGCTTCGGCGCACATCGCGATGATCTCGTCGAACGCGGTATCGGCGGTCAGCCGGAAGCGTTCCGACTTCAGCGTGCGGCGCAGCGAACGGGAAAGATGGAAGCCGTCGAGCGGCAGGATCGCGCGCTGCCGCGGTTCGACCCAATAGACGCCGGGCGCGTCGCGCGCATCCGCCATCGGGAAGACGCCGACAGCATAAGCGCTGAGGACGGTGGCGGGATCCAGCGACTGGCGTGGGCGGTGGCGGGCCATCAGGCCGGCACCATATCACATAACGGCGCCGCCGCATCCCGGGAGGAGCGGCGGCGTATTCGTTGCTCTTACGAGCGGCAGGTCTGCGAGCCCTTGCCCGGCTGCTCCAGCGTGATGTTCTCGGGCGTGCCGGTCAGCTTCCAGCCGCCGTCGGCAACCAGCGGATCGCCGGCGTTCGCAGCGGTCAGCGTGACGGGCGTGCCGTCCTTCTCGGTGCGGACGATCGCCTGCTTGTCACCCTGGAAGAAGGTGACATAGGCAAGGCTGTTGTCCTTGCAGCGCATCGTCTTCTCGGCCTTGATCGCCGGGGGAAGCTCAACCGCACCCGCATTGGCAAGCTCGGTCGCCATCGGATCCGGGTTGGTGTCGAGCACTTCGGGAGCGTCCGACTTGGAGTTGCAGGCAGCGAGCGCGAGGAGCGCCGCGGCGGCGAAATAAAGGGGGCTCTTCATAGCGGCAGCCCGCTTCGCGCATGCAGCAATCTACGTCAAGATCACTGCCGGACATATTGTATCAAAGTGCAGAATATTAAGCTTCTGTTCCCTTGTTGTTCCGACCCTGATACGAAAGTATAAGTCGCCCACGGCGCGTGTCGCACTGCAGGAATGAAGATGGCCAAGCTCCAGAAACGCTATGTCTGCCAATCGTGCGGTTCGGTCGCCTCGAGGTGGCAGGGACAGTGCGTCGACTGCTCGGAGTGGAACACGCTGGTCGAGGAAGCGCCGGCGGTGGTGACGCCGTTTCAGGCGAAGCACAATCTGCAGGGGGGCGGGCGCGCACTGACGATGGTGGCGCTGGACGCCGAGGTGCCGCTGCCGGCGCGCATGGCAAGCGGCATTGCGGAGCTCGACCGGGCGCTGGGCGGCGGCTTCGTCGAGGGAAGCGCGACGCTGATCGGCGGCGATCCCGGGATCGGCAAATCGACGCTGCTGCTGCAGGCAGCGGCGCGGCTGGCGCTGGGCGGGGCGGACGTCGCCTATGTCTCCGGCGAGGAAGCGGCCGACCAGGTACGGCTGCGCGCACGGCGGCTGGGGCTGGGGGAGGCGCCGGTGCGACTCGCTTCCGCCACGTCGGTGCGCGATATCCTGACCACTTTGGGAGCGGGGCGACCGCCGGCCCTACTGGTGATCGATTCGATCCAGACGATGCATTCAGATCTGATCGAGGGCGCGCCTGGCACCGTCAGCCAGGTGCGGGCCAGCGCGCAGGAACTGATCCGCTTTGCCAAGGAGCGCGGCACGGCGCTCGTGCTCGTCGGCCATGTCACCAAGGATGGCACGATCGCCGGCCCGCGCGTGCTGGAACATATGGTGGATACGGTGCTGAGCTTCGAGGGCGAGCGCAGCCACCAGTATCGCATCCTGCGCGCGATCAAGAACCGCTTCGGCGGCACCGACGAGATCGGCGTCTTCGCGATGCAGAGCGAAGGGCTGACCGAAGTGTCGAACCCGTCGTCGCTGTTCCTGACGCAGCGCGACGAGAGCGTGACGGGGGCGGTGGTGTTCCCGGCGCTGGAAGGGACGCGGCCGGTGCTGGTGGAGATCCAGGCGCTGGTCGTCCGGCTGGCGAGCGGGGCGACGCCGCGGCGGGCGGTGGTCGGCTGGGACAGCGGGCGGCTGGCGATGATCCTGGCCGTGCTCGAAGCGCGCTGCGGGCTCAGCTTCTCCTCGGCGGAAGTTTATCTGAACGTCGCGGGTGGATATCGCGTGCAGGATCCGGCGGCGGATATGGCGGTGGCAGCGGCGCTGGTGTCCGCGCTGTCGGAGCGGCCGGTGCCGGCGGATGCGGTGGCGTTCGGCGAAGTCGCTCTGTCCGGCGAGGTCCGAAGCGTCGCGCACGGCGCGCTCCGGCTGAAGGAAGCGGCGAAGCTTGGCTTCGGCCAGGCGCTGGTGCCGGCATCGACGACGGGTGAGAAAGCCGCGCTACGACTGGCGGGATTCCCGACGCTGGGCCGGCTGGTCGATCATTTGCTGGGCCGTGGATGACGGCAGCGCATTTCATGGGATGACGCCGGCTGGAGGCAACCCTAAGCTGTTGAGGAAACGGGGGAGAGGTCGCATGCGTCGGTTGGGCATGGCGATGACGCTGATCGCGTCGTCGGCGGCAACGCAGGTTTGGGCACAGGCTCCTACGCCGGGAGGTGGGCCGGCGCGAAGCGCGCAGGGCGACGTGGCCGTCACCATCTACAACAACAACCTGGCGCTTGTGCAGGACACGCGGCAGCTCAATCTTCCAAGGGGGGTGAGCCGGCAGGACTTCCCCGACGTGTCGAATGGGATCCGGCCGGAAACGGTGCGGCTGTCGACCGATGGCGTGACGATCATCGAACAGAATTTCGATTACGACCTGCTCTCCCCGCAGGCGCTGATGGAAAAGGCAGTCGGCCAGACGATCACGATCCTGCGCACGAACCCCGCGACTGGCGCGGAGACGCGCGAGCGGGCGACGGTGCTGGCCAATAATGGCGGCGTGGTGCTGCGGATCGGCGACCGGATCGAGGTGCTGCGCGACGACGGCCTGCCCGTGCGGGTGGTGTTCGATTCCCTGCCGCCCAACTTGCGCGCGCGGCCGACGCTGTCGGTGACGGTCGATTCCGCCCGCGCCGGGACACGGCCGGCAACGCTCAGTTACCTGTCGAACGGGTTCGGCTGGAATGCAGACTATGTCGCACTGTTCGATGAGGCGAGGAGCACGATTGACGTGCAGGGCTGGGTGACGCTGCGCAACAGCAATGACACGCCGATGGTGAACGCCGATGCGGTGCTGGTGGCGGGGGCGCCAACGGCCAATACATCGCGGCGGGCTCCAGCCGTCGGCAATTACGCGCCTGGCACCGCTGCTGGTACCGAGACGGCACCGCGCGGGCGGCTCGGGGACTTCTATCTGTACCCGCTGGGACACCGCACGACGATCGCCGCCAAGCAGCAGAAGCAAGTGAGCTTCCTCAACGTGTCCGCCGTTCCCGCACGCAAGGCGTACGAGTATCGCGTCCCTGCCCTCCACACGCAGAGCGAGCCCGGAAGCGCCTCAACCATCTTCGCCTTTTCCTCGTCCCGTACCGGTGGGCTGGGCGATGCGCTGCCCGCCGGGACGGTGCGGCTCTATATTCGCGATGCGGCCGGCCAGCCGCAGTTCATTGGCGAGCGTGCGATCGGCCATACGCCGATGGGATCCTCGCTGGCACTCGTCACCGGCGAGGCATTCGACGTGAAGGTTCGCCCCGAGGTGGTGAAGCGGGAAGAGATCGACGGCGACGAAGGGCGCCGCGTTGCTCGCTATCGCGTCACCGAGGATGGCGAGACGCGGACGATGGAGGTGGACCGCGCCACCCAATTCTATCGTACGACGATGAAGTACGAGGTGACCAATGCGCGCCCGGAGCCGGTGACGGTGGATGTCGTGCAGGCGGGGCTCGACAATCACTGGCGTGACACGCGTGTTTCCTCGGAGAGCCTGAAGGGCGAGCAACGTTCGCTGGACGAGCGGGTGTGGCACGTACCGGTGCCGGCCAACGGCAGCGCGACGCTGACCGCCGTCATCGAAACGCGTTACTGAGCGCGCGATGCGCCGCCGCGCTCCGCATCGTGCCCCGGGGATCGCGCGCCTGTGCAGCGGCGTGCTACTGGCTGTCGCCATACACGCGGGGGCGATCGCCCAGACAGTGGTGACGTCGACAGAGCCGGACCAGCTTTCCGTCACCCTGTACCGCGCGCCCGATCGTGCGCCGAGCACGCCGCTCAGCCGCACATCGGCGCAAGGTTTCGCACTCGTCACCGAGACGAGGACGGTAACCCTGCCCGCGGGGCCTTCCGTGATCCGCTTCGAGGGTGTGGCCGGGAACATCATGCCGGAAACGGCGATCGTCGCCGGCTTCCCGCAGGATGTGGTGGAGAAGAACCTCGATGCCGCGCTGCTCAGCCCGCGCAGCCTTTATGATCGCGCACTTGGCCGCCGGGTGCTGATCCGGCGAACCAATCCGGCGACCGGGCAGGTGATCGAGCAGCAGGCGACGATCCGCTCCGGCGCGGATGGCGCGGGAGTGATCGAGGTTGCAGGCGGCTTTGAGGCGCTGAGTTGCTCCGGCCTTCCCGAGAAGATCGTGCAGACCGATGTGCCGGAAGGGCTGAGCGCGCGGCCCACGTTATCGATCGCGACGACGGCGGCGCGGCCGGTCTCCGCCACGATCACCTTGTCCTATCTTGCCGGCGGGTTCGACTGGCAGGCGGATTATGTCGTGACGCTTGGTTCCGATGCCGAAGCGGAAGGCCGGGCGAGCCTTGCTGCTTGGGTGACGCTCGCATCGACCGACGTGACCAGCTTTCCCGATGCGCGCACGCAGTTGGTGGCGGGCAAGCCGAACCGCGAAAGGGCGCCATCGTTCGGCAACTACGACATGGGCTGGCTGGAGCTGAGCTGCTGGCCAACCCAGGTCGCCTATTCACGCGACGAGCGCTACGACATGGCTGGGGTGCTGCCTCCTCCTCCGCCACCGCCGCCTCCTCCGCCGGCCCCGGTGATGGTCACCGCGATGCGATCATCGGCGCCTGCCGCGGAAGTGATCCAGGGCGAGCTTGGCGACTTCAAGCTCTACACCGTGCCGGCTCCCACCACGGTCGCTGCGAAGGGGCAGAAGCAAGTGGCGCTGACGACGCGCAACGGGGTTCGGGTGCAGACACTTTATGTCAGTGACGGCTATTCGTCGGGGGTGCCGAACGCGCGCCGCGTTTTGCGCCTGCGCAACCGGAAGGCGGACGGGCTCGGTCTGCCGCTGCCGGCGGGTCGCGTCGTCGTGCTTCAGGAGGGTGGTGATCGCCCGATCCTGCTGGGAGAAACGTGGCTGGACGACAAGGCGGTCGACGAGGAGATCGAGCTCGGCCTGCCTGGCTCGCCCAGCGTCTCTGCCAGGATCGAGGAGTTGCCACGGCAAGGTAAGGCGCGCTCCTTCGTTCTCACCGTGAGCAACGCCAATCCCTGGCCGATCGCTTACGAGGCGCGGTTCGCGACCGGCACCGGGCAGATGAGGGCGGCGCGGCGGCTGGTGACGCGCAAGGGAAAGCAAGTTTGGGCGACCACCGTGCCGGCGAACGGGACGGCGACATTGCGCTATTTCTTCCGCAAACCCGGCTGATCGGCATCATCGGCCTGATCGGAGTCAAACGTATCCACCGCCTCGTCATGCCCGGTGCCCGACGACAGGAAGGTCAGCCCCATCAGCGCGCCGGCCATCAGCACCGACCCCGTCACGCCGCCGATCGTCGCCAGCGTCGCGATCCAGCCCAGTTCGCCGTAGGAGCGGCCGACCAGCCACACCGCGATCAGCGACGCCACAAGGCCGATGACGGCCGTCCAGGCCAGCAACCGGCGAAAACGGCGCCAGGCGAATTTTGCGTATTCGGGATCGTCCAGCTGGCTCATACTTTCCATCTGCTACGGAGAAGCGCATTCTTCCAGCAGAGAAGCGATTGATAAAAGGAGCGGAGCGATGACGATCGCGGCAATCCTGCACGGCAAGGGCGGAGAGGTGATCTCCACCACGCCCGATCAGACGGTGCGTGCGGCAGTCGCGCTGCTGGCGCAGCGGCGAATCGGGGCGCTGCTGGTGATGGAGGGCGACGAGGTCGCCGGCGTCTTCTCCGAACGCGACGTGATCTATTGCCTGAAGGACGGTGATACGGGCGTGCTCGATCGCGCGGTGCGGGACGTGATGACCGCGCCAGCCGTCACCGTGACGCCTGAGGATCCGGTGCTCGGCGCGCTATCGCTGATGACGCAGCGGCGGATCCGGCACTTGCCGGTGGTCGACGGCGGACGCGTGATCGGCGTCGTCTCAATCGGCGACCTCGTCAAATATCGCATCGACCGGGTGGAGGCGGAGGCCGAGGCGATGCGCGCCTATATCCAGCAGGCGTAAGCGATTAGCGCGGGCGGAGCAGCGCCAGCATCTCGCGCAGGAGCGCGCGACCGAAGACGAGCAGGCAGGCGGCATAGGTCGCCCCCCCGACCGCGACCAGCAGCGCGAGCCGCGGTAGTGGCGGCAGGTTAGTCGCGCGATCGGCGAGTACCACGGCCGCACCCATGATCGTGGCGGCGAGGAGCGGCGTCGCCACTGCGCGCGCAACGTCACCCAGCCGGGCGCCGATCACGGGGAGCGCGCGCCAGCAGCTGATCGCGAGATAGAGCGGGTAAGCAACGATCCAGGCGAGCGCGAGCCCGGTCACGCCCCAGCGCACACCGACGAGAAAGGCGAGCGCAAGGATCACCGATCCGGCGGCACCATTCTGCACCCCGATGCCGGGCCGGCCCAGCGCGTCGCACGCCGGGGAGAACAGCACCTGCAAGGTCATGAATGGCATGGCGAGCGCGAGCAGGCGGACGATCGGCGCGGCCGCGGCCCATTTTTCCCCCAGCATCGTCAGCACCAGCGGCTCGGCGGTTGCTGCGAGGCCGATGTAGAAGGGGAGGGCAGCGAACATCACGATCCGCACCCCCTTCACGAAGGCAGCGGCAGTGGCGACGCGATCGTGCTGGATCCGGGCATAGGCGGAAAAGGCGACCTCGTTCAGCGGCGGCACGAACTTCGAGACGAAGATCTGCGCCAGGAACAGGCTGGTCGTGTAGATCCCGAGTGCATGCACATCGAGCGTGCGGCCGGCGATGAACACGTCGACCTGGCTCTGCAGGAACCAGAACAGCTGGCTGGCGGCCATGACTCCGCCGAAGCGGGCAAGCGCCCCGGCGCCGCGGAAATCGAACAGCGGCCACATGAGCGACTTTGCGGCCATGGTCATGCCGATCGCGCGGGTGGCGAAGAGCGCCATGGGGGCAAACACCAGGGTCCACACGCCCCAGCCGGACAGCGCGCCGATCAGAGCCATGCCGGCACCGGCCAGGGAGGAGATAATGTTGACCCGCGCCTGGAGCCGGAAATCCATCGCACGGCTGAGCAGCGCCTGGGGCAGCGCCATAAAGGGGGTGCCGAGATAGATCAGCGCCTGGACGCGGAGCAGCTGCGCAACCTCGGGCTGGCGGTAATACGCCGCGGCCAGGGGGGCGAGCGCGACCTGGATCAGGGCGAGCGCCACGTTCACCACGATGAGCATGCCGAACAGCTGCCGGATCTCGCGTTCGGTCACCTCGGGTCGCTGGACGAGGCCGCTGGCGAGGCCATAGCCGTTCAGCATGTTGAGGAACGCCATGACGACGCCGGTCATCGCGAATAGGCCGTAATCGCTGGGTGACAGAATGCGGATGACGAGGAAGGTCGCGGCCCATTGCACCATCTGCGCCGCGATCTGGCTGCCCGAGCGCCATATCACCGCGTTACGCACCTGCCGGGCGAGCGATTCCGTCTGATTCGATGCGGCGGTGGGGGCGACCATGTCGGATTCGCTACGGGGTGGCGGCTTCACAAGCCATTAAAACCGGCGGGAAAGCGTGGTTTTTGGGGGTGTGTGTAAGAAAGTTGCAAAAAGGGTTTGACGGGTTGGGGTGGTTTACCTAGATGGGTGTCACCGCA